>JBJXGC010000262.1:0-27991 GCA_046154545.1 Dehalococcoidia bacterium | reverse complement strand
ACGGCGATGAGCCAGACCTGGTCGCACCAGGTGGCGTAACCGGGTTCGAGCAGGTTCACGGCCTCCATCACGCCCACGTTGCCGGGGCCGAGTCCCGTACGCCAGCTCGCGATGACGGCGTGGATCGCCTCGCCGATCGACCCGATCGCGGCGGTCAGCTTGTTCATCTCGTCCGGTTTGCCGAAGACCCTGGCCCCCAGGAGCTTGCGGTCGACCTTGCCGTCGCCACCGACGATATCGGGCCCGAAGGCTGCGACGACCCGTTCGAAGCCCGGCGTCCCCGGGTCGTAGAGGGTGTGGACGAGTTTGTCGCCATCGCAGTGCACGGCTCCCCGCTCGGCGAGGATCTGGCCGACGGTCGATTTGCCGGCCGCGATCGTCCCCGCGAGCCCGATGATCAGCGGTCCGCCTGTCATCGTGTCACTCCAGTGGGGAATGGGTTCGCGGCCCGGAACGCTTCGGCGACCTCCGCCAGCGGGCGGAATGCCACGCCCGGGCGCCCGGCGATGTGCGAAATAAGCCGTTCAAGCATCAGCAGCCGTGAGCCCCGGCCGATGATCTGCGGGTGCATCGTCAAGGTGAACACTCCCCCATCGATATTCGCGTACATGTAGTCGAACTCGCCCGCCCAGACCTCGAATACCTCGTTCGGTGTGCGCAGGCCGATGTGGTGGGCCTGCCAGTTGAGCCCGAAGTAGGGCCAGTCGTCGAGCGTCCAATCGACCGGCACTTCCACGAGCGGCACCTGCGGGCCGAACTGGAACGGTCCGTCCGCGCTGGCCGTGTCCCCGGTCCTGCAGTAGTAGGGTGTGAAGTCGTCCGCCATCAGGCTGGAGTCGTACGCGAACCCAAGTTCGACGAGCAGTTCAACGGTCTGCGGGGAATGGTCCCAGGCGGGTGAGCGGTAGCCTCGCGGGCGCGCCCCCGTCAGCTTCTCGATGCAAGAAATACCACGTTCGAGGATGCGGCGCTCCTCATCCGGGGAGAGCCCCCGCGGGTTCTCGTGGCAGTAGTTGTGGTGGCCGACCTCGTGGCCGGCAGCGGCGACCGCCCGTGCGGTCTCCGGGTAGGTCTCGATCGTGTGGCCGGGGATGAACCAGGTCGTGCGGATCTCGTGGCGCTTCAGCAGTGCGAGGAGGCGGGGTGCGCCGACTGCCCCGAACTCACCGCGCGAGATCTCGCTCGGCGAGGCAGTGCCCCTGGCCCCGAGCTTCACCGAGATCGCGTCGAAGTCGAACGTGAGGCATACCGAAACCTGTCCCAAGCAGCACCTCCGCGGTGGCCGCGCCTGCGGGCTAGCGCCTCTCAAAGGTAGCTTTGCCGCCCACCGCTACGGCGCTTCGTTGCTGAAGATGATCGTCCCGGCCGCGCCGAACATGCCGCCAACCCCGTGGCAGACGCTGATCCTTGCGCCCTTCACCTGGCCTGGGGCGACGCCCCGCATCTGGCGGACGCTCTCCTGGAGGGCGTACATGCCGTACATGCCCGAATGCATGTAGCTCAGGCCACCGCCGTTCGTGTTGAGCGGCAACTTGCCACCGGGGCGCGTGTTCCCGGCCGCGATGAATCCCGGAGCCTCACCCGGCTGGCAGAAGCCCAGGTCTTCGAGGCCGTAGATCGGCAGGTGGGCGAAGGCGTCGTAGATCATCAGGTGGTCCACGTCAGCGTGGCCGATCCCGGCCTCGGCGAAGGCTTTTTTGCCGGACACCTTGAAGGCCTTCGAACTCGTGAGGTCCTCCATCTGGCTGATCATCGGCGTCTCGACGCTCTCACCCGTGCCGAGGATGTAGACCGGCTTCGACTTGAAGTCCTTCGCCCGGTCCGCCTTCGTCAGGATCAGGGCGCCGCCGCCGTCGGTCACGAGGCAGCATTCGAGGAGGTGGAAGGGGTAGGCGATCATCCGTGAGTTGAGCACGTCCTCCACGGTGATCGGGTCCCGGAAGGAGGCGCGCGGGCTCATCCCGGCCCATTCGCGTTGGACCACGGCGACCATCGCGAGCTGCTCTTCGGTCGCGCCGTACTGCTTCATGTAGCGGAGGAAGGGGATGGTGAAGGTGCTCGGCGCCCCGAAGGTGCCGTAGGGCCCTTCGAACTGGCCCTGCAGGGTCGAACGGCCGCCGCCGAAGCCGCCGGCCCCTATCCGCGAGCGCCCGCTCTCGCCGTGGGTGATGAGGACGGTGTCGCAGAGGCCGTCGTTGATCGCCGCGGCCGCGTGGCGGACGTGGAGCATGAAGGAACAGCCGCCGACCGAGGTGCCATCGACGTAGGTCGGCGTGATGCCCAGGTACCAGGCGACTTCGTTCGGGGAGCTGCCGGCGCAGGCGACGCCGTCGATGTCGGCGGGGGTGAGGCCGGCGTCGGCCATCGCGTTGAGGGCGGCGTCGGCGTGGAGGCCGATCTGAGAGAGGCCCGGGATAAGGCCCATCTCCGTCGTCTCGGCGGCGCCAATGACTGCGATGCTTTTCTGCTTCATCGTGCGCCTCCCGCAGGCCGGAAGAGGGGCAGGGTGACCTCATCGGTCACTGCCGTGGCGGCCAGTTCCAGCTCCATGTCGAGCGGGAGCGCCTCGGGCGTCTGGGCGACGCCGACGATGTTCGACATCAGGCGGGGGCCTTCGTGCAGTTCGACGATGGCGATCGCGTAGGGCGCGTCGGCCTCGAAGCCGGGGGCCGGGCGGTGGTTGATGACGTAGCTGTGCAGGCGGCCCTTGCCGCTGGCCGTGAACGACTCGACCTCGCGCGTTGCGCAACGGGGGCAGAACGGGCGCGGCGGGAAGTAGACGTGCCCGGCCGCCTTGCAGCGCTGGAGCCGGAACTCGCCGCGCTTCAGGCCGTCCCAGAAGTCCTGGGTTTCGGGCGTGGCCTGGGGGAGTGGTTTCTTGTAGTCAGCCAAGCGTGCGGCCGCCTTTCTGGTGGGAGTCCGGCTCGTTGGGGAGCCGGTGCGTGTGGGAGTGTGATCTACCGTGAAGGCGGGGCTGTGCGCAAGTTGCGGCGCTATGGCTGAGCGAGCAGGTTCACCTGTTCCGCGATGTACTCCAGGTCCTCCCGGGTGAGCGACGGGTGCACGGGCAGCGAGAGCACCGACCGAGCGGCCGCTTCGGCGACAGGGCACTCCACGCCTCCGAGACCGAGCTTCCGCATGATCGGCTGCTGGTGGATTGGCACCGGGTAGTGGACGCCGGTGCCCACGCCGGCGGCGTTCAGCCGCTGGGCGAAGGCGTCGCGGTCGCTAGGGACGCGGACTGTGTACTGGTGGAAGACCGAGCGGTCCCCTGCCCGCACCCGCGGCGTTTCGACCGTCGTGATCAACGAAGAAAGCACTTCGGCGTTCTGGATGCGAGCCTCGTTCCAGCCTTCGATGTGGCCCATCTGGACGAGGCCGATAGCGGCGCAGAGGTCAGTCATGCGCCAGTTCAGGCCGAAGTATTCGTGGACATAACGTTGTTCCTGGCCGTGGCTGCGGATGATCCGGGCCATCCGCGCCACCTCGTCGTCGTCGGTCGTGATGATCCCGCCCTCGCCCGTCGTCATGTTCTTCGTCGGGTAGAAGCTGAAGCAGCCGGTGCCGAAGCGGCCAACGCGCTTGCCGGCGTGGTCGGCGCCGTGCGCCTGGGCGGCGTCTTCAATCAAGGCGAGGTCGTTATCGTCGCAGATCTCCCGGATCTCAGCGATGCGGGCCGGGTGGCCGTACAGATGGACCGGCATCACCGCCTTCGTCGCGTCCGTAATCGCATCTTCGATCAAGGCCGGGTCGAGGTTCAGGTCGAAGGGGTCGATATCGACGAAGACTGGCCGGGCGCCACAGGCGATGATGCTGGTCGCCGTGGCGATAAAGCTGAACGGCGTCGTGATCACTTCGTCGCCGGGCCCCACGCCGTGGGCCTGCAGGGCGACGATCAGCGCGGCCGTGCCGCTGTTCACGGCCACCGCATGGCGCGTCCCGATGTAGGCCGCAAACGACTCCTCGAAGGCGGCCACGCGCCCGCCCTGGGCGAGCTGGCCGCTATCCAGGACCTCGAGCACGGCCCGCTTCTCCTCCTCGCCGACGAGGGGTTTAGCCACGGGGATAAACGGGCGCTGTTGGGCAGTGGTCATGGCTAGTCCTTTCGCTGCGGCCGCATGCCGTTACTCCGGCGAGGATGGCACCCCGCTGCTCGCTGTGATCCGTACGTTCGCTCCCCTCGCCCGCCGCAGCGGGAGAGGGGCCGGGGGTGAGGGTCTACGCCGAGGGAGCCAGCCCGGCCTCCGTACGAGCGTAACGCGCGCCGCAGAAGGCGCATGTCAGCGACTCGTCGAGCAGCCGCGCGCAGGTGCAGACCCAACCGGCGTGCCTGGCCGGGGCGCCCACGACGAGTCCGTGGTCGGGCACGTCCCGCGTGACCGTCGCGCCCGCCGCGACCAGCGCCCAGCGGCCGATGGTGACGCCGGTGACGATGACCGCGCGAGAACCGATGGCGGCGCCGTACTTCACGAGCGTCTTGCCGATCTCCCAGTCGGATTCGGATTTGAGGGTGCCGTCGGGGTTGATGGCACGGGGGTACTTGTCGTTCGTGAAGACCACTTCGGGGCCAACGAAGACGCCGTCTTCGAGGGTCGCGCCGGGATAGACGCAGGAGTAGTTCTGAATCTTGCAATTGGCGCCGAGGGTGACGTGCTCGCCGATGTAGGCGCCCTTGCCGATGATGCAGCCCGGACCGAGGGTCGCCCCTTCACGCACCTGGGCCTGGTGCCAGATCGAGGAACCGGCGCCGATCACGGCCTGGCCGTGCACCTCGGCCGTGGGGTGTACCCGATAATCGCTCACGCGGGGACCTCTTTCGACGGAGCCGTGGATGGTTGGTCCGCCACGCCATCGCGGGAGTAGCGCCGGGCGACCAGGTGAATGCGCCGCCGCAACTCGTCCCGGTCGCCCCAGACCATCGTCTCGATCTCGCCGATCAGGCGGACGATCTCCGGTTCCTGAACGGCGACATCGGCCGAGAGGCGGTTGACCTTCGCGTGTTCGGTCGGCTCCATCCGCTCGAAGTCGGCGACGAGTTCCTCACGGAGCTTTTCGCCCGGGCGGGGACCGGTGAAGACTACTTCGATGTCGTGGCCAGGGCGCAGGCCGCGGAGGCGGATGATGCGCTCGGCCAGTTCGAGGATGTTGATCTCCTCGCCCATGTCGAGCATATAAATGCTGCCGGAGCCGCCGAACGTCCCGGCCTGGATCACCAGGCTCACGGCCTCAGGGATGCTGATGAAGTAGCGCATGGCGTCGGGGTGGACGACGGTCACGGGGCCGCCGCGTTCGATTTGCGACATGAAGAGGGGGACGACGGAGCCGCGGCTGCCCATCACGTTTCCGAAGCGGACGGCGACGAAGCGGGTGTGCTCGCTCTTCTCCGCGAGGGCCAACACGAGCAGTTCGGCGATCCGCTTGGTCGCGCCCATGATGCTGCTCGGGCGTACCGCCTTGTCGGTCGAGATCAGCACGAACACGCCCGTCTGGTAGGTCCGGGCCGCGCGGGCCACGTTGAGCGTGCCGAGCACGTTCGTCCGGAAGGCCTCGGCCGGGTGCTCCTCCATCAAGGGCACGTGCTTGAGGGCGGCGGCGTGGTAGACGAGGTCGGGCCGGACGCGGCGGAAGATGTCCTCCACCGGCTCGGCTTCGACGACGTTCCCGACGGAGAGGCGGATGATCGTCTCCGGCGAGATGCTGGCGAGTTCGAACCCGAGGTCGTAGAGGCCGCTTTCGTTGTTGTCGAAGAGGTGCAGTTCACGCGGCTTGAAGGTGAGCACCTGGCGGCAGAGCTCGGAGCCAATCGAGCCGGCCGCCCCCGTCACCAGGACAACCCGGTCTCGCACGCTCTGTGAGCAGGCGGTGTAGTCGACCTGGACGGGTTCGCGGCCGAGGAGGTCGTCGAGCGTGATCTCGCGCAGGGTGTCGCGCGCGCCCCCACCGAGGACCCAGTTATCGACCCCGGGCACCATTCGCACCGGCACGTTCGCCCGCTGGCAGGTGGCCACAATCCCGCGGATGAGGACGCCCGGCGCCTGTGGGATGGCGATCGCCACGACGTCGATGTCGCGGCGCTCCAGGATGTCGCCGAGGTCGCTTACCTGGCCGACGACACGCAGCCCGTGCATCCGCGAATGGAGCTTGCGGGGGTCGTCGTCGAGGTAGCCAACCGGCTGGTAGTTCAGGTCGGGCGTGTTCTGGAGTTCGCGCGCGAGCAGCTGGCCGGTATGTCCGGCGCCGACGATGAGCAGGCGCTGCGAACCGGTGGCGCCCCAGGGGAGGCGGATAAGGAGACGCGTCCGCATCTTCACCAGGGCCATCCCCGGGAAGCTCAGCGCGCCCGCGACGAGCACCACGGACTGGGGAATCTGCCGGTCCTGGAGGAGGAAGTTCGCGAAGAAGGTCAGCAGCGTCACCAGGAGGACGGGGCGGAAGAGGGCGAGGATGTCGCCGAGGCTGCCGTACGTCCAGATTGTGCGATAGACGCCGAAGATCAGGTTTACGGCCACGTAGGTCAGTGCAATGAGTGGGACCGCGCGGATGGCGAAGTCGATGTTCTCGGAAGGGACGCTCCCATCGAACCTGAGCAGGAACGATGCCGCATAGGCCGCCCCAACGACGAGGAAGTCGAGGAGGAGAGACGCGGCGGTCGCCAGGGGCTCGCCGGGAAGCAGCCGCCGAAGCGACCGTCCGGGCGCGCTCAGCGTCGGCCGGCCAGCTTTCATCGGGCACCGCTTCCGGTGAGGACGATGCGGGCCGTCCTCCCGAGGATCCGGAAGTCGGCCGCGAGCGAGTGGTTATCCACGTAGGCCAGATCGTAGGTCATGATTTCGTCATACGCGAGGTCAGAACGCCCCTCTACCTGTGCCAGCCCCGCTATCCCGGGCAGCACATCGTGCCG
Source organism: Dehalococcoidia bacterium (assembly GCA_046154545.1). Taxonomy (GTDB): domain Bacteria; phylum Chloroflexota; class Dehalococcoidia; order Tepidiformales; family Tepidiformaceae; genus JBJXGC01. The sequence continues at coordinate 21,090 of JBJXGC010000262.1, read as the reverse complement.
CCGATGATACTCCGGCGGGTACTGGGCCACGATTTCGGGGACCTCGGGGCGAGGTCCAACCAGCGACATCTGGCCGAGGAAGACATTCACGAGGTTCGGGATCTCGTCGATTGAGGTCTTGCGGGCGAATGCCCCGAAGCGGGTGACGCGGGGATCGACCACGCCAGGCGGGCTGAAGACGAACGTCTCGAAGTCGTCCACCCGGTGGGCCGGCTCATGCCCGGCGAGCGCCGCCGTCATCGTCCGCAGCTTGTACATCTTGAATGGCTTCCCATGCAGGCCCACCCGCTCCTGGATGAACAGCGGATTGCCGCGCAGTTCGAGGGCGAGGACGGCGGCCATGGCGCCGGCCACGAGCGCGGCCGGTGGCGCCGCGAGGAGGACGACCGCCACGTCGAAGGTGCGCTTCAACACCATCCCAGCCTAGACAGCGGCCGCCCTAGGGGCGAAGGCGCGGGGCCCGGTATTTCACACAGGGCTAACAATCCCGTATGCTCCATGAACGTTGACGCGAGCGTGAACGTTGGAGGGTTTGTCCATGACCCAGGTTCAGCCGCCGCGTCCGCTCTCTGAGACGCTCACGCCGCGCCAGAAGTGGTTGCTCCTCGGCAGCCTGATGATGGCCATGTTCATCAGCGCGCTGGATATGACCGTGGTCTCCACGGCGACGCCACGCATCCTCGCCGACCTCGGCGGCTTCCATCTGCTCTCCTGGTTGTTCACCAGCTACATGCTCTCCTCGACCGTGCTGGTGCCCCTGGTGGGCAAGCTTTCCGACATCTATGGCCGCAAGATCTTCATCATCGCCGGGATTTCGGTCTTCCTTGTCGCCTCTGTCTTCTGCGGTCTCGCCCAGTCGATGCTTCAGCTGATCATTCTCCGGGCGCTCCAGGGTGTCGGCAGCGGCATCATTATGGCCGCCGTGTTCCCGGCCCTCGGCGACATCTTCGCGCCGGCCGAACGGGGCAAGTACATGGGCCTCTTCACCGGCATGTTCAGCCTCGCGGCCATCCTTGGGCCCGCCCTTGGCGGCGTCCTGACCGACCACGGGAGCTGGCGCCTGGTCTTCTTCCTCAATATCCCGATCTGCGCCGTGGCCATCCCGGCGATCTGGGCGAACCTCCCCTCCCGCCCGTCCACCCGCCGGCCGCGCATCGACTACGTCGGCGCGGTGCTCCTCGCGGTCGGCTCGGTCGCGGCCTTGCTGGCCCTCGAATGGGCCGGGAGCAAGCAGTATGCGTGGGGCTCCGTCCAGATCATCGGCCTCTTTTCCGGGGCCTCGGCTTGCGTCGCCCTCTTCATCCTCCAGGAGCGGCGCCACCCCGAACCGATCATCCCGCTGCACCTGTTCCGCAACAACGTCTTCCTGGTTTCGAACCTGCTGGTGCTCCTCATGGGCATGGGGATGTTCGGCGCCCTCCAGTACCTCGGGATCTTCGTCCAGACGGCGCTCCGCGCCTCGGCCACCGCTTCGGGCGTCATTGGGACGCCCCAGTCGCTCGGAATGCTCGTGGCCAGCGTGATCGCCGGTCAGATGATGTCCCGTACCGGACACTACAAGGTCCAGGCGATCGTCGGCAGCATCTTCGTCCTCGTCGCGATGCTCTTTCTGCGCACGCTCAACACCTCGGTCGCGCAGTGGCAGATCAGCGCCTACATGGTCATCCTTGGCCTCGGCTTCGGGGCGATGATGCCGCCCCTCTCGCTGGCGGTGCAGAACGCCGTCTCCCACGAGTACATCGGCGTCGCCTCATCGACCAATCAGTTCTTCCGTCAGGTGGGGAGCGTCTTCGGCATCGCCGTCTTCGCTGTCATCCTCACGAATTCGTACGAATCGTCCTTCCAGGATGAGCTGAGCGCCGACGCGAAGGCCCAGCTCGGCCCCGAACGGCTGGCCATCTTTAACGACCCGACTGTCGCCCTGAACGAGCGGCAGTTCGCACTGGTCACGGCGAGCATCCGGGAGGAGCCCGGCGGACCGGAACTCGTCGCCGCCGCCACCGCGGCCCAGCGGGAGTCGGTCGCCGCCGCCGTCCGTGACATCTTCACGGTCGCCACCGTCGTTGCCGCCCTCGGCATCCTGCTGCTTTTGCTCCTGAAGGAAGTGCCCCTCCGCCGCGACAATGCGCCGGCCCCCGCCCCGGAAGGCGCGCACGCCGGGCCCGAAGGGCGCGCGGCCGGGCCTTCCGAAGTGAGTCCCTCGCCCGGCGCGGTGGGCGGCCAGTGACGGCGGCTCCGGGCGGCCTTGAAGTCAGGGTTCGACGGCGGCGATGAAGGCGTAGAGCGGCTGCCCCGCCTCGATACACTCAACCGCCGCCCCGGGGAAGGTGCTTGCGAGCCGATCGCGGAGCAGGTCGAGGCGGGCGGGGTCGATGCCCTCGCCGGCATAGACCGTGACCAACCCGGCGCTGGCCGCCGCCGCCGCTTGAAGCCCCACGACCAGGGCCTCTTCCGGGGTCGCCGCCGCCGCGACGAGGCGCCCATCGACGATGACGATGGGGTCGCCCATGCGCACCGCAACGCCGTCCGCCGTCCGGTCCGCCGCGGCAGTCGTGACTTCGACCGTGTGCACGGGCTCCATGGCCCGTTCCATGTTTGCCGCGTTCGCTCGGGCCGCTTCGGCCGCGGAGAAGGCGACCGCGGCCGCGATGCCCTCCGCCACCGACGTGCTGGGGACGACCGTGATTGTGCAGTGGGACAGCTCCGCGGCCTGGCGGGCGGCCATCAGCACGTTGCCGTGGTTGGGGAGGACGATCACGTCGGCCACCCGCAGGGCGTCGGCCGCGGCCGCTATCGCCCCGGCCGCCGGTTTGACGACATCGAGGCGCATCGTCTCTACGCCCAGGCCGCTGAAGATGGCGTCGAAGCCGGGCCCGGGGCTCATGGCGAGGGCCGCCGTCTTCACCCCGGCGCCGCTGCCCGTCGCCGCGAAGCGGACGTGCTGGGCGCTCATGTCCTCGACCTTGGTGCGAAGCACCCGGCCGAGGGCGGCTACGCCGCTGAGCAGGCTCTCAGGGTCATCGGTGTGGACGTGCACGCGCACCGCCGCCGCGTCTCCGACGACGACGACCGAGCGGCCATCCCCGCGCTCGACGAGCGTGCGCACGCGGTCGAGGTCAAGCGGCTCTTCGCCGCTCTCAATGACGAACTCGGTGCAGAAGCCGAAGCCCTCGCGCTCGTGCCCTGCCATTTCCGCGAACGGCCGGGCGGGCGCCGCCGCGAGGGCTGGCTGTTCGCCCGTGAGGCCGGCCATCAGCCCCCGGAGGATGACGCAGATCCCTTCGCCGCCGGCGTCGGTGACGCCCGCTTCGGCGAGGGCCGGGAGCTGCGTGGGGGTCAGGCGTTCCGCTTCCTCCGCCGCCCGGATGGCTGCCTCCAGGGCCCCCTCGAACGAGGCCGGCGGCGAGGCCGCGGCGCCGGCCGCTCCGGCAGTGGCGCCCGCGCCGCGGGCGGCCGCGCGGAGGACCGTCAGCATCGTCCCCTCCACTGGCTTGCTGACTGCCGCGTAGGCCATCTCGGCCGACCGTTCGAGGCAGCGGGCGAACGTCGTTCCGTCCCACGTTTCGCCTTCGCCGGCGCCGGTGGCCAGGCCGCGCAAGGCCTGCGAAAGGATCACCCCGGAGTTGCCACGGGCGCCGTAGAGCGCGCCTTTCGCGAGAGCCGCGAGGATGGCGCCGGCTGTCGCCCCCGGGGCGGCTGTCTGCGCCGACTCCACGGCCTCTCGCAGGGTGGCAGCCATGTTCGAGCCCGTATCACCGTCCGGCACGGGATAGACATTGATCGCGTCGATGGCGCCCGCATTGGCCGCCAGGGAGTCGGCGGCGGCGGCAAAGAGGGCGAGTATCGCGGCGCCGTCGAGCGCGTAATCAGCGGCGCGGGCGCTCAATGCACGCACGCCTGCGTCAGCGTTTGGCCGTTACCCGTCGTCACTGCTACCATGTCGGTTCGAGATCATCTCAGATAAAGGACTCTTACGCATGGCTGCATGCGATGTCTGCTTAAAAACCCTGAAGTTCGGCCGCCACATCCGCCACACCCACGGCGGACGCTGGGAGCGCAAGGCCGTGCACAAGAGCCGCACCTTCCAGCCGAATGTCGGTAAGCACCGCGTGTTGATCGCTGGCGCCTACCGTCGGCTGAACGTCTGTACGCGCTGCCTGCGGACCCTCGTCAAGAGCTGACCTTCCGCGCCTGACGCCCCGGGTGCTTCACCGCGCGGACGCGTTAGCGGGATTCGCCGCGCCCACCGCTGCGGCGTCCCTTGTTCGCGTTCGCCATTCCCAGGAAGGGCGAACCGGCGCCGAGCAGGAAGCCGAACTGGTACCAGCCGCCGTCGCGGCCGACGTTGTAGACCGGGTACTGCTCCCATGCGTCGAAGACGTGGATGATCAGCAACGGCCAGGCGGTGATGCCGTTCCACAGCCCCCATAAGAGTTCTTCCACGCGTTTCTCCTGCCATGGCCGAAGCCAGTGGTATCGGTAGAGTCTCGGGGGTGGAGCGCCGGCCCGCCACGGCCGGACGGTCGGGATCCGGGGTCGAAAGGTCCGATCGGCTACGCGAGGGCCCGGCGCAGGGCGGCCAGGCTCTCGGCGACGGACGCTTCCGGGTTGAAGACCGAGCTGCCGCAGACGAGGATGTTGGCGCCGGCCGCCACACAGGCCGCGATGTTTCCGGCCTTCACGCCGCCGTCGATCATGACCGTGGCCGTGCTCCCCATCGCGTCCAGGGCCTGGCGGACGCGCGTCACCTTCTCGAGCTGACGCGGCTGCATCTGTTGGCCGCCCCAGCCGGGGTTAATGGTCATCACCATGACCTGGTCCACCTCGCTCAGTGACTCTTCGATGGCCGCGAGTGGCGTCCCCGGGTTGATACAGACACCGCAGTTCGCACCGAGCCGCCGGATCTCGCTGAGCGTCCTGTTGATGTGCGGCGAGACTTCGATGTGGACGTTGACGCAGTCGGCGAACTCCACATAAAACGGGACCTGGCGTTCGGGCTCGACCACCATCAGGTGGATGTCGAAGGGCAGGTTCGTGACCTTGCGCAGAGACTCCACGAGGGCGTGACCGAAGGTGATGTTCGGGACGAAGCGGCCGTCCATGATGTCCAGGTGGAGGAGGTCGGCGCCGCCGGCCTCGGCCGCGCGGACCTCGTCGGCGAGCCGCCCGAAGTCGGCCGTGAGGATCGATGGGGCGAGCTTCACCTGGTCCATTGCGGCCATTCTAACGCTTCCGCTCGCCTCCAGTTATACTCTGCCGTATAGGCGCCTGATCATATGTCCGTCCGAATCGTCACCGACTCCACCGCCGACCTTCCGCCCGGGCTAGCGGAGAAGCACGGGGTCACTGTCGTCCCCCTGACCGTCTCGTTCGGGGACGAATCGTTTCTCGACGGCGTCACGATTGACGCTGATACCTTCTACGCCCGGATGCGTTCCAGCCCCGGGTTGCCGAAGACCAGCCAGCCGTCCGTGAGCGCGTTCCGGGCCGTGTATGAGCCACTCCTGGCCGCGGGGCACGACATCGTCTCCATCCACATCTCGTCCCGGCTGTCGGGGACCTTGAACTCCGCCCGGCTGGCGGCGGAAGCGCTGTCCGCGCCGGGCAGGGTCGAGCTGGTCGATTCGGAGAATGTGAGCATGGGCCTGGCCGGTGTCGTCCTCGCAGCCGTCGAGGCCGCTGAGGCCGGTGTCGCGCTCGACGGCGTTGCGGCGGCGGCCCGCGCCGCGATCCCGCGTCACCACGTGATTGCCGCCGTCGATACGCTCGAGTTCCTGAGGCGCGGCGGGCGAATCGGCCGGGCCCAGTCGCTCCTCGGGTCGATCCTCAGCATCAAGCCCATCATCGAGGTACGGGATGGGGAGATCGGCCCCCTCGAGCGCGTCCGCACCCGTGCCCGGGCGCTCGATCGCCTGGTCGAACTCGCCACGGCCGACCCCACGATCGCGCGGCTCTTCGTCGCGTCGGCGGGTGATGACGCGGGTGCCCAGGCGCTCGCGGACCGCATCCGCCCGCTGCTCCCCGGCGTGGAGATCATGTTGGGACGGCTTGGGCCCGTGGTCGGCGCACACGCTGGCCCAGGGTTGCTCGGTGTGTGTACGGTGAAACGCGCATGACGACGCGCGTAGCCCTGCCGGAAGCGGCCCGTCTCCGCCGCGTGTTCGAACTGGAGCTGCAGCGCGGCGCCACCAACCAGGCGGTTGTCGGCGGCCTCGACCGGATGTTCATCCAGATGGAGGAGGACGGCCTCCTCACCGTGGGCGGGGCGCTGCGCGAGCGCGTCCACGGGCTTCCCGTTGGCGGCTATCGGGCGCTCAGCGTGGAACAGCGGCAGCCCTGGCTGCGGGAGACGATCGAGGCGCTCCGCCGCGAAGAGGCCGGTGTCGTCCCGATTACCCGCTGGGTCGCCCGGCGGGACGCTCCGGTGAAGGGGCGCCGCCCTCCAGGGCCTCCGGCCGAGCGTCCGCCGGCAGCTGAGCGCCGGCCGGCGCCCGCCCCAACGGCCCTCAGGCTCGACATGCCCGTCTCCCGCCTGCCGGGGATCGGGAAGGCGGGTGAGGCCCGCTTCGAGAAGCTCGGCGTCCACAACGCCGGCGACGCCGTCTACCTGTTCCCCCGCCGCTTCAACGACTTCACCGACATGCGCACCATCCGCGACCTGCAGCCCGGCGCCGAGGTCCAGTCTGTCGTGGCCGAAGTCTTCAGCGTCCGCGAAATGCGCTACGGGCGGCGGGTGAAGGGCGCCGAGGCCGTCCTCCAGGACCGCACGGGCACGATCCGGGCGGTCTGGTTCAACAAGCCCTACATCGCCCGCCAGCTTGAGGAAGGCACAACCGTCGTCCTTGCCGGGAAGGTGCGGCTCTACCGGAACCGGCTTCAAATGGAGAACCCGGAGGTCGAGCCCTACGACGCCGAGGCCGGCGCCGGCGGCCGCCTGGTGCCGGTCTACCCCGCGACCCAGGGCCTCGCCCAGGGGACGCTACGCCGGGCCGTGAAGGCCGCGGTCGACCAGCTCGCCGCCCTCGTCCCCGACCCGATCCCGGCCTGGATCCGTGATCGCGACCAGGTTTCGCCTGCGGTCGATGCCATCCGCGCCCTCCACTACCCGGAGTCGGCAGCCCAGGCTGAAGCGGCGCGGCAGCGGCTCGCCGTGGGCGAATTCCTCGCCATCCAGTGCGCCGTCCTCATGCGCCGGGCGGAGTGGCAACAGGGCGCCGACGCCCCGGCGCTCTCGCTGGGGCCGGCCTTCGAGCCGTTCAAGGCGGCCCTGCCGTTCCCGCTCACCGGCGCCCAGGACGAGGTGATGGACGATATCCTCCGTGACATCCGCGGCCCCGTGCCGATGCTGCGGTTGCTCCAGGGCGATGTCGGCAGCGGGAAGACGGTCGTGGCCTTCGCGGCCATGATGGCGGCCGTACGTTCCGGCTTCCAGGCGGTCATTATGGCCCCGACCGAAATCCTGGCCGAGCAGCACTACCGCTCATTCGTGAAGTTGCTCGGCGGCTCCGGCGAGATCAGCGCGCTCGACGGGGTCTTTGCCCCGGGCTGGTTGGGCCGGCCACTGCGCATGCTCCTCCTCACCGGCTCGCTCACCGCGGGCCAGAAGCAGCAGGTCCGGGCTGACGCGGCTCACGACGGCGCGGACGTCGTCATCGGCACGCACGCGCTGCTTGAGGACGATGTCGTCCTCCCGCGGCTCGGCCTCGCCGTCATCGACGAGCAGCACCGCTTCGGCGTCGCCCAGCGCCTGAAGATCCGGCAGAAGGGGATGAACCCGCATCTCCTCGTGATGACCGCGACGCCGATCCCGCGGACGCTCGCCCTGACGGTCTATGGCGACCTCGAGGTATCGACGATCGACGAAATGCCGCCGGGCAGGAAGCCGGTCAATACGGTCTGGGTCGCCCCTCACGAGCGCGAGGACGCCTACACGTTCATCCGCGAGCACCTGGATGCCGGTGAGCAGGCCTTCGTTATCTGTCCGCTCGTCGAAGAATCGGACACGCTGGACCTGCGTTCGGCCGAAGAGGAGTACGAGCGGCTGCGGACGGGACCCCTCCGAAACTACCGGCTCGACCTCCTCCACGGCCGCATGCCCGGGCGCCAGAAAGACGAGGTGATGTCCCGCTTCGCCGCCCGCGAGGCCGATGTGCTCGTTTCGACCAGCGTGATCGAAGTCGGGATCGACGTGCCCAACGCGACCATTATCGTTATCGAAGGTGCTGAGCGCTTCGGGCTGAGCCAGCTCCACCAGTTCCGTGGCCGCGTGGGCAGGTCTTCAGTCCAGAGCTACTGCATGCTCTTCAGCACCGAGGAGGAGCCCGGCCCCGAGGCTCGCGAGCGGTTGGAGGCGATGGTCGAGACGACCGACGGCTTCAAGCTCGCCGAAGTAGACCTCCTCATGCGCGGCGAGGGCGAAGCCTGGGGCACCATCCAGAGCGGGTCGAACACGATGTTACGCGTCGCCCGGCTCACGGACCGGGACCTCCTCCTCCGGGCCCGTGGCCTTGCCGAAGAGGTCCTCGCCCGCGACCCACGTCTCCAGAAGCCGGAGCACCGGGCCCTGGCGGCGAGCGTCCGGCCCTTCCTCGAGAAGGCGACCGAGGCGAACTGACGGGCCCGGCGGGCAATTGACGGCGCGGCCGCACTCGCGTCCACTTGCGGGATGAACGAGCCTGCAACCACGGAGCACGTGCTCCGCAACCGTGCCTTCTGGGATGGCCATGCCGAACACATGGTCGCGCCCGGCCGGCGCGCCTGGTCCGGCGAACCAACCTGGGGGCTCTGGGGCATCCCGGACTCGGAGCTTGGCCTGCTGGACGACGTTGCGGGGCTCGACGCCATCGAACTCGGTTGTGGCACGGCCTACGTCTCGGCCTGGTTGGCACGCGCCGGCGCGCGTCCGGTTGGTATCGATAACTCGCGCGTCCAGCTCGCGAGCGCATCCGTCTTCCAGCGCGAATTCGCCCTTCCCTTCCCGCTTGTCCACGGCACCGCCGAGACCACACCATTTCCCGACGGCAGCTTCGACTTCGCCATCTCGGAGTACGGAGCGAGCATCTGGTGCGACCCCTACCGTTGGATACCTGAAGCCGCGCGCCTGTTGCGGCCGGGTGGCCGGCTCGTGTTCCTCAAGAACCACGCCTTCCTCATGCTGTTCGCGGAGGACGAAGACGATGTCCCCGCCGGGACTACCCTGAAACGGGATTACTTCGGGATGCACCGGTTCGCGTGGCCGGATGGGTCGTCTGTCGAATTTCATCTCACTCACGGGGAGATGTTGCGGCTCCTGCGCTCTACCGGGTTTACGGTCGAGGCGCTCCACGAGTTACAGGCCGGTCCGCGAGCAGCGTCGAGCTGGAAGTTCGTCACTGGCGACTGGGCCCGCCGCTGGCCCAGCGAAGAGGTTTGGGTCGCGCGGAAGGTGGCCTGATCGTGGTCCGAACCCGCACCACCTACCGCTGTTCCGCCTGCGGCTGGGAGTCGCCGGCCTTTGCCGGGCGCTGCCTCCAGTGCAAAGAGTGGAACACGGTCGAGCTCGCCGCCGACCCTGGCCGCGGCGGCCCCGCTGTCGCCGCGGCCCGCCGCCATGCGCCCGAAGGGCGCACCCTGCGTCTCGCCGACGTGCCAGACGACCCCGGCCAGCGGCTGACGACCGGCATCGAGGAGTTCGACCGCGTGCTGGGCGGCGGCATTGTCCCCGGGTCGCTCGTCCTGGTCGGCGGCGAGCCGGGCATCGGGAAGTCGACGCTGATGCTCCAGGCGGCCGCCCTGCTGGCCGGTAGAGGGCTCCCCGTCGCCTACGTCTGCGGCGAGGAGTCGCCCCGCCAGGTGCGCCTGCGGGCCACGCGGCTCGGGCTCGGCGAGGCGGAGGTCACGCTCGTCCCCGAGACGGACCTCGATATCGCGCTCAACGCCGCCCTCGCCGCGAACGCGCGGGTGGTCATCGTCGACTCCATCCAGGCGATGTACATCGCCGGCCTCGATACGCGCAGCGGTGGCCCCGCCCAGCTCTCCGAATCGGGCACTCGCCTCGTCACCTGGGCGAAGTCGAACGACATCGCCACCCTGGTCACAGGGCACGTGACGAAGGCCGGGGAGATCGCCGGTCCGCGCCTCCTCGAACACCTCGTCGATGCCGTCCTCTACTTCGAGGGGGCAGAGAGCGGCACCCTGCGGGTCCTCCGCGCCGTCAAGAACCGCTTCGGCGCGACCGACGAGGTTGGGGTCTTCGAGATGACCGGCGAAGGACTCCGAAGCATCGACAACCCGAGCGCCGCCTTCCTCGAAGGGTCGGACGGCTCGGCTTCCGGCTGCGCCGTGACGGCCGTGATCGAGGGGTCCCGGCCGCTGGCGGTGGAGATCCAGGCGCTCGCCGTCCCGTCCTATCTCGCGACGCCCCGCCGGATCGCCTCGGGGCTGGAGGCCTCGCGGCTGCACCTGCTCCTGGCGGTGCTGGCCCGGCGCGGCAACCTCAACGCCGCCAATCTCGACGTGGTCGCCACGGTCTCGGCGGGCCTGCGCTTGAAGGACCCTGGCGCCGACCTCGCCGTGCTCTGCGCCCTTGGCTCGGCCATTCGCGACCGGCCCCTGCCCCGGGACACGGCGTTCCTCGGCGAGGTGGCGCTCTCCGGCTCCATCCGGCCGGTGCCAAACGCAGGCCGGAGGCTCGCGGAACTCGCCCGGCTGGGCTTCCGCCGCTGCATCACCAGCGCGGCCGCGCCGCTCACCCCGGGCATCGAACTCGTGCCTGTCGCCACCGTGAAGGAAGCCCTCGTGGCGTCGTTGGGCCGCAGCCCGGGTGCGTCTGGCTCGCCCGATGACGGCGGGTAGGCGGGAACCCCCGCGTCAGGTCTGCCGGTAGGACCGGTGCCGCATGATGATGCTCTGGAGGATGCCGAGCGACATCAGGATGCTGACCAGCGAACTGCCGCCCTGGCTTACCAGGGGTAGTGGGATCCCGGTCACGGGGAAGAGGCTGACGTTGACGGCGACGTTGATGAAGGTCTGCATCAGGATGAGGACGACGATGCCCACGGCCACGAGCTGTCCCGCGACGTCCCCGGCGATCTGGGCCGCCCTGATCCCGCGCCATAAGAGGAGGATGAACAGGCTGAACAGGGCGAGTGCCCCGGTGAAGCCGAATTCTTCGCCAAGCACGCTGAAGATGAAGTCCTTCGTCGGGATCTTCAGGTAGCGCAGCTGGGTCTGTTCGCCGTTCGTGAACCCTTTGCCAAACCACTGCCCTGAACCGACGGCGATCTCCGACTGGATGTTGTTGTACCCGGCGTCGAGCGGGTCTCGCTGCGGGTCGATGACGATGCCAATCCGTTCGACCTGGTAGTCGGCGACGGCGAAGGTCCAGACGAAGGGCAGGATGGCGAGGCCGATGGCGCCCATCACCAGGAGATGGCGGCGGCTCACGCCCGCCACCAGGACGATCCCCAGCCAGATGCAGCCGAACACGATCGCCGTCCCGAGGTCGGGCTGGATGAAGACGAGCAGGGCCGCCGGGAGCACGATGATGAGCGAAACGAATAGCGCCTTCACCTCGCGCGCGTCACCGCCATGCTCGCTGAAGTAGCGGGCGAGGAGCAGGATCGTCGAAAGCTTCGCGAACTCGGACGGCTGCACCTGGATCGGTCCGAGGTTGAACCAGCGCGTCGAACCGTAGGCTGAGGCGCCCATGACAAGGACCGCGATCAGTGCGACGATCGAGAGAATATACAGCGCCCACGAATAGTGGGTCAGGTAGTGATAATCCAGCTTTGAGAACGCGAGCATGACACCCAGTCCGATGATCGCGAAAATGATCTGTTTCGTGACCGGGTTCGCGAAGCTGCTCAACGGCGCATCTGTCGTCTGGGCGGAACCACTGTAGATCAGCAACAGTCCGAAGACGACCAGCATCATCGCCGCCAGGATCATGACGTAGTCGAACCGGTCCCAGCCGCGGAAGAGGGTGCCACTGCGCCTGCTGCTGCCGTACGTTAATGTCGCCATCAGCGTTTCACGTTCTCGTTGAAGTAGCGGATGATCTCGCGGGCGACGGGTGCGGCTTTCTGCCCGCCCACGCCCCGGTCGAAGTAGACGGTGACCACGACTTCGGGGTCGTTGAACGGTGCGAAGCCGGTGAACCAGGCGTGCTCGTAGGTCCTCCCGGTCTTGTAGTCGGTGAATTCGGCGGTGCCCGTCTTCCCGGCGACGTCCATCCCCGAGCTGGCGGCGAGTTCGCCCGCGCCGTAGCCCACAGATTCATGCATGCCCCGGCGGATGTCGGCGAGGTAGCGCTCGTCCACCGGCACCTGCTTCCACTCCGGCTCGATCGTGCGGACGACCTTACCGTCGGGCGAAACGATGGCCGTAGCCACATGCGGCGTGAGGAGCTTGCCCCCGTTCGCCACGGCCGCCGTCATCCGCGCGATCTGGAGGGGCGTCGCGGTGATGTCGCCCTGGCCGATGCCCATGTTGCAGGTATCGCCGTAGTACCAGGCCTGGTCGCCGGGTGGGTCGTCTGCGTGGACCCGCTTCTTCCAGGCGGGGTCGGGGACGCGGCCCGGCTCCTCGCCGCCGATGTCGATGCCGGTCACCGCGCCGAGGCCGAACTGGCGGGCGTAGTAGGCAAGGATCGTGGCCGAATCGTCGAAGTCCCTATCGAGGCCCCGTGACTCACCGAGAATGCCGCAGGAGGCCTGGAAGAAGTACTGGTTTGACGACCAGGCGATGGCCGAGTACAGGTCGACTACGCCGTGTACGCGCCAGTCAACCAGCGGATAGAGCTCCCCCGTTTCGAGCTTGACTTCGCGGCGGAGGGTCGTCACGTTGATCGTCGTGGTTGGCTTGATCCGTTCAACCTGGAGGGCTGCAGCAGCCGTGATGAGTTTGAACGTCGATCCCGGCGCGGCGGGTGAGAGTGCCTTGCTGAGCAGGGGGTAGAACTCCAGATCGCCGGCGATCTGGTTGATCGCCGCTTCATACTTCTCCGGCTGGCTGAAGAGGTTGTTGTCGTAATCCGGTACGGAGACGAGGGCGTAGACCTCGCCGGTCCTTGGGCTCATTACGACGGCCGCCGCGATGTGCGCGTCACCGTTCTTCTCGTCGTTCGCGGGCAGGGCGTCTTGCAACAGCTCTGCGACGCGGGTCTGGAGGCCCGCGTCGATCGCCAGTTTCACACTGTTGCCAGGGACCGGGTCGGTGGATTCGAACGACTGCACGAGGCGCCCCTGGGCGTCCTGTTCGGCCGCGGTCACCCCAGGCTTGCCGCGGAGGTACTTTTCGTACCAGGCTTCAACGCCGGTCTTCCCGATAGTGTCGTCGAAGCCGTAGCCCTCGTCCTGCAGCGAGGCGTACTCTTCCTGGTAGATCAGCCCGGTATAGCCGAGGATGTGGCTGAAGGCGGGCCCCGCCGTGTATCTCCGGCCAGGCCGGATGGTGAGTTGGACGCCGGGCATATCGGTCGCCGATTCCGCGAGAATGAGCGCCTGCTCTTTCGTCAAATATTTCTGCACGGCTATCTCGATATATGCCTGTTTCCGATCTATCGCGCTGTTCACCTGGTCGTGTATTTCGAGCGCAGGTTTGCCGGTGATGCGTTCAAGGGTGAGGAACATCTCGTATCGGACGGCGGTGGAGTCCGGCAGAAGTTCGGGGACGATGGTGGCGATGAAGTCACTCTCGTTTGCGACGAGGGGCTCACCGTTGCGGTCGTAGATCAGCCCGCGCGGGGCGAGCGTCGTCTGGGCGGTGATGTGGTTCTCCCGCGAGCGCTGAGCGTAGCTCGCGCCATCGACGATCTGCATCCGGAAGAGCTGGGCCGCCAGGATAGCGAAGAGGGCGAGCACCGCGAGCCGGAGCGCTCCGAGGTTGCCGTGGGGCCGGTTCCGGGAAGGGGTCTTCGGCCCATGCCAGTTGTCATCGATCATCGACATCAGTATCGCCCCATTCGCCGTAGCGTCAGTGATTCAGGGCTCCAGCCGGCGAGCCGCGGCGGGAGGTAGAGAAGCGAAAGCAGGATCGCGTCGAGCACGAGCCCGGGGATGACCACGTCCGTGAGGAGCGGTCCTGGGGCGAACGCGGCGCCCTGGACGAAGGCAGACCCGGAGAGGACGACCCGCGCCCAGACCCCGGCCACAACCACCGCCAGCAACAGGCGGACGAAGCGGTTCGCCGGGAGACGGGCCTCTTCGACGGCCCCCGCCAGCGGGAGCAACGGCAGATAAGCGATCAGGAGCAAGCCCGGGGAGCGGTCGCTGGCGAACCCGAGAAAGAGGCAGAGTGCCGGCAGCGCGATCATGGCCGCGTGCGGGCCCATGAAGAGCGCCACCCCGGCCAGCGTCAGCAGGGCCGCGTCGGCGACGGCCCCGCCCAGCGGGAAGAGTGGGACGACGGTGACCTGCACCAGGGCGGCGAGGAGGACCGTGACTGCCCCTGCCGCTGCTCTCACGGTGAGGTCGTCCTGACATCGGTCGGCGTGAACCCGGTGAGCACCAGGACCGTCCGCACGGTCGATACGCGGACGGTGGGTTCGAGCTTCACCGTGCGGAAGAGGTCCTGCGGGCTGCCCTGCACGTCCACGACCTTTCCGATGGTAATGCCGGCCGGGTAGCGTCCGGTCAGGGCCGAGGTCGCCACGACGTCGCCCACCTGGATGTCGGCCTGGGCGAGGTCGAAGGCGAGCCCCCTGCCGGGCGTCCCGGTGACGATACCGCTCGCTTTCCCTTCTACGGTTTCGGCGGCAACCTTGCTCTTCGTGTCGGTCACCAGCCGCACGAAGGCCTGGCCGGAGGTGACCTTCGTGACGCTGCCGAGGAGCGTCCCCTGGGCCGAGAGCACCACCATCCCGGCCTTGACACCGCTGCCCGACCCGGCGTCGATGAGGATGACATCGGTGAATGGTGAGGAGTCGCGATGCACCACGTTGGCCGCCAGCTTCGCCAGGCTGGTGTTCGCCTGGGTGAAGCCCAAGGCCGCCTCAAGCTCCTTGATCCGTGCGGTGTCTTCACGCAGTTGGACGTTCTCGTTCGTGAGCGCTGCGTTCTGGAGGCGGAGCTTCTCGTTTTCGTTGCGCAGCGTGCCGAGGTCGCCGGCGTCAGATAGGACGCCCGCGATGGGCCGGAAGATGCCCGTGAGCAGGCGTTCGAAGGGGGACGTGACGGTCAGAAACGCCCCCTGGAACGGGTTCAGCAGGCCGGTCTGGCTTGCCACGGCCAGGAAAAGCGCAAACCCGATCATGGCTGCGACCCACCACGAGTACCGTGAGAAGATGAGCATAGGCCTCACCGGGGGGTGGATCGATGCTAGCGCCCGCGTCTACGGGATGCCAACTGGCTTTGCACTTTGCTTAACAATGCCTGTTCCTCCAGCACTTCGCCGGCGCCGCGGACGACGCAAAGGAGAGGGTCTTCGGAAACGTAGACCGGGAACCGGGTCTCCTGGCTGAGCCTGCGATCGAGTCCGCGCAAGAGCGCGCCGCCGCCGGCGAGGGCGATGCCGTGGGCCATCAGGTCGCTCACCAGCTCCGGTGGGGTGACTTCGATGGTGGAGCGGACAGCCTCGACGATCGCGCTGATGGAGCCCGCGAGTGCGTCCCGGATCTCGACGGTGCTCACCTGTACGGCCTTGGGGAGGCCCGTGGCCAGGTCCCGCCCGCGGAGATCGACCATCTCTTCCGGTTCGAGCGGCGCGGCCGAGCCGGCCATCTTCTTGATCTCTTCAGCCGTGCGCTCGCCAATGAGGAGGTTATGGACCTGGCGCGCGTAGGCGATGATGTCCTGGTCCATCTCATCGCCCGCCACCCGGATGGACGTACTCACGACCATCCCGCCGAGGGAGATGACTGCGACTTCGGTGGTCCCACCGCCGATGTCCACGATCATGCAGCCGGCCGCCTCGATCACCGGGAGGCCGGCGCCGATCGCTGCCGCCATCGGTTCTTCAATGAGGTAGCAGGCGCGGGCCCCGGCGTTCAGGGCTGCGTCGTGGACGGCGCGCTTCTCGACCTCGGTGACGCCGCTCGGGATGCCGACGACGACCCGCGGCTGGGCCAGGAATGAGCGATCGTGCACGGAGCGGATGAAGTAGCTCAGCATCTTTTCCGTGACTTCGAAGTCCGAAATGACGCCGTCCCGAAGTGGCCGTACGGCCACGATATTGGCCGGCGTCCTGCCGACCATGCGCTTCGCTTCAGCGCCGATGGCGAGGATCTTCTTCGAGACGCGGTCGATCGCGACGACCGATGGCTCGTCGATCACGATGCCCCGGCCGCGCACCATAACGAGCGTGTTTGCTGTGCCCAGGTCGATAGCGATGTCGTGGGAGAGGAACCCGAAGATGCCGGAAAGCGGCCGTAAGATGCTCAAAAGATGTCCGCGCGGAGGGCTGGGCGACGACCAGCCCGCAGCCGGTCTGCCTTAGTATAGCCCACGTGGAGGCGGCTGTGCACCCGGCCTCTTTTAACGCTTCAATAAAGCCCCATGACGTTTCTTAAGCGGTAATCACGAATCCGCTGGCGCTACCTCCGAATCTGTGAGGGCACCGGCCCCATCCTCCAGGAGACGCAGGAAGGTGGCCTCGTCGATCGTCCGCACACCCAGCGCTTCGGCCTTCTTCCGCTTCGACCCGCCGCCCGCGCCCACCACGAGGGCGGTCGTGTTCTTCGACACAGCGCTGCCGACCTTCCCGCCCAGCTCGCGGATGCGGTCTTCGGCCTTTTCGCGCGACATCGATTCGAGCGTCCCCGTCACCAGCAACGTGAGCCCTGTCAGCGGCCCCTCAGCCACCTTGGCAACCTCCTGGCGCGGATCGACGCCGTGTGCCCGCAGCCGCTCTACCAGGGCGCGATTTCCTTCCCGGGCGGCCCAGGCGGCGATGCTCTGGGCGACCACGGGGCCGATCCCCTCCACCTCTTGCAGATCCTCGGCGGACGCCTCCAGGAGCGCGCTGAGGCTGCCGAAGTGGGCCGCAAGCAGACGCGCCGTCTCGAAGCCAACGTGACGGATCCCCAGGGCGAAGAGGACGTTGGAGAGCGGCCGTGCCTTACTCTTCGCGATACCGGCCAGCAGGTTTTCGCCGGTCTTGCTGAGCTGGCCTGCCTTCGTCGTGAAGTCCGCGAGTTGACCCAGCCGTTCAGCCGTCAGCGCGTAGATATCGGCCGGGTCGCGCACCAGGCCGGCGCCGTAGAGCGCCCAGGCTGTCCGCTCCCCCAGGCCCTCGATATCCATGGACGCCCGCCCGCAGAAGTGCTCGATCAGCCGCGCGCGCTGGGTGGGGCATTCGCTGTTCGGGCAGTAGACCGCCGCCTCGGAGGGGTCCTGGCTGACAGGGGTCCCGCACGATGGGCACTGGCCCGGCATCGCGAACTCGCGCTCCGCGCCCGTGCGCAGGCTGATCACCGGGGCGACCACCTGGGGGATCACCTCGCCCGCCCGTTGGACGATGACGGTATCGCCCTCGCGGATGTCCTTGCGGCGGATGTCGCCCTCGTTGTGCAGGGTCGCCAGACTCACGGTGGCGCCGCCGACGACGACCGGCTCGAGGACGGCGAAGGGCGTGAGCACGCCCGTCCGTCCGACGTTCACCTCGATCCGGTTGAGTTTGGTCGTGCGCTGTTGCGGCGGGAACTTGAAGGCCGTCGCCCAGCGGGGTTCGCGCCCTACCACGCCAAGCGGCTCCCAGGCGGTGGCGTCGTCAACTTTCAGGACAACTCCATCGATGTCGTAGTCGAGCCGCTCGCGCTGCTGCCCCCACCAGCTGATCCGTCCCTCAGCTTCGGCGAGCGTCTCGTGCACCCGCGCCTCCGGGTTCACCGGAAGGCCCATCGCCGCCAGCCACTGCAACGTCTCATGATGGCTGGGGGGGCGCGTCCCCCCTTCGACCCAGCCGAGCTGGTAGACGAACATCCCCAGCGGCCGGCCGGCGGTGACTGTTGCGTCCTTCTGCCGGACGGACCCGGCCGCGGCGTTGCGCGGATTCGCATAAAGCGCCACAGGCTTGCGCCCCTCCCGCTCCCGTTCGAGGTTGTGCTCGCCGATGGCTGCGTTCATCCGCTCGAAGCCGGACTTCGACATATAGACCTCGCCGCGTACCTCGAAGCGTTCCGGGAAGGGTGCCGCCAGTTTCGCGGGGATCGAAGGGATGGTCGCGAGGTTAGCGGTGACGTTCTCGCCATGCCGGCCGTCGCCGCGGGTGGCCCCCTGGACGAAGCGGCCGTTCTCATATACCAGGGCCATGGCCAGACCATCTATCTTCGGCTCGGAGACGAGCCGGAAGGCTTCGACGCCGGCCCGCTCGGTCGCGCGCCGGTACCAGGCGGCGAGGTCTTCGGGCGCGAAACTATTCCCCAGGCTGAGCATCGGCAGCCGGTGCTCGACGACATCGAAGGTGGCCGCAGGGGCTGCGCCCACGCGCTGCGTCGGTGAATCGGGTGTGATCAGCTCCGGAAAGGCCGCCTCGATCGCCCGCAGCTCGTTCATCAGCTCGTCGTACTCCGCGTCGGAGACCTCGGGGTCGTCAAGCGTGTAGTAGCGGTGATTGTGGTAGTTGATCTGGCTCCGCAGCTCCTCCGAGCGGAGGCGGGCGGCGTACTGGTCGGTGAGGACGGGCGTGGTCATAGCGTCGAAGTTTACAGCGAGGGACCCCTATCCTCCGGCTTGCGGGCTCCTCCCACTACGGCTGCTGAACTGGCACCTTGCGATGTCGGCGACCAGCGCTCGGGGTCCTGCGTGCGGCCGCGGTGTGTGTTTGTTGAGCGGCCTCCCGGCCGCGCTCGGAAGCGATGTGAACGGCGTGTGCTTGCTGGAGTGTCGGGCCCCGTCGCTGCCGTCGAGTACGGCGACGCCGGTAACTTGCGGAGCTCCGGTCGTGCGATACTGAGGGCATGGCCACGTCTACGGCACGCATGACACCCCCGTGGGAGACATCCTTTCGCGGTCTCAAAGCAAAGATGTGGGACGCGGATCTCGCGGCGACGGAGCACGGATTCGATCGGCTGACGCCGGCCGACCTGCGCATGGTGGCCGCCTTTTTGGAAGCACTCGCCCGGGCAGTGCCAGACGTTGATGCGCTGGCGGACCTGGCGCTTGGGCCCGACGGTACGTTTGGAATCGTGCTCGACCTTCCTCGCGGCACGGTGACGGTTGAAAAGGCGCCTGGACGGCCCTACTTCGAGGCCGTTGCATGGGACGCCCCCACAGGCGCCATTGTTGCCTGGCCAACGCTCGACTTGCATGCCGCGATCGATCGGATTGTCGCCCGAGCCTGAAATCCCCGGTGCGGAGGGGGTGTTTCGGCGTATCCTTCGAGGAGGCCTCGTGACGCGAACAGGCCGCCCGCACCCCACGTTTTTCAAGCTGCGGGTCGTGACGAGAGAGGCGTACCTTTCGATGTACCGCGAAAGCCGCTGTTCGTGGGAGCAGGTTCAAGACGGCTACCCCGCGGGCGGTGCGGGCGTCGTCCGGTTTACGGCGGGTGAATTGCGGGATGAGTTCACGGTCGAACCGGCGGTCGATGCATCCGACCCGGTCCTTGGGCATGCGCATACGGCTGCCGCCCGCTGGCCGTGGAGGATGATGGCCAGATCGCCCTCAGGGTGCGGGTTTGGCTCTCCACCATCGCCGAGTGGATGTCTGAACCGGACCGGTAGTCCGGCGGCTTCGTCACGACTCAGCTGTGCCGCCCCTGCTACACTCTGACCATGGGCCCCATCGTTGTCGTTGACTATGACGCCGGTAACCTCCGCAGCGTCGCGCGGGCGATCGAACGGGTCGATTCGGCGCCCCTCGTCTCGGCCGACCCGGCCGACATCGACCGGGCGCGGGCGGTCGTCCTGCCCGGTGTCGGCGCCGCCGCCGACACGATGCTCAAGCTGCGCGAGCGGGGCCTCGTCGAGCCCCTGAAAGAGTACATCGCCGGAGGCCGGCCCTTCTTGGGCGTCTGCATGGGCCTCCAGGCGCTCTTCGACCACTCAGACGAGGGTGGCGGCCAGGAGTGCCTCGGCGTTTTCGGCGGCAACATCCGCCACTTCGCCACGGGCGAGGGGCGGAAGGTCCCACACATGGGCTGGAATACGGTCGATTGGACCCGCGACCATCCCATCACGGAGGACATCCCCTCGGGCAGCGCCTTCTACTTCGTCCATAGCTTCTACCCGGTGCCGCTCGACCCTTCCGTCGCACTCGGGATGACGGAGTACGGTGTGACTTTCCCGAGCGTCGTCGCGCGGGACAATGTCATCGCCACCCAGTTCCACCCGGAGAAGAGCAGCGATCACGGCCTCCTTATCTATCGCAACTTCATCCGCTGGGCGCGGGCCGGCATGCCCGCGGCTGAACCCGCGGTCGCGGGCTCGCGCTAGCCATGGCCCAGGACGCCTCACCTCTCGGCGCTGGTACTCGGAACCCGGCACTCGGCACTCGGAACTTCGAAGTCATCCCGGCGATCGACATCCGCGGCGGCCAGTGCGTCCGGCTCTTCCAGGGCGACTACGGCAACGAGACCGTCTACGGCGAGCCGGTCGCGATGGCTCGCCACTGGCAGTCGCTGGGCGCCAGCCGGCTCCATGTCGTCGATCTCGATGGCGCCCGGGAGAAGCGGCCGGTGAACCGCGACCTCATGCTCGCGATCTGCCGGGCCGTTGACATCCCGGTGGAGGTCGCGGGCGGGATCCGGGACCTGGACACGGTCCGGATGTGGGTCGAATCGGGCGCCGACCGAGTCCAGCTCGGGAGCGCCGCCGTCGCCGACCCCGGCTTCGTCCGCGAGGCGGTCCAGGCGTTCGCTGGCCACATCGCCGTCTCGATCGACTGCCGCGACGGCGAGGTCATGACCAACGGCTGGCTTGAGGGCAGCGGGATCCGGGTCCTCGACCTTGCCCGGACGATGGCCGCCGCCGGCGTGGCACGGGTCATGGTCACCGACATCGCCAGGGATGGCGCGCTCGTCGGCCCCAACCTCGGCCTCTACCGCGATCTGGTCGCGGCGCTGACTATTCCCGTTATTGCGTCCGGTGGCGTAGGGTCGTACGACGACCTCGAAGTGCTGGCCCACTCCGGCTGCGAGGGGGTCGTCGTCGGCAAGGCCCTCTACGAGGGCACC
>JBJXGC010000046.1:0-4221 GCA_046154545.1 Dehalococcoidia bacterium | reverse complement strand
CGGGGTGACATCGGCGTCGAAACGAAGGCGGACGGGACGCCAGTCACGATCGCCGACCGCGGCGCCGAAGAGGCGGTGCGGCGCTTTCTCGAACGCGAATGCCCAGGGCACGGCATCCTGGGGGAGGAGTACCCGGAGAAGCCCGGCGACGGCCGCTACCGCTGGGTGCTGGACCCGATCGATGGCACGAAGTCGTTCATCCACCACGTCCCCCTCTGGGGCACGCTCATCGCCCTCGAGCGTGACGGGCGGCCAGTCGTGGGCGTGATCGCCTGTCACGCGGCCGGGGAGACGATCTCGGCGGCCGAAGGCCTCGGCGCCGAGCTCAACGGCCGTCCTGCCCACGTCTCGAACGTGACCGGCCTCGCCGCTGCGACCGTCTCGACGACGAGCTACGCGCGATTGCGCGAGCGCGCTCCCGAAGGGTTCGATGCAATCTGCGCCGGGGCGGGGCTCTCCCGGGCATGGGGCGACTGCTACGGCTACCTCATGGTCGCCGCCGGCCGGGCGGACGTGATGCTCGACCCGGTGATGAACCACTGGGACATCGCCGCCCTCGTGCCCGTGATCCGCGAAGCTGGCGGGACGATCACCGGCTGGGACGGCGAACCGGAACCCAGCGATTCCTGTGTCGCCACCAATGGCCACCTCCAGCAGGCGATCATCGAGCTGCTCGGCGGCGACCTGAGGGGCCGTGGCTCTGATGTGTGATGGGCCAACAGCCAACAGCCAACGGCCAACGGCCCGGGCGCCAAAACGGGGAGGGCCGCTTTCCTTCTCGTCCCTCCCCGCCTTACGCGCCTGGATCGCAATCGGCCGGCTAGGTTGCCTTACCGATCTTGAAGATCTTGGTGCCACACGTTGGGCAGGCGCCCTGCGTCGCGGGCTTCCCGTTCTTCATCGTGATGGCCTCGGCGTTCTGCATCTCGCGGCGCTCGCGGCATTTGAGACAATAGCCTTCCATATGGACCCTCCTTTTGTGTTCCGCCAGGCGGACCGGTACCGGGTAAATGTGCGGTCGTATAAGCGGATTCGCAGCTAACCCACTACCATGATACCCGGCAATGCCGATCTGTCAACGGCCCGCAGGTTCAGACTACAACATAACGTTCCGGCGGACGGCGCGGACGCCGCCGAGAGAATGGCTGGGGCGGTTCACCACCAGGGCGCCGCAAGTTCAGGCGGGACGGTGGGCCGTTTCGAACACCGTCCCGGCCCGCAAGAGGCCATCGGCATCCACCGAGGCGACCGCCAGGAAGGTCCCCGCGCCGTCGTACACCCGGATGCCCTGCCCCGTCCGCGCCGCCTCCACCGCAAAGCGGAGGCCGTGCCCGATGGCGAGGGCGTGCTCGTCGGAGACGACCGCGGCGCCGGCGTCGATCATGCCCTCGTCGGCCGGGATGAGGAGGTCAGCGGCGAGTCCGGCTTCGGTGGCCAGGGCGAGTTCGGCGATGGTGACGGCGTCCCTCACATCGAAGTGTGCGACGGCGGTGCGGCGCAGGGCGCTGAGGTGGCCGCCGCAGCCCAGGGCGGCGCCGATGTCTCTCGCCAGGCTGCGGATGTACGTCCCGGGGCCACAATCGACCGCGATCGAAAGGGAGGCTTCGTCGATCTGCGCCAGTTCGAGGCGGTTGACCGTCACGGGGCGCGCGGGCAGATCGACGGTGCCACCCCGCCGCGCGACGGCGTAGGCGCGCTGGCCATCCTTTTTGATGGCGCTGTACGCCGGTGGGACCTGCTGCAGTACCCCACTGAACGCCCGCTCGATGGCCCGCAGGACGGCGTCCTCGAGGGCGGGCACTGGAGCACGGGCGACGACCGTCCCTTCCGCATCGTCCGTGTCCGTCGTGGCGCCGAGCGTGATAACGCCCTCGTAGCGTTTGGCGTGGCCGGATATGTATTCGACCAGGCGGGTGGCCATCCCCAGGCAGAGCACAAGCAACCCCGTCGCCATCGGGTCGAGGGTGCCGCTGTGGCCGATCCGGCGCTGACCGGTCAGTCCCCGCGCCTTCGCCACGGCATCGTGGCTGGTCCAGCCCTGAGACTTATCGATGAGCAGGAGCCCATTGAGCGGCGCGGCCTCAGGCCCGGTCGGGCGCGGCTTCGACATGGGTGCCTTCGACCTCGTGGATAAGGGCGGCCAGGCGCGCGCCCCGCTCGATCGACGGGTCGAAGCGGAAGGTCAGGGCGGGCACGTTCCGCATCGCGAGCCGGCGCATCAGCTGGTTGTGGAGGAAGTTGCTGGCGTGTTGAAGGGCCTGGAGGGCGCCGTCCCGCGCTCCCGCTTCGCCCAGGAAGGAGACGAAGACGTTGGCGTGGCGCAGGTCCGGCGAAACGTCTACCTCGGTGACGCTCGCGAAGGCTCCTTCCAGCCGCGGATCCTTCACCTCGCGCTGGATGAGCTGGCTCAGCTCCTCGCGGAGCAGCTCATTGACCCGTTCTGTCCGCCTCGACATGGTGCTTCACCCACCCTTACCCCGTGCCGCAAGTCAGTTCGAGCGTTCCTCGTGGAAGAACTCGATAACATCGCCGATTTCGAAGCGGTCGTAGCCGGAAAGGACGATGCCGCATTCGTAGCCACTCTGGACTTCGCGGACGTCGTCCTTGAAACGCTTGAGGCCCTCGCACTTTGCCTTCGCGACTTCCTCGTTGTTCCTCTGCACGCGCACGGTCGAGTTCCGGCGGAGCGTCCCATCGAGCACGAACGAACCGGCGATCGAGCCGAGGCGGCTCGACTTGAAGAGCTGGCGCACCTCAGCGTGGCCATCGATGACCTGCCGGTACGTGGGCTCGTACATGCCCTGGAGCGCTTTGTCGATGTCCTCGAGCAGCTGGTAGATGATCGTGTAGCTGCGGATATCGACGCCCGTCGCGTCGGCCCGCTTGCGGGCCGAAGGGTCGATGCGCGTGTTGAAGGCGAGGATGATGCCGTTCGAGGCCTCGGCCAGCATGACGTCGTTGTCGCTCACCGGGCCTGTGTTCGAATAGATGATCTTCACTTTGACTTCGGAGGTGCTGAGCCGCTCGAGCGAGCCCTTCACCGCCTCGGCCGAACCACGCACGTCCGCCTTGAGGATGATGATCAGCTCCTTGAGCTTGCCGGCGCTGATCTCGTTGAAGAGTGTGTCGAGGTTGACGTGGGCGTGGGCCGTCTGCTCGTTCGCCTCGCGATTGCGGCGTTTGTCGTCCACCAACTGGCGGGCCTGCCGCTCGTCGGTGACGACGCGGGCACGGTCGCCCGCTTCGGGGACGACTTCGAGGCCCATGATGACGACCGGTGTCGAAGGCCCGGCCTCGCGGATGCGCTGGCCGCGGTCGTCGAACATCGCCTTCACTTTGCCGCTGATCTCGCCGACGACGAGAGCGTCGCCCTGGCGAAGGGTGCCACGCTTAACGAGGATCGTCGCAACCGGGCCGCGGTTCGGTTCGAGTTCGGCCTCGATGACGACGGCATCGGCCGGGCGATTGGGGTTTGCTTTGAGTTCGGATACCTCCGCCACCAGCATAATGGCGTCGAGCAGGTCCTCGACCCCGGTGCCCTTCGTCGCCGACACCGGGACGGTGACGACATCACCGCCGTAGTCTTCGACGACCACGTTATGTTCGGTGAGCTGCTGCTTCACCCGGTCCGGGTTCGCTCCCGGAAGGTCCATCTTGTTGATCGCAACGATGATCGGGACGCCCGCCGCCTGGGCGTGGCCGATCGCTTCCGCCGTCTGGGGCATGACGCCGTCGTCGGCAGCGACGACGAGGATGGCGATATCCGTCACCTGGGCGCCGCGGGCGCGCATCGCCGTGAAGGCTGCGTGGCCCGGCGTATCGATGAACGTGATCAGGCTGCCGTTGCGCTCGACCTGGTAGGCGCCGACGTGCTGGGTGATACCGCCCGCCTCGCCGGCCGCTACCCGGGACTTGCGGATGGTGTCGAGGAGGCTCGTCTTGCCGTGGTCGACGTGGCCGAGGATGGTGACCACCGGGCTGCGCGCCCGCACGTCGATCGCCTCGCGGTCGGAGAACTGGGACGAGACCACGTCCTCCGCGGACTGCTCCGCCACGATCTGCAGGTCGATGTTGTAGTCGATCATCAACTCCTGGGCCTTCTCCGGGTCGATGCCCGAGTTGACGGTCGCCGCCACGCCCTGCATGAACAGCTTCTTGACGATGTTCGAGGCCTTCACGCCCGTGGCGGCGGAGAGGTCCTTGATCGTGAACGGCGCGACG
>JBJXGC010000044.1:0-28524 GCA_046154545.1 Dehalococcoidia bacterium | reverse complement strand
AGCGATCGCGAGGTTCGCCGTCTCCGTCGTGACGTGGAGGCAGCAGGCCATCCGGATGTCCTTCAGCGGCTTCTCGCGGCCGAAGCGTTCGCGGATGAGTTTGAGCACCGGCATCTCACGGGCGGCCCATTCGATGCGCTTGACGCCTTCAGGCGCGAGGCCGATGTCGGTGATGTCGTGGGGGACGGTCATGGCGAATTTCTCCTCGGGCCCGCGGCGGCCGGTAGCCGCCCGCGGCGTCTAGCGGCGATGCCGGTACCGGGCCTATGCCCGGTTGTTATCAGGATGCCCGAAGGGAAACGAATGAACCATCGTACTTTCGCCCACGGATGGCCGCGCGAAGCCTGCGAATCGTCCCGCCAATCCCTGACGGATCACGCCGGGCAGCCGTCGCTTCCACGAGCTTGCAGACTTCGGTATACCCAAGCTTCTCGTACGCCCGGATAGCCGGGGCGTTCTTCGGGTCTACCGTCAGGACGATGTAGTCGCAGTACCCGAGGAGGGCGGCCGTCACCGCACTCGTCACGGCCGTCGCATAGCCCCGCCCCCGGTATTGGGGGTGGGTGAACACGTTGCCAACGACCGCCACGCCTTCTGTCCGTGAGACCACGTGCGTCCCGGCCACTGCCACCAGGCGTCCGTCGGTTACGATCCCGCGGTAGACGCCCGCGTCGATATGTTCCGGCACGTAGTAGCTCGGCCCGCCTTCGGTGCCATAGAGCGCGTTCACCCGGCGGATGTCGTGGCCGCTCAACGCCACCACGCGTGCTCCTTCGATGGCCTGGAAAGCGCTCGCCCGCACCGCCATCCGGATCATGGGCTGCTGGTTCGCCAGCCGGTAGACCCGCTCAAGGCCATCTGTGTGGTAGGGCTGACAGGTCGCATAGGTGTGCGTCGGGCCAGGGTGGATGGAAAGGATGGCCGACACAGCGTCCGTGTCCCCCATGACGAATGTCGCGTCGCCAAGGCCACCGCGGCTGTGGAGGACGAGGCCGGTCCCGGTGTCGCCCCGTGCCCAGAACCAGCGCGTCCGCTGAAAGAGCCCTGGCTCAAGCTGGCCGATGGCGTAGGCGGCGTAGTCGATCCGCGCCCGTAAGATCTCCCGGATTCGGTCGCGGTCATGCAGGCCGGTGACGACATAATCGTACCGCCGGCGCTGGGCCGCACCCTCCCATCGGAAATCCCGTTCAGCCATTCACTCGTCCACTTCGAAATGTGTGAGTGCCCGGAACTGGCGGTAGCGTTGCTCGACATCCGCCCGGGTCAGGCGCACGAGCCGTTCGGGACCAAATCCTTCGACTGCGAACGACGCCACCGTCGAGCCGTAGATCATCGCGCGCCGGATTTCGCGGACGTTTACCTCGTGCACGGTATCAAGATACCCCATAAATCCTCCGCCGAATGTATCGCCCGCCCCCGTGGGGTCCACGATCTCTTCGAGGGGGTAGCCTGGCGCGACAAAGTAGTCGTCGTGGCTCACGAACGCCGCCCCGTATTCGCCTAACTTGACGATCACGCCCCGCCCGCCATTCGCGAGGAGCTTCCGCCCGGCATTGGCGATGCTCGGCGTCCCGGCCAGCTCGCGTGCCTCGCCTTCGTTCACCGTCGCGAAGGTCGCGCCCGCCATCGCCTGCTTCACTTCGTCCGGCACGAGTTCAATGAAGTAGCGGATGGTGTCCACCAGGCTCGTCCGGAGCCCGGGGAGCATGGACGCGATCTGCATCTGGACGGCCGGGTGGGCGGCTGCCAGGAAGAGGCTCTGCGAATCCTCCCAACCAGGCGGCAGGGTCGGCTGCCACTGCGCGTTGACGTTGACGTCCGTATAGAGGACGTCCCGCGTGTTCATATCGTAGTGGTAGCGCGCTCCCCATCGGCTGGTCTTGCCGGGCAGCGTCGTCAGCCCGGCAAGGTCGATGTTCGGCCGGGCGAGTGACGCCCGGAAGGCAGGAGGAAAGTCCTCGCCCACGCCCGCCAACAGGCGCACATCCGTGAACAGCGAGGCGGCGATCGCTGCGTAGCTCGCAGGCCCGCCCAGCGCGCCCTCCGCTTTGCCGAACGGCGTCTCTAGCTCGTCGATGGCCACCCAGCCGGAAATCAGTAGCGTCATGCGTCTCCCTCACTCGGGCGGCCGGCTGCGCCAGCGGCCACACCACCCGTGGTAGGGCTTTCCGGCGTCATCCGCAATCCGGGAGGAGGAGCATTGCTGTCCCCGCCGAGCCGCCGCCCGAGAATTGGCCCAAGCCGCGCCCGTGCCTCTTCGCTGATCGCCGGGATGGCCGTGACCAGCGCCGAATCCAACGCGACCTGGCAGGCGCAGCCGCTGGGGTCCGGCAGGCCGGCGCTCAGTGCGCGCACCACCTCGCGGCTGACGGCGGCGTTGCGCTGGAGCACCTGGAACACGGACCTGGCATCGACTGCGTCGTGCCCCTCATGCCACGAATCGTAGTCCGTCACCGCCGCCAGGAGCGCGTAGCAGAGCTCCGCTTCGCGGGCCAGCTTCGCCTCCGGTAGCGCGGTCATGCCGACCACACTCGCCCCCCACTGGCGGTAGAGGGCGCTCTCCGCCCGCGTCCCGAACGCTGGACCTTCGATGCAGACGTACGTCCCGCCGTCGTGTGCGGCGGCGCCGGCCGCCTTCGCCGCAGACAGCGTTGCCTCTCGCAGCGCCGGGCAGAACGGGTCCGCAAACCCAACGTGCGCCACCACGCCGTTGCCGAAGAAGGTCGCGGGCCGCATCCCCCGGGTGCGGTCGATCAGCTGATCGGGGATGGCCAGTTCGCCCGGCTGGTACGCTTCGCGCAGGCTCCCGACGGCCGAGACGGCCAGCACGCTGCGCACCCCCAGCGACTTCAGCGCCCAGATGTTCGCCCGTTGCGGCAGCTCCGCTGGCAGGATGCTGTGGTGCCGGCCGTGCCGCGCAAGAAACGCCACCCGCCTCCCGTCGAGGCTACCCACCCGGATCGCGTCGCTCGGGGCGCCGTAGGGGGTGTCGATGACGACTTCCTCGACGTCCCCAAGGCCGGGCATTTCGTAGAATCCGGAGCCGCCGATGACGGCCAGAGCGATACCTGTGGTCACGGCTCCTCCCCAGGGCGTGTCATAGGAGTCTACGCTCATCGCGATGATGCATGGTGTAGCGGCTGTGCCCTCACCCGGCCATCAGCGTCCGCAGTCCGTCCCCAAACGGCGGCCACACCACTCCACACTCCGTGATGATGGCGCTCACGAGCTCCGCCGGCGTGACGTCGAAGGCCGGGTTGTAGGCGCCCGCCCCGGCTGGCGTCCAGCGCTGGCCATCGAAGCCGCCAACCTCGTCGCCTGATCGGAACTCAATCGGGATTCCCGCACCGTCCGCCGTCGCCAGGTCGATGGTCGTCCGGGGGGCCGCGATATAGAAGGGCACGCCGTGTCTCGCCGCGACGGCGGCCAGCCCGTAGGTGCCGACCTTGTTCGCGGTGTCGCCGTTGGCCGCGATGCGGTCGGCGCCCGTCACGATGGCCTGCACCCGGCCGCTGGCGATCAACGAGGCGGCGGCTGTGTCTGGCAGGAGCGTCGCGGGTATGCCCGCGCGGATCAGCTCCCACATCGTTAGCCGCGCCCCCTGGAGCAACGGCCGCGTCTCCGTGGCGTAACAATGGGACAGCAGCCCCGACTCGTACGCGCTCCGCACGACGCCCAGGGCCGTGCCATACCCGCCCGTCGCGAGGGCGCCGGCATTGCAGTGCGTGAGTACAGCCGCCCCTGGCGGCAGCAGGGCGGCGCCGTGGCGGCCGATGGCCCGGTCGTCGGCGTCCTGCCGGGCCAGCATCTCCTCGGCATTTCGCCAGAGAAACCCGGCTCGCTCGCTGACCTCTGGGATGGCCAGCGCCCCGCGCAGTGCCCGTTCCACCGCCGCTCCGAGATCGACCGCCGTCGGCCGTGTGCCACGGAGGGCCGCCGCCGCCAGTTCGAGGGACCGGTCGCCGCCGCCTGCCTGCGCGGCAACGGCCATGCCCGCCGCGCCGGCGATCCCGAGCAACGGCGCGCCCCGCACTCGGAGCGACCGGATCGCCTCACACACTTCCTCGACGGAGGTCAGCATGAGCCGAGCTTCGGTCCCCGGCAGCTTCGTCTGGTCGAGGATCTCCACCCCAACGCCCCGGAACATCCGCAGTGGCACAACGCTGTCCCGCATCAGGCTCCCAGTGTATATCGCTCTCGGCTCTCGGCTCTCGGCTCTCGGCTCTCGGCTCTCGGCTCTCGGCTCTCGGCTCTCGTGCTCTCGTGCTCTCGGCTCTCGGCACTCGGCTCCCGGCTCCCGGCTCCCGGCTCCCGGCTCCCGGCTCTCGGCTCTCGGCTCTCGGCTCTCGGCTCTCGGCTCTCGGCTCTCGGCTTACGAACGGCCCGTCACCCGCACCGACCGTTCGAGCACCGCTAATTCGTCCGCGAGGGTGCGCTGCGTATGTGGCTCCACAGCCGCGATCACTTCGGCGACGTGCTTCGTCAGGGTGCTCCGGATCTCCCCCACCAGCCGCTCGCCCGATGCCGTGAGCTGGAGACGAACCGCCCTCCGGTCCTCCAAATCACGCTGGCGGGTGATGTGTCCCGCCCGTTCGAGCCGGTCCAGCACGCCCGTTACGGTCTGTGACTGCTGGGACAGGTAGTCCGCCACGAGATGTGGCTGCGGGCGGTCGAATGAATCAACTGCCAGGAGGGTCACCGCCTGGATGAACGTCACGTCGTGGTCGCGCCCAAGGCGCTGGTCCAGCTCGCGCACAATGGCGTTGGTCGTGCGGTAGAGACCGGTCACAAGTGCGAGTTCAGACGATGTGGCGACGCTCACCATAACGTGCGAAAGCGTAGCACGATACGCAAGGCAGCGACAGGCCCGTTAGGACCAGTGTCGTGGCCCGATTGTCAGCTAGCTGACGAACATGGCCCGAGGCAACCTCCGGAATTGGCCGCCTAATACGTCACCAACGCCGAGTAGTCATAAGGCGCCAGTTTCGCCCGGCCGCCCAGCGCCGCGAGTTCGATGAGGAACCCGAACCCGGACACACTCGCCCCAACCAGCTCGATCAGTTTCGCGGCCGCCAGCGCTGTGCCCCCCGTCGCCAGCAGGTCATCGACGACGTACGCCCTCGCCCCGCGGGGCAGCGCGTCCGCGTGGATGTCGAGCTGGCTTTCACCGTATTCGAGCGAGTACTCCACGCTCATCCGCGCCGCCGGGAGCTTGCCGGGCTTGCGCACCAGCACGAACGGCAGCCCCATCCGGTCGGCCAACGGCGCCCCGAAGATGAACCCTCGCGACTCGATCCCGACGATCGCCTGGGGCGAGCGCTCCTCCGCTGCCTTCTGCATCGCCCCGAGGGCGGCCTGGAACGCTTCGCTATCGGAGAGCAGCGGTGTGATATCGCGGAACAGGATCCCGGCGATCGGAAAGTCGGGCACGTCACGGATGTAGCGCTTCAGGTCCACGCCCTGATTGTACCGGGCCTCTCGGTGCACGCGCTGCGCGAATCCCGCCCTGGCCGGCAACGCCAGGGCACCCGGCGCTCGCTCCAGGCGAGCGTCTGTTTCGCCGCACTTCTTGCCAGCCACGAAGGCTTCTCCCCCTCGCCCGCCGGGTCGGGAGAGGGGGCCCGGGGGTGAGGGCCGCTACGGCCGGACCACCCGGAAAGGCAGGTTGTGGGCGCACATGCCCTCCCCTGCCCCGGCCGTGATCGCCACCCGGAAGCCGCCGTAGGCCTGGACGTTCACCGTCACGTTCGCCGCCAGCTGGGCGAGCTGCGTCGCGCCCGGCGGCAGGGCCGGCGGCCTCCCCACGTTCACCGCGCCTTCGATCCGCACCAGCGTCTGGCCGTCGTCGTCCTCTACCGTAATCACCACCGGGACCTCGCGATTCGTCTCTTCCCAACCGACCCGGACGCCCACCGCCACCGCCAGGCGAAGCTGCCCCGGCGCCTCGGCCAGCCGGTACTGGTCCCAACCGCCACCCATCAGGTAGAGCTTGCCGTTGGTGATCTCGGCGTAATCAGAAATCAGGGCGTAGTCAATGTCCATTGGCCCAATGGTACCAGTCCTCTCGCAGCGGGCTCCGCCGGCCGCTGCGGAACGCCGAGCATGGCCTTTTCCGGAGCCCGCCGCCGGCATACATTCCCGTCATGCCACTGTTCGGCGCCATCGGGGCACGCATCGGCTACGAGGTGTACCCCCATCCCAGGGGCGCGCCGCCCGTCCTTCTCATCCACGGCCTGACGGCGAGCAGCGCCTCCTTCGTTTCGAACCTGGCCGACCTCCAGCGGGACTTCACCGTCGTGACCGTCGATCTGCTGGGCCACGGCCAGTCCGACGCGTCACCCCTCACGGACGACTACGGACCGGGCCCGGCCTGTGAGCGGATCGCGGCCCTCCTCGACCTGCTCGGACACGCACGGGTCCTGGTCTGCGGCCACTCCCTTGGCGGCGCCGTCGCCCTCCGCTTCGCCCTCGATCATCCGGGACGCGTCGCGGGCCTCATCGTCATCAACTCCAACTCGGCCGCCATGGCGCCTGAAGCGCGCGAGGAGATGCAACCACGCATGGCCGCCATGGCCGAACGGCTGCTCGCCGAGGGCACCGGCTTCCTGAAGCGCACCCGGCTCTACCCCGCCGCCAGCCGCCGCCTCCCGGAAGAGGCCCGGCGCCTCCTGGAAGAGGACTTCGACCGCATCACCCCGGCCGCCGCCGCCGGCACCTTCGCCGGCCTCGTGGCAAACGTCAACGCCTTCGAGCGGCTCAGCGCGCTGGAGCCGCCCATCCTCGTGGTCATCGGCGACCGCGACACGGAGTTCGTCAAGAACGCCCCCCCGATGCTCGCCCGGCTCCCCGCGGAGCGGCTCACCGTCGTCACCCTCGAAGGCGCCGGTCACGCCGCGAACCTGGAGCAGCCCGCTGCTTTCCACCGGGCGTTGACCACCTTCGCCCGCGAGATCGGCTACCTTGGGCGGCCGTCCGCGCCCTCCCCCGGGCTCGGCTCGAGGCTCTCGGTTGTCGCCGGCGCGGGGTTCATGGTCGCCTCGCTCGCCCTCCTTGGCGGCGCCGTGGCGATGCGGCTCAATCGGGACGGTCCACCGGCACCGCTGGCCGCGGCGGCTGTCGTCTCAGGGATCGCCAGCCCGTCGCCGGCCACCGCCCGGACGGCGCCACCGCCGCTGCCCAGGACGGCCGTCCCGCCCGGCAGCGCCACACCCGCGACACCGGCCGCGGCCGCGACGCCAGGCCCCAGCCCGGTCCCCCGGGCCGCTGCGACCGAGGTGCAGCAGGTCCTTGTTGTCGTCACGGAAGGACCGATCGACCCCGCCACGCCAGTCGCGGAAGAGCCCGGCCCGTCGGCCACTCCGCCCCCTGCCCCGGCCACTCCGCGCCTGGCCATTCAAGGTCCTGCAACGGCGGGCCTCAGCGCCGGGTTCGGCGCCGCGCCCACGCCCTGGGACTATCTTTCCATCCGCTGGTCTGTCTCAGGGGGTGCCGTCGCCGCTCCGGCCGCCGGTTCGATCACGACCGTCACCTTCCCGGCCCCGGGCTGTTACACAGTCACCGCCACCGCGCTCTTTCCGGATGGCACGTCGGCCTCGGCCAGCCAGGCCGTCGCAGCCGGAGGCGTCGCCTGTTGACGGCCGTGCGGCGCTACCCGGTTGCCTCGCGCGAACGTTCCACCCGGTAGGCGCAGTACGCGTCTCCCTCTAACCGCCAGGCGGTGCGCGTGACCTCGCTTCCGCCGAGGAGTGCCCTCAGCCCGTCCCGCTCCATGGCGCACACGGAAGGGTATTGGCGGGCCATGTCGAAGAGTGGACAGTGATCGAGGCGGACGACCTGCGCTGTCCCGGTCACCTCGGCGGCGTTCGGGAGATAACCGAGCTGCGCGAGGCTGTCCACAACGTCGTCGAAGGTGAACTCGCGCTCCCCGGCAGCCGCCCCGTCCGGGAGTGCGGACATGAATGCCTTAATGACCTTCTTGCTGATGCGCTCCTGGACTTCCGGCGGTTCGAGAGACACCGCGCTCATCATCGCCATCGCGAACTTCGCATAGGCGGTGGCGAACAAGGCGTCCGCTTTCTCCGTGAGGCGAAACAGGTGCGGCGGCCGGCCCGCCCCGTCCTGGCGGGTGGTGCGTGTGACGAAGCCCTCGACTTCCAGCCGCGTGAGGTGCTGCCGGGTCGCACCAACACTGAGGTGCGCCTCCGCCGCCACCGCCTCTGCCGTCGCCTCAACGCGCCGCTTGATGGCGAAGAGGATCGTGGCCCGAGTTGGTCCGAGAAGGTCGAGTGACCCACGGTCCATGTGCATAGCTACACGTTAAGCATCGCGGTGCTCCATTGAAGTGCCACCCGGCTCAAATCGATGGTCCATCGGACTTAAATCCAAAAGTCGACCGAATTCCGCCTACATGTCATAACGGACATAGCAGCCGCCACTCGAAAGAGCGCCGCGACCCGCCGCCCGGGAGCGAACCCGGCCGCGCACTATGCCGCCTCGTGGCAGCTCTCGATCGGCACGCACTCCAGGCTTGGCGACACCACATCAACGAGACGCCTCACGAGGTTGGGCAGTTCCGCGATCGTGATGCCAACGACCGCGGCCGGGTTCCGCTGGGCATCAACCCCGACCAGGTCCGAGCCGCGGAGGAAGCGCCTCAGCAGCCAGGCTCCGGACATGAGCGTCATCGAGTCGAAATTCCGCAGCCGGATCAGGTATTGGGTCGCCCGGTCGGGCTGGATCGGGGTCACCTGGAGGACGGGAAGGCCCGTCTTCACGTCTCGTTTCCCGGGCGCCGGCGTCAGGATCTGGGCCCAGCTACCCCTGGCCTGGCCATCAGACATCGGCGCCGTCACGAACGACCCGGCGCCCGCTCGAAGCGCAAACGAGGTTGCGCCCATGTCCGTCAGCGCAGCGACCACCACTATCCGCCGGTGAGCGGAGTCGCGCGTCCTGGACAGCACTTCCGTGGCCCGCGAGGCGGTCACGTAGAGCACCGAGCGCTCGTCCGTCTCGAACGCGCCAAGGGCTTCGCCGACGCAATCGACTTCGGCCACGCCTGCGTCGGCCGCAGCGCTGCTCACCGTCGATCGTTCCTGTCTGCCCAGCCCGAGCGTGAACACCGTCGAGGGGACGGCGGCGCCGCCCTCGCCCAGGCTGTCGGCGGGTGTCCCACCCGCCACCGTGCAAGCGAGCGTACGGCCCCACTCCCAACATGCGCAGCAGACACGTTGATGGATCATCTGCTGGCGTGCGCCGGGCAAGCCAGCAGATGAGGCCCGTGGGGCGAGTTCGACGCCGAAGGAGATGTTGCCGATGAGGCCGCCGCAGAAGTCGCAGCCATGCCGCCCGCGCCCTTTGGCCTGGCGGCCGCCGGGGGCGTCTGGCCGGATCAGGTCGCCTGCGGCGAGGCTTCGCAGGGCGTTGGCCGTGCGCGCGTAGCAGGCCTCGCATCTCGCGCACTGCTGCGCCTCGCCATGCCGGACCCACGGCGTCGAGGCATCGCCTCGCGATTCGCGGCGCCAACTGAGGTTGCCGCCAAGCGCTACATCTCCGCACGTCTCGCAGTCAGCGACGATGTCGATGGCGCGATCGGAATCCATTCCCAGCATGATTGCCCTCAGGAACCCGTCGTTCCTTCAATTGTTCGATTCATCATAATTATCGTTAACGCCCCGCGCGCTCCATAGCGGCCCCCGGGTTTCGCATAGAACCTGATTGTAACTTGAGCCCTGTGCTCGCCCTGGCGATCGCCCACCGCCAGTCTCTCGCCGATATCGGCCCGCCGGCCGAGGCGTGGACGCACAACCGCTCGGTTCACGTGGCCGCCTTCTTTTGAGCGCTGCCGGCCGGCCCCGTACCATAGGCCCGTGGCCGACCTCTCCATCTACCTGTTCTGGACCGGTCTCATTCTCGCCGCCTTGACGTCGCTGCTGTATGCCGCCTACGTGGCCAGCGCCTCCCTCTCGCTCCGCCGCTTCTCCGCCCAGACCAGCGCCGGCACCGTCACGGTTTCGGGTGCGAACGGCATCCCCAACCCCGGCATCGGCCGCCTCGCCACCAGTTTCACCTCCTTCACCGGCCTTGCCCTGGCCGGCGCCGTGGCCAGCCGCTGGGCCGCCGTCGAGCACGCCCCCATCTCGAACATGTACGAATTCACCGTCGCCTTCGCCTTCGGCATCGCCGCGGTCTACCTCGTCTTCGAAACCTGGAGCCACCAGCGCCGCCTCGGGCTCATCGCCCTTCCCATCGTCCTCGTCATGCTCGTTGTCGCCACCCGCTTCCCCTCGGACATCGTGCCACTCATCCCGGCCCTCCAGAACGGCCCGCTACTCACCATCCATGTGAGCTGCATGATGATCTCCTACGCCGTGCTGACGGTCGCCTTCTGTGGCGCCGCCGTCTATCTCATCCAGGGCGGCGAAGGCCGCCGCCGTTTCGCGGCGCTTCCTGCCGCCGACGCCGCCGGTGACTTCGCCCACAAGGCCGTGATGGTCGGCTTCCCCCTGCTCGGGCTCGGCGTCGCCCTCGGCGCCTGGTGGGCGAACAGCGCCTGGGGCCGCTACTGGGGCTGGGACCCGAAGGAGACCAGCGCCCTCGTCACCTGGTTGAGCATCGCCGCCTATTTCCACGCCCGCGCCGGCTCCGGCTCCGTCACGGGCGCCCCGGGCATCCGCAAGCTCGTCCCCGCCAGGGTGCGCCGTGGCTGGCGCCCGGACCCGATGTGGTGGCTGGTCATCATGTTCGCGCTCGTCATGTTCACCTATTTCGCCGTCAACCTCTGGGTCAGCGGCCTCCATAGCTACGCAGGCGTCTGACCTCAGCACCCAGACAACGCGCCTCAGAACTCCAGGTCGAGGCTGATGTCGAGGGCACGTGCGCTGTGGGTCAGGGCGCCCACCGAAATCGCGGTCACGCCCGTCTTCGCCATGGCCTCCACGGTTGCCAGCGTTATCCCGCCGCTCGCCTCCAGCTTCGCCCGCCCCGCCACGATGTGGACTGCGTCGCTCACCTCTTTGCGGGACATGTTGTCGAGCAGAATCCACTCCGGTTTCGCCGCCAGCGCCGCCGCCAGCTCCGCCAGTGAGTCGATCTCCACCTCCACCTCGATCCCGGGTGAGCGGGCGCGGATGGCGGCAACACCGTCGGAGAGCGTCAGCCCCTCGCGTGCCAGGGCCTCGCGATGGTTGTCCTTGATCATGGCCATCGCCGCGAGGTCCCGGCGGTGGTTGGTGCCGCCTCCGCAGCGCACCGCATACTTCTCGAAGTCGCGCAGGCCAGGCGTCGTCTTGCGGGTGTCGAGGATCGTCGTCCCCGTCCCGGCGGCGGCATCTACGAAGGCGCGCGTCGATGTCGCCACCCCGCTCAGCCGTTGCAGG
Organism: Dehalococcoidia bacterium; assembly: GCA_046154545.1. GTDB lineage: Bacteria > Chloroflexota > Dehalococcoidia > Tepidiformales > Tepidiformaceae > JBJXGC01. Next base: position 17,149 of record JBJXGC010000044.1, on the reverse strand, counting down.
AAGTTCAGCGCGACCCGTTCGCCCTGGAGGAGCGCCCGGACGGGTCCCTCGGCCGTCCCGAGTACCGAATCGGCCGCGAACGCCTCGCCATCGTGGACACGCATCGAAAGCACGACTCCTGCCCCGATCTGCGCGAAGACCTCCCGCAGCACGGCCTCGCCCCCCAGGACGCCCGCTTCCCTCGCGATGAAGGCGGCCCGCCCGCGGAGCCCGGGCTGGACGGTCGCGAGCGTGGTCACGTCTTCCGCCACGCGGTCTTCGGCCAGCGCCCCGGCGACGACCCGGCGCACGACCTCAGCGTCCGGCGGCTCAACCACGGCGGAACACCTGGCGGCGCTTCCACGTCCGGTCGTCCGCCGCCGGGAAGTCGCCGCGGAAGTGGCTCCCCCGGCTCTCCTCGCGCTGGAGGGCTGCCTGTAGCATGAGCTGCGCGACCGTCGCCATCTGCTGGCGCTCGTGCCAGTCGCGGGTGGGCAGGGGAGTCCCCGCCGGCCACGCGCATATCGCCGCGAGCCCCCGGCGCAAGCCCTCGCCAGTCCGTTCGATGCCGCCCTCCTCCCACATGATCCGTTGGACCTCCGTCCGCACAGCCACCGGCCCGCCCGGCGCCGGCCCGGGCTCAACGCACGGGTCGGCCGCCGCCGCGCCCCCCTCTCCGCTCGCCATGTGACTCACCACCCGCTTGCCAAACACAACCGTCTCCATCAGCGAATTGCTCGCCAGCCGGTTCGCCCCGTGCACGCCGGTGCAGGCCGCCTCGCCGCACGCATAGAGCCCGGGGAGCGTCGTCCGCCCCCAGACGTCGGTACGCACGCCGCCCATCAGGTAGTGGGCCGCCGGGGCGACGGGGATCGGGTCCCTGCGCATGTCGATGCCCAGGCCGTTGCAATAGGCGAAGATGCCGGGGAAGCGGGCCGCCAGGTCGATGCTCTTCAGGTGGCGGCAATCGAGGAGCACGTGGTCGAGGCCCGATGCCCGCATCTCCGCCACGGCCGCCCGGGCGACGATGTCCCGCGGGGCCAGGTCGGCGAGCGGGTGGTACCGCTTCATGAACGCCTCGCCGCCGGCGTTGCGGAGCACAGCGCCTTCCCCCCGCACGGCCTCGGAGATCAGGAACGCGGGCGCTCCCGGCAGCCGTAGCGCGGTCGGGTGGAACTGGTAGAACTCGATATCCGCGATCTCAGCCCCGGCCTCGAAGGCCAGGGCGATGCCATCGCCGGTCGCCACCTCTGGGTTGGTCGTGTGCGAAAACAGCTGGCCCGCCCCTCCGCTCGCGATCACCACGCAGTCCGCTTCGTACTCCACGTACTCCCCTGAAGGGAGGTCCAGCGCCTCCACACCGGAGACGCGCCCATTGTTGACGAGGAGGCGAGTCGCGAGGGTGTGGTCGAAAATCGTGATCTCCGCGGACTTCGTCGAGTGCGCGAGGGCCGTCTCGATCGCGGCCCCTGTCCGGTCGCCCCCGGCATGGAGGATGCGGTGCTGGCTGTGTGCGGCCTCCCGGCCGAGTGCCACTTCGCCGTCCATCTGGTCGAAGGCCACGCCATAGTCGATCAGGTCGCGGATACGGCCCGGGGCTTCGCTGCAGAGGATCCGGGCCGCCTCGGCATCGACCAGCCCCGCGCCGGCTACGATCGTGTCGTCGTAGTGGGCGGCGATCGAGTCCATAGGCCCGACCGCGGCCGCGATGCCTCCCTGCGCCCAGCGGGTGTTGCAGTCGTCGATGCTGCCCTTGGTCAACACAAGCACTGGGCCCAGCTTGCGTGCTTCAAGGGCGACAAAGAGGCCGGAGATGCCGCTCCCGATGATGATCGCCCGGTAGCCGTTGGCCTGCGCCGTCAAAGCCAGCCCGTTTCTGCCCTGCTCATGCGAGTTAGTGTACTTCCGACACTAACTCCACGGCCAGCGCCGCCTGCCCGGCCTCAAGCGCGCTCGAACGCCACCACGGCCGCGGTCAGCAGCACGACCTGGAGAAGGCCCCCCGAGGCGATCAGCCACAGGCCGGCCGCCCGCTCGCGGGCGTGGACGACGACGCCAAGGGTCAGGTTCAACGCCATCGCCCCGAGGCCAAGATAGGCGATCTTCAAGAGCTCCTGCTTATCCCCGATCCGTACCACTGTCCCGAGCGCCGGGAAGTTCAACTCCACGATCGCCGGCAGATCCGGATAGCGCGTGAACACGAATCCGCAGAGCAGGGCACAGGCCACGACCGACAGCCCCGCCCCGGCAAGCGCATGCTGGTCGCGCCAGAACGGGAACGCAGCGATACCGGTGGCCGAGGAGCGTTGGGGGTGCGCCTCCATCGGCCCCAGCGTCGCCCGGGCTTGCACCTCCTCGGCGAACGCCGCCTGGTCCAGCACCGTCAGCGCGTATGACTCTTCCGTCGTGTGGACAAAGAGCAGCTCCGTCGGCGACTTGTGTGTCGAGTAGAAGAGGGTGTAGCCCATCCGCTTCACGTCGGCATGGCCCACGTGACAGCCCAACCAGTTCAGGCCACGGACCTGGGCCTCATCGACGGTCCGCCCCGGCACCATGCGGAGGATGCTGTCGATCGGGACTTCCACCTCGCGGAACCCCCAGCGGATCGTCAACACGTCCCGGTCGATGATGTAGGACAACGACAGCAGCGCGTAGGCCCAGTTCGCGAACACGCAGCCGAGGACCGTGAAGACGGCCGTTAATGTCCACCCGAGGAACGTCTTGAACTCCGGCGAGCCTCCGGCCACGGTGTTCGCCGCCAGGAAGGCGAACACGAACGACCACAGCGCAAACCCACCCCCGGTGATGACGCCGAGGGCGCGCGGCGGCCGGAAGACAACCGGCTCTAGTGCGCGACGCGTACGCGTGCCGGGGTGCACCAGTGGCGGTACTTCGGGCTCTTGCCGCGGATGGCATCGTAGAACAGGCTGCTGAGCCGGCTCGTGATCGGCCCTGGCTGCCCGTCCCCAACGGCGCGGCGGTCGACTTCGATAATCGGCGTAAGATGCGCCGCCGTCCCGGTCATGAACACCTCGTCGCAGACGTAGAGTTCCGAGCGGTCGATCTGGCGCTGGACCACCTCAAGGCCGAGTTCTTCCCTGGCCAGCTCCACCACCGTGTCCGCCGTTATCCCTTCGAGCACGTTGTCGGCAGGCCCCGGCGTGATGAGCTTGCCCTTGCGGATGATGAAGATGTTCTCGCCACTCCCCTCCGAAACGTGGCCATCTTCGTTCAGCATGATCGCCTCGTCGAAGCCGTTGAGGTTGGCCTCCGTCTTCGCCAGGGCGCTGTTCGCGTAGATCCCCGTCACTTTCGCCCGGGGCGGGATGCCTGTGTCGTTCACCCGCCGCCAGGTGCTGGTGTGACAGCGCGCCGAGTCCGGGAGATAGGCCGGGAACGGCGTCACGAAAATCAGCGTGTCATGTTCGAGGTTGTGCAGGCGCACCCCGAGCTGCGTGCTGCTCGTATAGACCAGGGGGCGCAGGTAGACATCCTCGGTGAACCCGCTCCGTTCGACGATCTCCACGCTCAGTTCGCAGAGGCGGTCGGTCGATTCCTTCAGGTTCAGCATCATCACTTTGGAACTGAGGGCCAGGCGCTCGAAGTGCTCGCGCATGCGGAAGAGGTAGTGGCAGCCATCCTCCTCGTTCCAGTTCCCCCGGATCCCCTCGAAGACGGCGGTCCCGTAGTGCAGGGCGTGCGTCATCACGCTCAGTTTCGCTTGCTCGATCGGGACGACTTCGCCCTGGAAGTAGGCGTAGGCACTGGGCATCGGCGGTGCTCCTTCGGGGTTCCGGTGGGCCTCAGTATACTCGTGGCCCAGTTCCGCGGTAGGAGCCGTTGCCCGCGTTGGGAGGGTCCGACCCGCCACGGGGCTCCGGCTTGCTGGTACAATAGGCTCATGGCTGCACCAGCTCGCACCTACCGCTTTCACGATCTGAGGGACGGGACGCCCGAGGATTATGCTCGAGTGAAGGAGGATATGCGCCGCTGGCTCGACTCCCCCGAAGGGATCGCCGCCCGCGAGCGATCATTGGCAGGCTTGGCGAGGATCCGCCAGCGTATCCTCGCTGAGACGGGAGGGCTGGGTATGCCGGATGAGTGGATCCAGGACGCTCTCGATGCGGCAGACGACCATTGAGTTCTGTCGTCGATGCGTCCCTGCTCAGCCGCGGAATCGTGCCAAGCCAGCTTCTGCCAGAGGCCAGGATGACACTGGATCAGCTTCTCGAATCACGGACGCGGCTCATCGCGCCGGTTATCGTCGAAGCGGAGTTTGCGTCGGCGCTCCACCGCCTTGTGGCCAGGGGTCGGCTCTCCCGAGCGGCCAGAGACGACTCGTGGAGTGAATTCGAGGAGCTCTCCATCGAGTATCTCTGGCATCCGTCCTGGGTGCGAAGGGCGATGGAGATCGCAGAAGCCGCAGGCCTTTCCCGGATCTACGACGCGATCTACCTGGCCTGTGCCGAGGCCTTCGGGTTCGAACTCGTCACCTGCGATGGGCGCTTCGCCCGGGCTGCTGGCCACCTGAGTACGGCCCCCATTCGGCTCATCGCGCCGGCCTGACGGGACGATCCTGCGGGCATGCGAAGCGATGCCGCCCCCACAGCGCCGCCCTACTTCGGCGGTTCGCCGAGGAACGTCGGGTACCTGCACTCCGGGACGTCGTTCACCTTCCCCGCAAGCCGTTCCCGCTGGGTTGTGGCCGGCTTAGGGGGGGTCTTCGTCGTCAGGGACGTCGGGTCTTTCACCGAGTCGCGGAGATACTTCACGAAGTCCGTGTGAAACTCCCCGACATCCCCCGGCGGCCCGACCGCGTCCATTGCGTCCGCGTAGTCAGCCACGACCTTCGAGATCGCCTCGCTGGTCCGGGCGCTCAAGAGTGCGTCCTGGTAGTTCGAGAGTCCCGCGCAGAAGACGGCGAGGTAGGCCTCGTCACTGAGGGGCGTCCGTGTTGGGTCGTCCGTCCCGTTGCTGTCCCCGCCAGCCGGCGATGTGTTGCCGCCGTCTCCACCACAGGCCGACAGGGCGAGGACCGTGAGGGCGAGCGGTGCGGCGAGGACAAGGAATGGCAAACGCATGGCGGAATCGTAGCATCGCCCCGCCGAACGGACGCGCAGCCGCGGCAAGCGCCGGTCAAGCCGCGTCAAAGCAACACGCGCTTCGGCGCCGCTCCCGGCGCCCGCCGCCAGTTCTGTACGAGGTACCTGGTCATCCCCTCCCGTTCCACCACCTCCACCCGGCAGCGCGATGGCGTGGCCGCCGCGGCGCGCGAACGGGTCGCGAACGCCTGCGCGCCCGCCGGGTCTGGGATACCGAACACGCCTTCGTATGCGAGACAGGCCTCGACCTGGGCCGCCGCCAGCTGGTGTAGCCACCCCAGGACGAGTTCCGCCAGGCCGAGATGGAAGTCACGGTCAGCGAACGTCATCAGCACCCGCTCAGGCGTTGAGTCGCTACCCGCCAGCAGGAGCGTGGTCCCGAAGTGGGGCAGCGAAAGGTCCGTGGCCGTCCGGTAGACCGGCCCCAGGATCTCGTGCCCGGCCAATACTTCGGCCGAGCGGAAGGCATGGAGCTGGTACTCCATCGCGTGCTCCTCCGCCGCCAGCGCCATACCGCCCTGGGCCAACCACTCCACCCATTCCGCCGCGTCCGTCTGAAGTAGCCAGAGTCCGGCCGCCTGGCAGTCCGCGGCGCTGCGGATGAGCGGGATGGCCGCCGTGTAGTTGCCCCACTGCACGGCATGCAGCGCCTCCAGCCGGCAGAGCCAGGCCCGCGACCAGAGCCCCAGGGCCGACGCCATCTGCTGCGTCCGTTGCTTGGCGCCACTTGAGCCCTGGGCGATGGCCCCTTCGATGTTCAGGCCTTCCACGGCCATCTCGACTTCGGCCCCGAGGACGAAGCCCGTCTGCCGGTAGGCGTCCGCCGACCCGGCCGACCCGGCGGGCGGCTTTCCCGCCGGGGCCGCCTCTGGGAAGATCCGTGGCGGCGAGACGCGCGGCGTGCTCACAGGATCCCCCTCGGAGCCGCGCCCCGCCGTGGGCGCTTACCTGCGTGCAAAAGATGGTGTGTCACTGACGGTCCTTGCTCTCTCGGTGCACCACAGGTCGCTCGCTTACGCAGCAGAGGAGTTCCCGCGCCACGGACGTTGGGTCGATGAGCATGTGAAAGTGCGCCCCCGCGATCTCCCGCACGGCCCACGACCGTCGCCGGGCCTCGGCCACCGCCGGCTCGTAGAACGGGTTCGGCGTGAACGCCAGATACGCCACGGGGGCGTCCGGCCAGGCGGCCGGGACCGTAACGGGTTCGTCGTTCATCGCCAGCGGGATGGCAGGCGACTCAGCCGCAAGCGCGGCCGCCCTCACCGCATCCGTCACGCCCGCCCGCCGCCAGAGGCGCGCGTCTCGCCACGGATTCGGGGCCTCCCCCTTCAGCGCTGCGTCGGCCCAGGAAGGCGAACCACGTTCCGCCCGGGTAAACGAGCCGGCTCGCGTGTATCCGTCGATCGGCAGCGTCGCATCCACAAAGACGTACTGTTTCACCCGGCCCTGGGCCACACCGATCGCGGGCAGGAGCGGCCCGGCCCCGCTGTGGCCGATGATCACTACCTCGTCGGCACCGTCGCAGGCCGCGACGGCGGTAGACACGTAGCGGGGCCAATACGGCCCCGGGCCATCACCCAGGCTCGCGAAAGACGGCGTGCGCACGTCGTGGCCGGCACGGCGCAGCTCCCCGGCCACTCCCATCCAGCTCGACGCCGGTCCGAACGGACTGTGTACCAGCACGATTGCCATCGCCCCATACTATGCCGCGCCGCCACCCGTCATGCGATGAACCAGCACGGTGGGCTAGACCGCGAACCCGGCCCGCCCCACCATTGACCTGCACGTCCATGAACACTGCCATGACCAACCCCGTCACCCCATGGATCCTCGCCGGCCGGATTATCTCCATCCTCGGGATGGGTTTCTGCGCCGCCGCCGGGATCCTGCTCGCGATCGTGCCCTCGATCTGGGCGCTCGTCTGTGCGGCCGCCTTCGTGCCCTTCTTCGTGCTCATCGTCGCCGTCGAGAAGTTCTCCTCCCGCCACGGGCTCATCGGCCCCGAAGTGGCCGCCTCGGACGACGATTAGCTGCCCCGGAGCGTCCATGCCACCGCTTCGCCCCAGCCCCTTCGACACCGTCGCTTCGATCTATAACGATGTGCGGCCAACCTACCCACCGGCCCTCTTCGACGACCTCTGGGAGGACCTCGCCCTGCCCGCCGTAGCGGACGTGGTTGAGGTCGGCCCTGGCACCGGCCAGGCGACGGCGGCGCTGCTCCAACGCGGCGCATGTGTCACCGCCGTCGAACTCGGCCCCAACCTGGCGCGGTTCCTCGCCGCGCGCTTCAGCGGCGCACCGGCCCTGACGGTCGTCAACGCCGCCTTCGAGGACGCTATGCTGCCGCCCGCCGCGTTCGACCTGGTCGCGGCCGCCACCTCGTTCCACTGGATCGACCCGGCGGTCCGCTTCACCCGTGCCAGGTCGCTCCTCCGCCCGGGCGGTGCCATCGCCATCATCGAAACGAACCAGGTTGAGTCCGGCGCGGACCGGGGCTACTTCCAGCGCTCTCAGTCGATCTACCGCAGGTACTTCCCGGATGAGGTCGTATCGCCGCCACCGAAAAGGGGGACGGTCCCGCCACTCCTGGGCGAACTCGACCGTGGCGGCCTCTTCGCGCCCGCTACGCTTCGGCACTACCCCTGGGACCAGACCTACGAGACCCCTGCCTACGCGGACCTGATGCGCAGCTACTCGAACATGCAGGACATGGACGCGGCGCCTCGGGAGGCCCTCATCGCCGAACTCTGCACCCTTATAGACGCCGAGTTCGGTGGCCGGGTCACCCGCCCCCTCGAAATCGCCCTCATCGTCGCCCGGGTGAGGGCGACTTGACCGCAACCGCTCCGCCTGCGGCTTTACTTGGGCTGCACGCCCACCGTCACAGACTGGATCGTGACCGCCTCAGTGGGCTTGCCGCGGGCATCGACCGTCACGTTGCTGATCGCGTCCACGATCTCCATCCCGGAAACGACTTCCGCGAACGGATAGAATTTGTCGCCCTGGCTGTTGTTGAAGTCCAGGGCAGTGTTGTCCTTCACGTTGATGAAGAACTGGCTGCCGAAGCTCGGTGCCCCGGCTGACTTCGCCATCGAGACCGTGCCCCGCTTGTTCGAGACCTGGTTCGGTTCGTCGTTCGTCTGATACCCCGGGCCGCCTGAGCCCGTACCGGTCGGGTCGCCGCCCTGGATCACGAAGTTCTTCACCACGCGGTGGAAGGTGATACCGTCGAAGAACGCCTTCTGGGCGAGGAACACGAAGCTGTTGACCGTGTTCGGGGAGGCATCCGCCTTCAGGTCGAGCACGATATCGCCCTTGTTCGTCTTGATCGTCGCCCGGTAGGTGTTCTTCGTGGCATCGACCACCTGCTCGGCCGCCGTAAACCGCTTCGGGTCAACGGTCGGCGAGACGGAGGCCGTCGCCGAAGGGGTGGCGTTCGGGTCGGTGGTGGGGGTGGCGGTCGGCGTAGGCAGGGGCGGAGCGGTTTGCGCGCTGTTGTTCTGGGTCAGCACGGCGCCCACCACGATCAGGACGGCGACCCCGACGCCGATGATCGAGAAGAGCTTCAGGTTCCCGAACAGGTTCATGGGGAACCCGGGCTTGTAGACCTCGTTCGGCGCGCTTCCGCCGATGGAAAAGGAGCGCTTGCGCGTGGATTCCTGCCGCAGATGCTGCTGCTCCCGCCGTTTTCGTTTGGCCACGGATAGTCCTCGTCTGAGCCGCACGGGCGCGGCTGCCGTTCAATTCTGGTACACCGAGTATACGAACGCGCGATCCAAGGGAAAAACAAGCATCCCTTACCCTGGCGCTGCACTCACCCACCCGCGCGCGACAGATAGCCCAGCCGCCCCGCTTCCTCTTCGAGCTGCGCCCTGAAGTCCGGCTGGGCGAGGTCGATCAGCATGCGCGCCCGTTCGCGGATGCTGCGGCCGTGGAGGTTGCGTGCGCCGTATTCCGTGATCACCCAGTGGACGTCCCCTCGCGTCGTCACCACCCCGGAGGCCTCCGTCAGGGCGCCCGCTATCCGGCTGATGCTGCCGTGGGCCGCGGTCGATGGCAACGCGATGATCGGCACCCCGCCCCGCGAGCGGGCCGCTCCCCGGATGAAGTCGAGCTGCCCGCCGATGCCGCTATAGAAACGTGGCCCAATCGCGTCCGCCGCGACCTGCCCCGTGAGGTCGATGCCAAGGGCCGCGTTGATCGCCACCATCCGGTGGTTCGCCGCGATGACTTCGACGTTGTTCGTGTAATCGACGGCGTGCAGTTCGACCGCCGGGTTGTCGGCAACGAAGCCGTACAGCCGTCTTGTCCCGATCACGAACGCGCTCACGATGACTCCCGGTTTCACGCTCTTGCGCGCCCCAGTCACCACACCCGCCTCCACCAGTGGGAGCAGTCCGTCGGTGAACATCTCCGTGTGGATCCCGAGGTCGCGGTGGCTCCGTAACGCGCTCAACACCGCGTTCGGGATGCCGCCGATCCCCATCTGGAGCGTCGCACCGTCCTCAATGAGCGCCGCGATGTGTCCGGCGATCGCCCGCGACTCGGTCGTTGGTCCCGGTTCGAGGTGCTCGACCAGCGGTGCCTCCACCTCCACCGCGAGGTCTATCTCGCCGATGTGGATCGACTCCCCGAAGGTCCGTGGCATCGCCCGGTTCACCTGGGCGATCACCACCTTCGCCCCTCGCGCGGCCGCTACCGCGCAATCGACCGAGACGCCGAGCGAACATCGCCCATGGCCATCCGGCGGCGTGACCTGGATCAGGGCGGCGTCCAGGGGCAGCGCCCCGCCGGGAGCGAAAAGCGCCGGGATCTCAGAGAGAAAGACCGGTGTGTAGTCGGCCCTGCCTGCCTGTACGGCCTCCCGTACGTTTGGGCCGATGAACAGAGCGTTGTGCCGGAACGCCCGCGCCATCCCGGGCGCCGCATAGGGCGCTGCCGCCTCGGTGTGGAGATGCACGATCTCGACCCGGGCGAACTCGCTCGCCCGCCGCACAAGCGCCTCCACCAGCACTTGCGGCGTCGCCCCGCCGCCCTGCAGGTACACCCGTTGTCCGGAGGAGATCCGCGCGACCGCCTCGTCGGCATCGACATACTTCATACATCACCTGTGGCCGGGGCTGACGGCGAATCCGCCGCTTGGTGATAGCGCCGCGGCTTGAGAAGACGACAGCGGTGGTCTCTCAGCCGCCGGGCGCCTGTGTTGCCCTCAGCTCCTGGCCGAGTTGGAGGACGACCTCAGCGGCGCCCCCAACCTGGAGGGACGATATGAGGTCGAGTCCGGCTGCTGCGAAGACCTCGTAGGGGTTGTTGCCACAACAGTCGATGAGCGTCCACAGCCGGTCACAGCCTCGTTCCTCGGCGGCCTCCACGAGTTTCGTGAGTAACGGCCGCGCGTAGGCGTGGAAATGGTTCAGGTCGCTGATCGCAATCGTAAACCGGCACTCCGGAGGGTCGCCGTCCAACGCCCCGAGGCCCTCGACGTTCGCCCCCGGCCCCCTCAGGGCGAAGGCTACGCCGGCGCCCGGCGACCTGAACGGCCGCGCCCCGCCGGTGCTCCCGTTGCAGATCACGTGACGGATCGAACCGGTGAAGAGGTCTGCGGCCGTCGCCATCGGGATAGCTTCTACATAGACCGAGAGCTGCTCGGGCAGGGCGGTATCGCTAGTGGTCTCGTCCATGGCGTCAGTATGAGCCTCGCGTCAGGTCTCCGCGCGGGCCATTCGGAGTTCGATTCCCGGCCGTTCGGCCGTCTCACCCTGGTCTCCCGTCAGACACCATCGAGGTGGTCCCGGGTGGGGCACTGGAGGATACCTGTGACGGCAGCCGCGCATCCGATCGTCGTGCCACTGGATGGCTCGAAGCTCGCCGAACTGGCGGTCCCGGCGGCGTTTGTCCTCGCCCGCGCCTGGGACGCACCGCTGCTCTTCGTCCATGTCGCGGACCGTGAGCCGGCGCCCACGCCCGCCGAACTCGACCGCGCTCGCGAGATCTTCAATGGCTACGTCGCGGCCATCATGCGTACCGAAGCTGCGGCCGCCATCCCCTACGGGACGCGCGTGGTGCAGGGCTCTGCCGCTGTCAACATCCTCAACCTCTCGCTGGGGGCGCAGTTCATCGTCCTCGCCAGCCACGGCAGAAGCGGGATTCAGGCCACCCTCATCGGGAGCGTCGCCGACAAGGTCGTCCGCGGCGCCACCGTCCCCGTCCTCGTCATGCCGATGCGTGGTCCCGCCACGCTGTCCGATGGACCCATCGTCGTTGGCGTCGATGGGTCCGCCCTCGCCGAAGTAGGCCTCGAAGTCGCTCGCGACCTGGCCAAGCGTCGCCATTCACCGCTCACCATCGTCCGTGCCTATGGCCCCCTGGTTGAGGGCGGCGTTGAGTTCGTCTCCTACCCGTTCGATTTCATGGCCTCTGTCGAGGACGCCTCCAAGGAGTATCTGCGTTCCATCGCCGCCCCCGGGGAGGAGACCGTCTGCACCATGGCCCCCGCCCTTGACGCGATCACCGCCGCCGCTGACCGCGCCGGCGCGTCCCTGGTCGTGCTCACCTCCCACGGCAAGAGCTTTGGCGGGCGCATCGCGCTGGGCAGCACCACCGATCGCTTCCTTCATAGCTCCCGGCGCCCGCTTCTCATCGTGCCGGTTGGAGATGTCACGCCCGCTCGTCCGGTTGGAGAACTCATCACAGCAGGAGCCCACCAATGACCGCCCTCGTGTCACTCGTCCTCGCCGTCGCCCTCGCGACAGCCCACTGGTTCAACGAACGCCACCACCGCCGTCCCGGACAGATTACCGTCCCGATCCGGGAACACACTCGCGACGGTCGAGGTTAAGGCATGCCAACCGCAGTCGATCTGCTCGCGCTGAGCCCGGGCCAGCTTCGCGCCACGTTCAACCTCGACAGCGCGCCGGCGGCATCGCTCCCGGGCATCGCCGGCCAGGAACGAGCACGCGAGGCCATCGCCTTCGGGCTCTCTATGGACGCGGACGGCTACAACATCGCCGTCTCCGGCCCGCCCCAGTCCGGCCGCAACCAACTGGTGCGCGAGGAGTTGACCCGGGTAGCGGCCCCCCGGCCCCCCGTGCCGGATTGGGTCTATGTCTTCAATTTCGCCGACCCGCGCCGGCCCCGGGCCATCAGCCTCCCACCGGCCATGGGCGACGATCTGAAGCGCGAGATGGCCGACCTCGCGGCCGCCTGTAAAGACGCCCTCCCCGCGGCCTTCGCCAGCGATTCCTACGAGGCCCGCACGCACCAGGCGCTCGATCCCATCCAGAAGGCCCGCGAGCGTACCCTTGAAGCGCTCCAGGAGTCGGCCAGGCAGCTCGGCTACATTGTGAACGCCACACCCATGGGCTGGATGGCCACCCCGGTGAAGGCGGATGGCACGCCGATGGAGGCGGACGAGTTCACCGCCCTGGGCGAGGCCGAACGGCAGCCTATCGAAGCGCGCGGCGAGGAGGTCCAGAAGGCCATCGCCGCCGCTATGCGCGGACTCCGCCAGCTCGATGTCGAGGCCCGCCAACGGCTGCTCACCCTCGACCGCGAGATCACCCGCTTCGTCGTCGGGCCCATCCTTGACGATGTCCAAGCCCGGTTCGCGCAATACGGTCTCCTCGACCACTTCGCCGCCATCGAAAAGGACATTGTGGCGAACCTTGACGCGTTTAAGCGCTTCACCGCCGGCTTCATGGAGAAGCTCCCGCCCCAGCTCATCCAGCAGTTCACCGATGAGCGCGAAGCGCTGCTCCAACGCTATTCGGTCAACCTCTTCATCACGCATGGCGACGAACTGGTCCCCGGCGCTCCCGTCATCGACGAGCGCCATCCCTCCTATCTGAACCTGTTCGGCCGGGTCGAGTTCGAAAACCGGATGGGCACCCTCGTTACCGACTTTCTCCACATCCGCCCGGGCGCCATCCACCTCGCCAACGGCGGCTACCTCATCCTCCAGGCGGCCGAACTCTTCAGCGACCCGCGTTCCTGGCCCAGGCTCAAGCGCGCCCTCAAGACCCGGGAGGTGCGCTTCGACGACCCCGCCGAGGGCCTGCCGTTTCCCCTGGTCAACCTTGCCCCCGAAGGGCTGCCCCTCGGCCTCAAGGTCGTCCTCGTCGGCCCGCCGATGCTCTTCGCCCTGCTCGACTACGTTGACCCGGACTTCCCCGAACTCTTCAAAATCCGCGCCGAGTTCGAGCCAGACACGCCCGCCGACGCGGACGCCCTCGCCACCTACGCCGCCTTCGTCAGGCGCACCCAGGAGGCCTGTGCGCTCCGCCCCTTCGAGCCGGACGCGGTCACCGAGCTTCTTCAGTTCGGCAGCCGCCTCGCCGGGCGCCAGGACCGCCTCTCCACCCGCCTGGGCCTGGTCGGCGACCTCTGCCAGGAGGCCGACCACAACGCTGGCGCGGCCGGGAGCGCGACGGTCGAGGCCAGCAATGTGCGTGCCGCCGTGGCCGCCCGCGAACGCCGTTCCGGCCTCATCCCGGACCGCATCCGCCGGATGATCGCCGAAGGGACCCTCCGCATCGATACGGCCGGCGCCGTCGTCGGCCAGGTCAATGGCCTCGCCGTCTTCTCGACCGGTGGCCACGCCTTCGGGGCGCCAACCCGCATCACCTGCCGGACATCGACCGGGCGCCGCGGCGTGGTCGCCGTTGAACGCGAGACCGAGCGCAGCGGCGCCATCCACACCAAGGGAGTCCTCGTCCTCGACGGCTACATCGCCGGCACCTTCGGCGCGTCGCACCCGCTGGCCTTCAACGCCAGCCTCACCTTCGAACAGAGCTACGACGAGGTGGAAGGCGACAGTGCCTCATCGGCCGAGCTTTACGCCATCCTCACCTCGCTCGCCGGCGTGCCCGTGCGCCAGGACATCGCCGTCACCGGCTCCGTCGATCAGTTTGGCAACGTCCAGGCCGTCGGTGGCGTCACTGAGAAGGTGGAGGGCTACTTCGACGTCTGCCGCGAAGTGGGCCTGTCGGGCACACAGGGCGTCGTCATCCCCGCCACGAACGTGGTCAACCTCACCCTCCGGGACGACATCGTCCAGGCGGTCGCCGAAGGCCGGTTCCACCTCTGGGCCGTCCGCCGCGTCGAGGAGGGCATCGAACTCCTGACCGGCATCCCGGCAGGCACGCCCGGAGCCTTCGCCACCTACCCCGAAGGCTCGCTCTTCGCCCGCGTCGCTGCCAGGCTCGACGAGATGCGCACCAGCGCCGTGGCCCCGGACCCTGACGGGGACGCGCGCAACGCGGGCGACTTCCTCTCCATCAGCGCGCGGGCACCGGTGACCGACGGCCCACGCCCGGCCGGCCGCTGAAACAGCGAGCGGGCCGCCACACCATCACCATCGAAAGCGAGGTCCCCCATGACGACAGCCACTCCGCCTCTCGAAAAGCCGGCTGACCCCGCCCTCCCGGTCATCCAGGAACGCCCCGGTACGGGCTGCGCGCACGGCGGCCGCTGGATGGTGGATATCCGCTCGGGCAGAGTCATGCGCCAGCCCTGCCCCGGTTGCTGCGAGACGGGAGGTCGTGATGAAGCGCCGCCGCGCACGTAAGCATCCCCTCAGGGCGCTGCTCGCGAGCGTCGTCGCGCCCATCCGCCTGGCCCTCTTCGGGCCGACCCGCCCCCGCAAAGCCCTCGCCGGCCTGTTCAGGCGGCCCTCCGAGGTCATCGACCCCGCTGCCGCCGACCCGCGCGCCGTCCTCCCCGCAAGCCCGCCCGTCGAGTGGGTCGATGAGGCTGGTGACGATAGCCCACGCGCGCCGGAGACGACGCAAACCCGCAGGTAGATGGTGACCCGGCGCCGCGGACGCTAACCTGTCGTATCCGGCCGCCGCCGCCGGGCCTGGAGGACACTTTGGAGAAACTGCCAGCATCTGTTCGCCCCGTCTCGGAGTCCCTTCTCCAGGCCGCGCTTCGCGTGGACGCAGCCGGCGCCTCACGGGACGAACTCCATCTCGCCCTGGCCGAGATGTCTGTCGCCATCGAGTACCATCTCGACACCCTCAGCGCTCAGCTCCGGATCGGCGCCGAGCACTCGATCGAACCCCGCCTCCGGCCCGCCGCGACAAGGCTCGAGACTGAGCTCCACGGCCTCCTCACTCGCTGCTGGACGGCCGCCGCCGGCATCGTCCACGGTGAGCCACTGGCCTCCCTGGGCATCGCCACCCTCGCCGCCGACATCCGCGGCGCCGCCAGCGACGAACTCGACATGGTCTTCGAATCCTTCCGCTCGACCGGCGACTCGGACTAACCATCCGCCTTACCGTGCGGCCAACCGTCCGCCCTCTAACCAGAGCACTCGGTCGGCCTGGTCCCGGACCCGCAGGTCGTGCGTGACCATCAGCACCCCCACGCCCATGTCCTGGGCGAGCGCCCGCAACAGGCCGATGACCTCGTTCGCCCGCTTCTCGTCGAGACTGGCCGTCGGCTCGTCGGCGAGGAGCACGCTGCGGTTGCCGGCCAGCGCCCGCGCGATCGAGACCCGCTGCTGTTCGCCCCCGCTCAGCTCCTTTGGCAGCGCCTCTGCCCGGTGCGCGATGCCCACCATCGAGAGGAGCTGCCCGGCCCGCTCCCTCGCCTGCCCGCCCCGGTGTCCGGCCAGTTGCAGGCCGTACTCCACGTTCTCCCGCGCGTTCAGCGCCTGCAGCAGGTTGAAGCCCTGGAAGATGAAGCCCACCTTCTCGCGCCTGATTACGGCGAGCGCACCCTGGGAGAGCGACTGGATCTCCTCGCCCGCCACCTCGACCGTCCCTGACGTTGGCCGTTGGAGGGCGCCCGCGATCGTCAGCAGCGTCGTCTTTCCCGACCCCGACGGCCCCATCACCGCCACCACCTCGCCCGCGGCCAGGTCAAGGCTCACCCCGTCGAGGACGCGAGCCTCACCCTCCCCGTGGCCGTACACCTTCACCACGTCGCGCAGCCGGAGGACGTGTGTCTCGCTCACGCCTTGAACACCGTCAGGGGGTCCACCCGCAGGATGCGCGCGGCTGGCAGGATCGAGGCCACCAGGCTCATGACCGCCGTCGCGGCGAACACCAGCGCCACGTCGCTCCAGAGGATGAGGGTGACGAACTGCGGCACCAGCAGCTGCGCAATCCTGGTCGCGCCGAACACCAGTCCCAGCCCGGCCCCGAACCCGAGTATGGAACAGACTGAGCTCTGCTCCAGGATCACGCCCATCAGCCGCCGCTCTGGCGTGCCGAGGGCCTTCATCACCCCGAACTCGCGCTCCTTCTCGAGCGTCGTCGTGTAGATCGTGAGCCCCACGACGATAGCCCCGACGATGAACACCAGACCGACCACGAGTCCGAGGATCGGCAGCACCGACTTGCGCAGCACCTCGCGGCTCTGCTCCGCGAACTGCTCCCGCTCGAAGACCGAGAGGATGGACGCGCTCTTCGCGATCGCCTCCTTCACTTCGCCCGCCCGGCCCGGCTCGGTCTGGACGAGGATGTAGTTCACGAACCCGGCCGAGGCCTGCGAGCCGAGGACCAGCACCGCCCCGTCCGCCCGGCTCACGAAGCAGAGGATGCTCACCCCGAGGTTCCCGCCGGCCGAGATGCCCACGACCCGCAGCTTCAGCTCACCCGCCGTCAGCTCGTCGCCGATGTCGATACCGGCGATCCGGGCGAGGACGTCGTCCACGACGATCTCGCCCTTCGTGGGCACAGCCTTTCCGCGCTTCATCCGCACCGGACCGCCCAGGCCCCCGATGCTGCTGCCCTCGCGCGGCGCCTCGAAGCCCATGATGTAGATGTCGTACTTCTCGCCCTCGTGGGTCACCCGCACCGTCCGGCCGATGATCGAACTCGTCTTGACGATGCCCGGCGTCCCCTGCCCGCCCGGCCCGCTCGGCGCATAGGCCGCCCCCAGCCCCACCGTGTTCTCGCTGATGATCGAAGGGCTGAAGAAGCTCTCGCTCCCCTTCTGGACGATCCAGAGGTCGGCGTCGGAGTCGTCGAGGTAGCTCGTCAGCCGCTCGCTCCAGCCCCGGTACAGGGCCAGCACGAACAGCAGCAGCAGCGCCGCCACCGCCACTCCCGCGACGGAGAAGA
>JBJXGC010000040.1:0-22848 GCA_046154545.1 Dehalococcoidia bacterium | reverse complement strand
CGTCTCGACGCGGATAGCACGGGCGCTGGATAGCGCAGCAGCGCAGCCGGTCAGGGGCCGGCATGAGGGGCAAGATGGAACAGGGAACCTTTCGACGGTCCGGGCTTCTGATGAAGCGGAGGTGGGTGCGGCTGTTGGTGGTGGCGGCGTCGATCGCGCTGCTCTTTCCGAGTGTACTTTCATCGATCACGACGCAGGCGCAGTCGAACACCCAATCGACTCCTTCGTCCGCGGTCGCGGTCAGTCCGGATGGTGCGATCCTTGCGGTCGCTGGGGACGATGGCGGAATCGCTGTCTGGGACGTCGCTACCGGCCTGCAACTGCACCTCCTCTCTGCGCCAGGCCAGGGCGTTATTCACTCGCTCACGTTTAACAGCAAAGGGACGAAGCTGGCGAGCGCTGGGGCCGACAGTGTGGTGCGCATCTGGGACGTCGCTTCGGGCAGGCTTCTACACGCGCTGCAGGGTCACGGCCAGGGGGCCAAATCGGTCGCCTTCGGCGCGGACGACAAGCGCCTCGCGACGGGCGGCGACGACACGAAAGTCCTTCTCTGGGACGTCGAGACCGGCCGGCTGCTCAGCGTTTCGAGCGGAAACAAGGACAGCGTGGAGGCGGTAGCGTTCAGCCCCGAAGGCAAAGAGATCGCCAGCGGGAGCGGCGATGGGGTCCTCCGCGAGTTTAACGTCGCCACGGGCCGGGAAACCCGGAGCCGCGGTGGTACGGGCCGCTCGTTGACGGCGATTGCGTTTAGCAAAGATGGGACGAAGGTCGCTGTCGCTGACGAAGACGGGACCGTCACCGAATGGGACCGCCGGACCGGCAGTTCGTCACGGGCGAACGGTGAACGAGGCGTGCGTGGCCTGGCCTACGGCAACGACGGCAAGCTCAAGAAGGGCAAAGCCGGGATCAGCTCAGACGGCGAGGTGACCGCCGACATGGCGGCCGATGGGACCGTATCGCTGAAGGACAACCGCCGAGCCGGAACCGACCGCACCTTCCGCCGCCAGGGCGCGGCCCCCGGGCCGCGGAGTGGCGCACGCGACGCAACAACGGCCCCGGAAACAACGCCCTCCGCCGCGTTCCGCGATCAGGCTGCGGGCGCCTCGATCCTCATCATTACATCGACCGGCGCCAGCAACCCCTTCGGGACCTTCTACGCTGAAATGCTGCGCAATGAAGGCCTGAACGATTTCAGCGTGGCGGACATCGCGACAGTGAACGCCGCGACGCTCCTCAACTACGATGTCGTCCTGCTCGCCGAGCTCGCACCCTCGGCGGCCCAGGTGACGATGCTCAGTGATTGGGTGACGGCGGGCGGAAACCTGATCGCGATGCGGCCAGCCACCCAACTGGGGACGCTGCTCGGCCTCAGCGCCCCATCGGGAACGCTGACGAACGGCTACCTCCTCGTCGACACGGCCACCGCCGCCGGCGCGGGCATCGTCGCACAGACGATGCAGTTCAAGGGCACGGCGGACCGTTACGCCCTGAATGGGGCCTCGACGGTGGCTACGCTGTATAGCAATGCGACCACAGCCACGGCGAACCCCGCGGTGACTCTCCGCAACGTAGGCGCACAGGGCGGCCAGGCGGCGGCGTTCTCCTACGACCTCGCGCGCTCGGTGGTGTACCAACGCCAGGGCAACCCGGCCTGGGTGGACCAGGAACGGGATGGCGTAACGCCTGGACGGAGCAGCGACCTTTACTACGGCGCCGCAAGTGGCGACGTGCAGCCCGACTGGATCGATCTGACGAAGGTGGCGATCCCCCAGGCCGACGAACAGCAGCGGCTCCTCGCCAACATGATCACGCGGATGAACGCCGACCGCGCGCCGCTGCCCCGGTTCTGGTACCTGCCGCGGGGCCTGAAGGCGGCGGTCGTAATGACCGGCGACGACCATGGCAATGGCGGTACCGCTCCCCGCTTCGACCAGTTCATCGCGGCCAGCCCCGCCGGGTGTTCGGTGGCGAACTGGGAGTGCATCCGCGGTACCTCGTACATTTACACCACGACTCCACTCACCAACGCCCAGGCCGTGGCCTATCAGAACCAGGGGTTCGAGATCGGGTTGCATCTCACCACCAACTGCGGCAACTACACGGAGGCCCAGTTCACCTCGTTCTGGTCATCGCAGCTTAGCGACTGGCAGAACAAGTACAGCGGGCTGGCCGCGCCGAGCACCAACCGCACGCACTGCATCGCCTGGAGCGGATGGACGGTCGCGCCCACGGTGGAACGCGCGTTTAACGTCCGATTCGACACGAACTACTACTACTGGCCGCCCGCGTGGCTCGCCGATCGGCCTGGCTTCTTCACGGGCTCAGGCATGCCGATGCGCTTCTCGGCCCTCGACGGGTCCATCGTCGACATCTACCAGGCCACGTCACAGATGACCGACGAGTCGGGCCAGTCCTATCCCTTCACGCCCAACACGCTGCTCGACCGGGCACTCGGCCCTGAGGGGTATTACGGCGTGTTCACGGTCAACGCCCACACGGATGTGGCCTTCTCCAACGAGGCCGACACGGTGGTGGCGGCCGCCAAGGCTCGGGGCGTCCCCGTCGTGACGAGCAAGCAGATGCTGACCTGGCTGGACGGCCGGAACAGTTCGACGTTCAGTGGGGTGACCTGGAGTGGCTCGACCCTCAGCTTTAGCGTCACGCAAGGCGCGGGCGCCAATGGCCTCCAGGCGATGGTCCCATTCAGCGCGGGCGGCGGTTCGCTGACCAGCCTCACGCTGAATGGGGTGCGGGTCGCCTTCACGAGCCAGTCCATCAAGGGGACGGTGTACGCGTTCTTCAACGCCGCCACCGGCTCCGTGGTCGCGACCTACGGAGTCGATTCGACGCCGCCGACGGTCACCGCGAACTCGCCGTTGAACGGCGCCACGGGCGTCGCCGTGGGGATGGTCGCGACCGCAACGTTCAGCGAGGACATGGACGCGACCACCATCTCGACTGCCACCTTCGAGCTGCGCAACCCGGCCAACGCCCTCGTCCCAGCAACGGTCGCCTACAACGCGGCCACGCGGGTCGCTACCCTCACGCCTTCAGCGCCGCTGGCCGCGAACACCGTCTATACGGCCCGCGTCCTCGGCGGGGGGGCCGACCCCCGCGCCAAAGACCTCGTCGGCAACGCGCTTGCGGCCAACGTGTCCTGGTCCTTCACCACGACCGCCGACACCGGCCCAGCCTGCCCGTGCTCGATCTGGGCATCCTCTGCCATTCCGGCGACGATCACCGTGAACGACGCCAGCTCGGTCGTCCTCGGCGTCAAGTTCACATCCGACGTGGCCGGGTACATCAGCGGCATCCGCTTCTACAAGGGCCCCAGCAACACCGGCATCCATACCGGCAAGCTTTGGACCGCTGCCGGCGTCGAACTCGCCAACGTTACCTTTAGCGGCGAAACCGCCTCCGGCTGGCAGCAGGCGACCTTCGCCAGCCCCGTCCTCATCGCCGCCAACACCACCTACATCGCCTCTTACCAGACGACCGTTGGCTTCTACTCCGCCAACGGTAACTACTTCGGGGCGGCCACGGACAACCCGCCCCTCCACGCCCTCAGCAACGCTGCTGGTGGCGGGAACGGCGTCTATCTCTACAGCGCCGCCCATGGCTTCCCGAGCAACACGTTCGGGGCGACCAACTACTGGGTCGATGTCGTCTTCGTCACCAGCGCCGGGCCGGACAACACGCCGCCAACGGTGACGGCGAACACACCGCTGAACGGCGCTACGGGCGTCGCCCTCGGCTCGGCCGTGACCGCCACCTTTAGCGAAGACATGGACCTCGCCACCATCTCTGGCGCCACCTTCGAGCTGCGCACCCCCGCCAACGCCCTCGTCGCCGCTATCGTCACGTACAACGCTGCCACCCGCGTGGCGACGCTGACTCCATCGGCGCCGCTCACCGTCAATACCACCTACACCGCCACCGTCCTCGGCGGCGCCGCCGACCCACGCGCCAAGGACCTCGCTGGCAACGCCCTCGCCGCCAACGCCTCCTGGTCCTTCACCACCATCGTTGGCGACAACACCCCGCCAACCGTCACCGCCAACTCGCCGTTGAACGGCGCCACCGGCGTCGGCACGGCCACCACCGTGACCGCTACCTTCAGCGAGGACATGGACGCGGCGACCATCTCCTCCACGACTTTCGAGCTCCGCAACCCCGCGAACGCGCTCGTGGCTGCTACCGTCAGCTACAGCGCGGCCACCCGCGTCGCCACCCTGACGCCGTCAGCCCCGTTGGCGGCCACCACCACCTACACGGCCAGCGTGCTGGGCGGAGCCGCCGACCCGCGCGCCAAGGACCTCGCAGGAAACGCCCTCGCGGCCACCGCCTCCTGGTCGTTCACCACTGCGGCCGGGCCGGCCTGTCCTTGCTCCATCTGGGCTCCTTCGGCCACCCCCTCCACGATCACCGAAAACGACGCCAGCTCGGTCGTCCTCGGCGTCAAGTTCACCTCCGATGTGGCCGGCTATGTCAGTGGCATCCGCTTCTACAAGGGCCCCAGCAACACCGGCATCCATACCGGCAAGCTCTGGACCGCCGCCGGCGTCGAACTCGCCAACGTTACCTTCAGCGGCGAAACCGGATCGGGCTGGCAGGAGGCGACCTTCGCCGCCCCCGTCCTGATCGCCGCCAACACCACCTACATCGCCTCCTACCACGCGCCCGTCGGCTTCTATTCGGTCAACGCCAACTACTTCGGGGCGGCCACGGACAACCCGCCCCTCCATGCCCTCAGTAACGCCGCTGGTGGCGGGAACGGCGTGTACCTCTACGGCGCCGGACACGCCTTCCCCAGCAGTAGCTTCCAGGCGTCGAACTACTGGGTCGATGTCGTCTTTGTGACGAGCATCGCGGGCGACAACACGCCACCGACCGTCACCGCCAACGCGCCCCTGAACGGCGCCACGGGCGTCGCCCTCGGCTCGGCCGTGACCGCCACCTTCAGCGAAGACATGGACCTCGCCACCATCTCTGGCTCCACCTTCGAGCTGCGCAACCCGGCCAACGCCCTCGTCGCCGCGACCGTGACCTACAACGCCGCCACCCGCGTGGCGACGCTCACACCGTCGGCGCCGCTGGCCACGAATACCACCTACACCGCGCGGGTCCTCGGTGGCGCCACCGACCCACGCGCCAAGGATCTCGCTGGCAACGCCCTGGCGGCCAACGCCACCTGGTCCTTTACCACCATCGTTGGCGACAACACACCGCCAACCGTCACCGCCAACTCGCCGTTGAACGGCGCCACCGGCGTCGGGACCGGCACCACCGTGACCGCTACCTTCAGCGAGGACATGGACGCCGCCACCATCTCCACGGCCACCTTCGAACTCCGCAACCCCGCGAACGCGCTCGTGACCGCTACCGTCAGCTACAGCGCGGCCACCCGCGTCGCCACCCTGACGCCGTCAGCCCCGTTGGCGGCCAACACCACCTACACGGCCAGCGTGCTGGGCGGAGCCGCCGACCCGCGCGCCAAGGACCTCGCCGGCAACGCCCTCGCGGCCACCGCCTCCTGGTCGTTCACCACGGCGGCGGTGCTGTCGAGATCCATCAGCTTCGACGGCACCAACGACTACGTCACCGTGCCCGACGCCGCGAGCCTGGACATTGGCTCGACGGTGACCATCGAGACCTTCGCGAAGCCAACCGCTACCCCGAACAGCCGCCGCGGGCTCGTCGCCAAGACGACCTGGGAGGTGAACGTCATCGCCCCGACGTTTGGGGCAGGTGTGCGCTTCGAGTTTCGGACACGGACCACCGCGAACGGCACCTTCCGGACGATCACGACGGGAAACTTCCCGCTCAACCAGTGGTACCACGTGGCGGCCACCTACAACGGCACGACGATGCGCCTCTTCGTCAACGGCGTCCAACAGGGCACGGGCCGTGCTGCTACCGGCACCATCGACTCCAACACCGCCCTCGTCATGGGCTCTACGTCGGCAGGCGCCGGACGGTTCCCAGGCCTCATCGACGAGGTGCGTGTGTCCAACATCGTCCGCTATGCAGCCAACTTCACGCCGACGGCCGTAGCATTCGCCCCGGACGCGGACACGCGAGCACTCTGGCACTTCAACGAAGGGACCGGCACCACCGCTGCCGATGTCTCCGGCAACGCCAACACCGGGACGCTGACCAGCGGCCCGACCTGGAGCACCGATGTGCCTGTGCTCTGATCCGGTGGCGCCGGACTGGGCACAGGTACCCTGCGCAGTGCAGACAACGAGCCGGCCACGCCAGCGATTGTGATGGAGGCACCACCCAATCGTTCCCGATTGGCCACCGAGGGTTCACTGGGTTTCAACCAGCTGCGCCCAAGCTGAGAAGAAGCGGTCACATCGGGGCCACGAGAACTCGTGGCCGCGATGTGTGCCAGACGGATCTGTAACCACCGTCCCGTTGCCGACGACGAGGACACAAGCCGTTCGAGATCGCCGAGCAGGCGGTCAGCCAGGAGAAGGTATGCGTGATCAGGACCAGCAGACACAACGGGCCAACACGGGACGAACGACGCCCTCCATGCGAAGCCGATTCGTGCGGCTTGCGCTGGCGGCCGTGGCTATCGCCCTGGTCCTGCCTCTCACGTTCAGATCGACCCAGCTCACGCAGGCGCAGACGGTTACCTACTCCATCTGGCCCGCCTCGGCCGTCCCACCCGCCACTGACGGTGACACCAGCTCGACCATCGTCGGAGTGAAGTTCCGCTCCGACGTGGCTGGCTTCATCAGCGGCATCCGGTTCTACAAGGCGGCGGTGAACACGGGAGTCCACACCGGCAAGCTCTGGACGGCAGCCGGGGTCGAACTCGGTAGCGTCACGTTCACCGGCGAGACCGCCTCGGGCTGGCAGCAGGCGACCTTCGCGACGCCGATCGCGATTGCGGCGAACACAACGTACATCGCGTCGTACATCGCCCCGGCGGGGCGCTACTCGGTAGCCAATCAGGGCTTCGCAAACGCGGGGGTCGATGCCCCGCCCCTCCGTGCATTACAGAACGGCGTCGATGGCGGGAACGGGGTCTACGCCTATAGCGCGAGCCACGTCTTCCCTTCGAACACCTACCAGTCGGAGAACTACTGGGTCGACGTGGTGTTCGTGACGAGCAGCGGTCCGGACACGACTCCACCGACGGTGACCGCCATCGCGCCAGCGGCGGGGGCGACGAATGTCACCACCACCGCCGCGGTGACGGCTACCTTCAGTGAGCCGATGGATGCGGCGACGATCTCCACCTCCACGTTCGAACTGCGCCAGGGGACAGCCTCCGGCCCGCTCGTCAGCGCCGCAGTCACATACAACGCCTCGACGCTGGTCGCGACGCTCCAACCCTCTGTGCCACTGGCCCTCGCCACCACCTACACGGCCATCGTTAAAGGCGGGGGGACTGACCCCCGCGTGAAGGACGTCGCGACGAACGCCCTCGCGGCCAACCACACCTGGGCGTTCACCACCGCTGCGACCGACCCGTGCGGGACAAACGCCATCACGGCTGAGAACTGCCTCACGGGCAACCCGGCGAGCGAATGGGACGTTTCCGGGATCGGGGACGCGAGCATCCAGGGCTACGCGACGAACATCAGCGTCAACCGTGGCACGACGGTCTCGTTCAAAATCAGCACGACAGCCAGCGCCTACGTAATCGACATCTACCGCCTTGGTTACTACGGCGGCATGGGCGCCCGGAAGGTCGCCACCGTCAACCCATCCGCCAGCCTGCCTCAGAGCCAGCCGAGCTGCCTCTCGAACGCGGCAACTGGCCTCGTGGACTGCGGGAACTGGGCCGTGTCGGCGTCCTGGGCCGTCCCGGCTAACGCCACCTCTGGTGTCTACATCGCGCGACCACGCCGCGCGGACAACGGTGGCGCGAGCCACATCGTGTTCATTGTGCGCGACGACGCAAGCACGTCGGACATTGTCTTCCAGACGGCCGACACCTCCTGGCAGGCGTACAACAGCTACGGAGGCAACAGCTTCTACTCAGGGAGTCCCGCCGGCCGCGCCTACAAGCTCAGTTACAACCGCCCCTTCAACACCAGAATCGTCGATAACGGGCAGGACTGGCTCTTCAACGCCGAGTATCCAATGATCCGCTGGCTCGAACGGAACGGCTATAACGTCAGCTACATCACCGGCGTCGATGCCGACCGTGCTGGTGCGCTTATCGCGAACCACAAGCTGTTCCTTTCTGTAGGGCACGACGAGTACTGGTCGAACGCGCAGCGCCTGAATGTGGAAGCAGCCCGCAATGCCGGCACCAGCCTCGCATTCTTGAGCGGAAACGAGGTCTATTGGAAGGTCCGCTGGGAGAACAGCATCGACGCCTCCGGCACCGCCTACCGCACGCTCGTCTGCTACAAGGAGACGCACGCCAACGCCAAGATCGACCCGGATGCAGCCTGGACGGGCACGTGGCGCGACCCGCGCTTCAGCCCGCCGTCAGATGGTGGCCGGCCCGAGAATGCCCTGACGGGCACGCTCTTCACCGTGAACGACGGTGCGACGACATCTATCGTCGTGCCTGAAGCCGACGGAAAGATGCGCATTTGGCGCAACACGACCGTGGCCACGCTTGCCCCCGGGCAGAGCGCCACCTTCCCCCACGGTACGCTCGGCTACGAGTGGGACGAAGACATCGACAACGGCTTCCGGCCCGCTGGCCTCGTACGGATGAGCCAGACCACGGTGCCAAACGCTCCGGTCCTGGTTGACTACGGCTCGACCTTCGGGAGCGGGACGGCCGTCCATCGACTAACGCTGTATCGCCACGCCAGCGGCGCCCTCGTCTTCGGCGCCGGCACAGTCCAATGGGCCTGGGGCCTGGACGCCACGCACGACCGCGGGTCCGCGGCCGCCGACAGCCGGATGCAGCAAGCGACCGTCAACATGTTCGCCGACATGGCGGTCCAACCGGCAACGTTGCAGGCTGGCCTCGTGGGGGCGACTCAGTCTTCTGATGTGACGCCTCCGACATCGACGATCACATCGCCGATCAACGGCGCGACGATAAACACCTCGACATCCGTCACGGTGACGGGAACGGCCACCGATACGGGCGGCGGTGTCGTCGGGGCCGTCGAAGTCTCAACCGACAACGGGGCCACCTGGCACCCTGCGACCGGCCGGGCGAGCTGGAGCTACACCTTCACGACGCCCTCCACGAGCGGGACCCGCGTGATTCGCAGCCGTGCGGCCGACGACAGCGCCCGGCTCGAGACGCCCTCGGCAGGGGTAACGATCAATGTCGGCACCGACACGACCCCGCCCACGGTGACGGCAACGTCACCAGCGAACGCGGCGACGGGAGTGGCTGTCGATGCCAACGTGACGGCCACATTCAGTGAACCGATGACCGCATCCACGATCACGGCCACGACATTCGAGCTGCGCCAGGGCGGCGCGGCCGGACCGCTGGTTCCCGGCGCGGTCACGTACAACGCGGCCACGCGTATCGCGACCCTGGATCCCACCGCATCGCTGCTGTCGAACACGCTGTACACGGCGATTGTGCGCAGTGGCGCGAGCGGCGTCCGCGACGCGAACAACGTGGCCCTTGCCGCCGACTTCACCTGGTCGTTCACGGCCGGGCTGGACACGACGCCGCCGACGGTGACGGCCAACACGCCGCTGAACGGCGCGACCGGCGTCGCCCTGGGTACGAGCGTGACCGCCACGTTCAGCGAGGATATGACCGCCGCTACCATCTCAACGGCGACCTTCGAACTGCGTGACCCGGCGAACGCACTCGTGGCGGCCGCGGTGGTCTACAACGCAGCAACGCGTGTCGCCACGCTTACGCCGTCGGTCCCGCTGACGGCATCAACCACCTACACGGCGACCGTCCTCGGCGGAGCCGTCGATCCCCGCGCCAAGGACCTCTCCAACAACGCCCTCGCGGCCAATGTGTCCTGGTCGTTCACAACGGGCGCGCCGGATACAACCCCGCCGACGATCACCACCGTAACGCCGGCGAACGCCGCCACCGGCGTCGCCACCGCGACCACTGTGACCGCCACCTTCAGCGAAGACATGAGCGCGGCGACCATCTCCACCGCCACCTTCGAGCTGCGCGGCCCGGCCAACGCTCTCGTGACCGCGGCGGTGGCCTACAACGCTGCCAGCCGGGTGGCGACGCTCACACCGTCGGCGCCACTGGCGGCCGGCACGGTCTACACGGCCACCGTCCTCGGCGGAGGGGTCGACCCCCGGGCGAAGGATGCCGTGGGCAACGCCCTGGCGGCGAACGTCTCCTGGTCGTTCACGACAGCTTCGGGCCCGGCCTGCCCGTGCTCCATCTGGGCGCCATCGTCGACACCGTCCACCATTACGCAAAACGACGCTAGCGCCGTGGTCCTCGGCGTCAAGTTCACTTCCGACGTAGCTGGCTACGTCACCGGCATCCGCTTCTACAAAGGCCCCAGCAACACCGGCATCCACACCGGCAAGCTCTGGACCGCCGCAGGCGCCGAACTCGCCAACGTCACCTTCAGCGGTGAGACCGCCTCCGGCTGGCAACAGGCGACGTTCGCTACGCCGGTCCTCATCGCCGCCAATACAACCTACATCGCCTCCTACCAGACGGCCGTTGGCTTCTATTCGATCAACGCGAATTATTACGGCGCGGCGACTGACAGTCCGCCCCTGCGCGCCCTCAGCAATGCGGCCGCGGGCGGGAACGGCGTCTACGTCTACGGCGCCGCCCACGCCTTCCCCACCAGTAGCTTCGAGGCTTCGAACTACTGGGTCGATGTCGTCTTCGTCACCAGCGTCGGGCCGGACACGACGCCGCCAACGGTGATCGCCAATACGCCCCTGAACGGCGCCGCCGGTGTGGCCCTCGGGATCGCGGTGACCGCCACCTTCAGCGAGGACATGGACCTCGCCACCATCTCCGGCGCCACCTTCGAGCTGCGCAACCCCGCGAACGCACTCGTCACCGCTATCGTCACGTACAACGCTGCCACCCGCGTGGCGACGCTGACTCCATCGGCGCCGCTCACCGTCAATACCACCTACACCGCGCGGGTCCTCGGCGGCGCCACCGACCCACGCGCCAAGGATCTCGCTGGCAACGCCCTGGCGGCCAACGCCACCTGGTCCTTTACCACCATCGCCGGGGACATCATCCCGCCGACCGTCATCGCGAACTCGCCGCTGAACGGGGCCACGGGGGTCAGCACAGGCACCACCGTGACCGCTACCTTCAGCGAGGACATGGACGCGGCGACCATCTCCACGGCCACCTTCGAGTTCCGTAACCCGGCGAACGCGCTGCTCACTGCCACTGTGTCCTACAACGCCGCCACCCGCGTGGCTACCCTCACGCCGTCGGCACCGTTGGCGGCCGCCACGACCTATACGGCCACCGTCCTCGGCGGCGCCACCGACCCTCGCGGCAAGGACCTCGCCGGTAACGCCCTTGCGGCGAACGTCTCCTGGTCGTTCACGACAGCTTCGGGCCCGGCCTGCCCGTGCTCCATCTGGGCGCCATCGGCCACACCCCCGGTGATCGACGGTGACACCAGCTCGACCGTCGTCGGCGTGCGGTTCCGGTCCGACGTGAGCGGCTACATCACCGGCATCCGCTTCTACAAGGGCGCCGCCAACACCGGCACACACACCGGCAAACTCTGGTCGAGTGCCGGGGTGGAGCTTGCGAACGTCACCTTCACCGGTGAGACGGCGTCGGGGTGGCAGGAGGCGACGTTCGCGACGCCGGTCGCCATCACCGCGAACACGACCTACATCGCCTCGTACCTCGCGCCGGTGGGCCGCTACGGGGTGACCAGCCAGGGCTTCGCCACGGCGGGCATCGCTGCGCCACCACTCCACGCCCTTCAGGACGGGGTCGATGGGCCGAACGGCGTCTACTTCTACAGCGCCAGCCACGTCTTCCCATCAAACACCTTCCAGTCCGAGAACTACTGGGTCGATGTGGTGTTCACCACCAGCGTGGCGCCGGACACCACCGCACCGACTGTCACGGCGACCTCGCCGCTGAATGGGGCGACAGCCGCCAGCACGGCCACCACCGTGACCGCCACCTTCAACGAAGCGATGGATGCGGCCACCATCACGTCCGCTACGGTCGCACTGCGTGACCCGGCGAACGCGCTCGTGGCGGGCACGGTCACCTACAACGCGGCCACCCGGGTCGCCACCCTGACCCCTTCGGTGCCCCTGGCCCCAAACACGCTGTATACGGCGACCGTCCTCGGCGGTGCTCTCGACCCCCGGGCCAAGGACATCGCCGGTAACGCGCTGGCGGCCAACGTCTCCTGGTCGTTCACGACGGCCGGCCTGCTTTCGAGGTCAATCACCTTCGATGGCACCAACGACTACGTCACGGTGCCCCACGCGGCGAGCCTCAACATCGCATCGACCATGACGATCGAAACGTTCGCCAAGCCGACGGCCACACCGACCAACCGCCGAGGCCTGGTCGTCAAGACGACCTGGGAGATCAACGCCACTGCCCCGACCACCGGCGCCGGTGTGCGCTTCGAGTTCCGGACAAGGACGACCGCGACGGGGACGTTCCGGACGATCATCACGGGGAACTTCCCGCTCAACCAGTGGTACCACGTGGCGGCGACGTACGACGGCACGACCATGCGATTGTTCGTCAACGGCGTCCAACAGGGCACCGGATTGGCCGCCACCGGCGCCATCGATTCCACGGCGGCGGTCTTCATGGGTGCGACCTCCGCGACGGCCGGCCGGTTCCCTGGGCTGCTGGATGAGGTACGCCTGTCCAACATGGTCCGCTACGCGGCCAACTTCACTCCGACGGCGGCGGCGTTCGCGCCGGACGCCAACACCCGCGCTCTCTGGCACTTCAACGAGGGCACAGGCACCGCCGCGGCCGATGTTTCCGGAAACGCCAACATCGGGACGCTGGTCAACGGCCCCACCTGGAACGCCGATGTCCCTGTTCCCTGACCGGGTCTGACGGGGAAGCGACAAAGGTGATGGCCGGGGCATTTGCCTCGGCCATCACCTTTTCCGGGGCGTGGCGTGACCTGACACGGATGCTGTAGCGGGCCGGCTGTTGCTGTAGGATGCGCACACAACGGAGGGTTCGACATGCACGACATCGTGATTCGTGGCGGCGAGATTGTAGACGGCACCGGCAAGCCCGCCTTCAGCGGCGACGTGGCCGTTGATGGCGGGACGATTACGGCGGTGGGCGCCGTCGAGGCTCGGGGCCGCCGAGAGATCGACGCCCGCGGCAATATCGTCACGCCCGGCTTCGTCGATATCCACACACACTACGATGGCCAGGCGACGTGGGACGGGCTCCTGGCCCCCAGCTCCTGGCACGGCGTCACCTCGGTGGTGATGGGCAACTGCGGCGTCGGTTTCGCCCCGGCGGCGCCCGATAAGCATGCCTTCCTCATCTCGCTGATGGAGGGCGTCGAGGACATCCCGGAGACGGCCCTCTCGGAGGGACTGCCCTGGAACTGGGAGTCGCTTCCGGAGTACTTCGACGCGGTCGATTCGCGGCCGCATGCGGTGGACATCGGGTCGCAGATCCCGCACGCCCCGCTCCGCGCTTATGTCATGGGCGAACGGGGTGCGGACCACGAGAACGACCCTACCCCGGACGAAATCGGGGAGATGGCGCGGCTCGTGCGGGAAGGGCTCCTCGCCGGGGCGGTCGGCTTCGCCAGTTCGCGTTCGATCAACCACCGGGCGAAGAGCGGCGCGAACATCGGCACGCTGACGGCCTCACAGGAAGAACTCCTGGGCATTGGGCAGGCGCTCAAAGAGACCGGCCGGGGCGTCTTCCAGTTCATCTCGGACTTCAAGGACATCCCGTTCGAACTCGGGCTCATGCGCCGTCTCGCTTCAGAGTGCGGCCGGCCACTCTCGATGAGCCTGTTCCAGACGGACGTCGCGCCCGACCGCTGGCGCGAAGTCATGGCCTACATCGACACCGCGGCGGCCGAAGGCGTGGATATGAAGGCGCAGATCTGCGCGCGGCCGATAGGCATCCTCCTCGGCCTCGAAGGCACGGTGAACCCGTTCATGCAGACGCCTTCGTACCAGGCGATCGCGATGCTGCCGCTCGCTGAGCGGGTCACCCGCATGGGGTCGCCCGACGTCCGAGCGGCGATCATCCAGGAGTACGAAGACCTGGCGCGGGCGCCGTACGCGGCGATCACGCGCGGCTTGAACAAGATGTTCGTGCTCGGTGACCCGCCGGAGTACGAGCCAGACGCTTCCCAGAGCATCGCCGCGGAGGCCGGACGGCGGGGCGTTGGCGCGGCGGAGTACGCTTACGACCTGCTCCTGCGGGACGACGGCCACGAACTGCTCTACTACCCGACGGCGAACTTCAACGCCTACAACCTCGATGTCGCCCGGGAGATGGTGCTCTCCGACCGGACGCTGTTCGGGCTTTCTGACGGCGGCGCCCACGTTGGCCTCATCTGCGACGCCAGCTTCCCCACGTTCAACGTCGCCCACTGGTGCCGTGACCGCGTGCGCGGCGAACGGCTCCCGCTGGAGCTGATCATCAAGGGCCAGACGCAAGATACCGCCCGCCACGTCGGCTGGCGGGACCGTGGCGTCGTGGCGCCGGGGTACAAGGCTGACCTGAACGTGATCGACCTGCCGAACCTCCGGCTCGAACCGCCGCGGATGGCCTACGACCTGCCGGCCGGGGGCAAGCGGCTCCTTCAACGGGCAAAGGGCTACAAGTACACGATCGCCTCGGGGCAGGTGACGTTCGAGGATGGCAACCACACGGGTGCGCTCCCGGGGCGGCTGGTGCGCGGAGCGCAGGCCGCGCCGGTCTGCTGAGGCGCCCGTCCGTCTCTCGACCCAAGTGAAAACGGCCCCGATTCCCATCGGGGCCGTTTCGGGATCTGGGTCAAGTAGGACCGATCACTACTCCCGGGGGAGGCCCAGGGCGCGGGTAGCGATGACGTTGCGCTGGATCTCGCTCGTCCCGCCCTCGATCGTGTTGGCGACGGCGCGGAGGAAGCCGTAGTGCATGCGCGAAGCCTGCGAGCCGGCCACCGAGGCCTGGCCCTCCATCCGGAGGACCTGGAGGCCGACGTTGACGATCCGCTGGTTGAGTTCGGCCCCGTAGAGCTTGGCCATCTGGGCCTCGCGGGTCGGCGCGATGCCGGTCTTCTCCTGCTCGGCGGCGATCTTGTAACCCATGTTCCGCATGACCTGCACGGAGATGGCGCAGTCCACGATCCGGTGCCGGAGGCCCGAGTTGATGACGGCCTTGTTCGCCCGCGCGATCCCTGCGATCTCCTCGACGCTGCGGCGGGCGGCCGAGGTGGCGCCGATGGAGCTGCGTTCGAAGTCGAGGCCGACGGCGAGGCTGTACCAGCCGCGGTCCTGTTCGCCCACCATCTGCGAGGCGGGGACACGGACGTCTTCGAAGAAGATCTCGTTGAACTCGTGCGTGCCTGCCATGTTCACCAGTGGACGCACCTGGATGCCGGGCGAGTCCATCTTCACGGCGAACATCGAGATGCCCTTGTGCTTGGGGACGTCCGGGTTCGTGCGGACCGCGAGCCAGCCCCAGTCCGAACTGTGGCCGCCGGAGGTCCAGATCTTCTGGCCGTTGATGACGTAGTCGTCGCCATCGCGGACGGCGCGGGTCTGGAGGCTGGCGAGGTCGGAACCGGAGCCAGGCTCGCTATAGAGGGTGCACCAAACATCGGAGTCGTCGGCGATGCGGGGGATGAAGTGGTTCTTCTGCTCCTCCGTGCCGTAGAGCATCATCACGGGGCCCACCCAGGCGACGCCCATGCTGAACGACGGGACGGCGTGATAAGACATGAGTTCGTTGAAGACCATCTGCTGCATGGGCGAGGCTTCGAGGCCGCCGTACTGCTTCGGCCAGGCAAGGGTGAGCCACTTCCGGGCGGCGAGCTTGCGCCGGATCTCGCGCTGCACGCCGGTGCGCTGGTCATCGGCGTCGCGGGCGCTCGACCAACCGGCGGGCACTTCGGTGTCGATGAAGGCCTGGACCTCCGCCTGGAAGGCAGTCTGTTCGGGGGTGAGTCGGAAGTCCATAGGTGTGCTCCTTCGGGCCGGGGCGCCCGCGAGAGGCACCCCCGTGTCGGGTGGAAGTCCCAGGTCCCAAGTCCTGAGTCCTGAGTCCTCGGACGCTACATCCGTTCGATGATGGTGGCCGTGCCCATGCCGCCGCCGGTGCACATGGCGATGAGGGCGGTCGACTTGTTACGGCGTTCGAGTTCGTCGAGGGCGGTCTGGATGAGCATACCGCCGGTGGCGCCGATGGGGTGGCCGAGGGCGATGGCGCCGCCGTTGACGTTCAGGTTCTCGTCGTCGATGCCGAAGTCCTTCTTGAACTTGAGGACGACCGAGGCGAAGGCTTCGTTGATCTCGAAGAGGTCGATGTTCTCCTTCACCATGCCGGCCTTCTTGAGGACGAGCTTGGCGGCCGGGGCCGGGGCGGTGAGCATGATCACCGGCTCGGTGCCGGCGGTCGCGGTCATGATGATGCGTCCGCGGGGTTTCAGGCCGTGGGCCTTCGCGTACTCGGGCGTGGCAAGGAGCAGGGCGCTGGCGCCATCGACGACGCCGGAGGAGTTTCCGCCGTGGTGCACGTGGTTGATTTCGCTGACCTGCGGGTAGACCGCTTTGCAGATCTCGTCGAAGGTCCGCGTGTCGTTCGGCGGGTTCATGATGCCCATCTTGGCGAACGATGGGTTGAGCTTCGCCAGGGCCTCCATGGTGGTGCCGGGACGCGGGTGCTCGTCGTGGTCGAGGGCGAGCGAGCCGTCTTCGTTGTAGATGGGGACGATGCTGCGCTGGAAGCGGCCGGCGTCGATGGCTTCCGCGGCGCGGCGCTGGCTGGAGACGGCGAGGGCGTCGCACTCTTCGCGGGTGAAGCCTTCGATCGTCGCGATGAGGTCGGCCGAGATGCCCTGTGGGACGAGCGGGTACTGCTGGTAGAGGTGAGCGTTGTTGGCGGTGAAGCCATCGACACTCAGCGACGCCGGGCGCGACATCGACTCCACACCGCCGGCGACGAGGAGCTGGTTCTGGCCGGACATGATGCCCATGGCGGCCATGTTCACGGCCTGCTGGGCGCTGCCGCAGAAGCGATGGAGGGTGACGCCGGGGACGGAATCGGGCCAGCCGGCGTCGAGGGTAGCCATCCGGGCGATGTCCATCGAGTGGTCACCGACGCCCGAGCCGTTGCCCATGATGACGTCTTCGACGTCCACAGGGTCGAAGCCGACGCGGTCCTTCAGGGCGTTGAGGACCTGGGCGAGGATGCGTTGGGGGTGCATCCCCGTGAGTTGGCCAACGCCTTGCTTGCCCTCGCTGCGCGGGGAACGGACTCCGTCGATGATCCAGGCTTCCATGGGGCTTCTCCAGTACGTGTGATTCGAACGTACCTGTACGCTAATCGGCTTCGGGGCTCAGTCAAGTCGGCGGCGCGCCGCCGAGTTCCGAGGCCCGAGGGCCGAGTCCCGAGGGCGGCCTACTCCGCCACGGCGGTCACCGAGGCGCTTCCCGTCTCCCCGGTGTCTGGCACCAGCCAGATCTCGTACGTTCCCGTCGCTGGCAGCTCGACACCCGGGATGTACTCGTCTTCGGCGGACACATACGCACTGATCAGAACGGTGCCGGACGAATCGACCAGGTAGAGGGAGAAGCTCTCGAAATCAGAGTCGGCGATGTCGATCCCGACAACGGAGCTTGCGGTCCCGGTGAACGTCAAGCGGAAATTCTGGCCGGGCGTGGTCAAGGCCACGAATTCCTGCGTACCGACGGAACCGGCGATCACCTGGTCGGCGAGGCCCGTTGGCACCACCGTGATTGTGCCGGTGAAGGTACCGTCCGGTTTGACGGAGATCGTGTAGTCGCCGGGCAAGAGCGGCCGCGTGTAGATCGTCGCCTCGCCATCGACGATGGCGGCGTAGCCGAAGTAGCTGCCGCCGTCAGAGACGTAGGCCTCCCCGGTGACGCCCGGCGCTGACGTGGTCACCAGTACCCGCACGGACCCCGTCGCCGCCATCGTGAAGTGGAACTGGGCGTTGTCTCCGGGAATCGCGGTGACGATCTCGTGTTCGAGACCATCGACCGAGATGCTCGCCTCGGGGTCGCCTTCGAAGTTGTAGAGAGACGCCGTGACCGCCCCGGTGGCGCCGTTACGGCCCCTGACATTGACGGTGTATGGCCCGGCGGCGAGGGTGCCCCACTCGGCCGCCTTGAACTCGAGAAGGTACTCGCCGCCCTCGAACTCGAGCCTGCCCGTGTTGTAGCCATCCGGACCCACGACATTCGCGATCCCGGACTGGATGTCCGTAGACGTTATGTGGAGCACGTAGTCGTCCGTACCGCTCGGCCTCGAACGAGAAGCGAGCGGACAGGCCGGCGGCAATCGCCCACAGCGTAAGCGGATCCCCGTCCGCGATGAGCGTGCCGGCCACGGCGATGACTTCGATCTCCTGGCTGAGCGCGTCCGCCAGCCCGGCAGCCTCGGCGCGAAGGATGTAGATGCCGACCTTGCTGAACTCACAGCCGGCGAACTGCACCAGGCCGTCGCTCGCGGCGACCGTGAGGCCGCCCGTGCAGGTGACCGTCCCGCCAGCGGGGCCGCTCTCGATCGAGAGCGTGACTTGCGTGCTGTCATCGGCCACGTCGATCTCGCCGCCGGGGTCGCTAATCAGGACGGACGGGTCGACGTGGAGCGGCTGGCCGAGGATGGCACGGCCGGGTTGCTCGAAGAACGCCTGGTCTCGCTCTTCGGCGAAGCGGCCAAAATCAACGAGACGCCACCCGTTTTCGTAGTAGAGGTATGTCAACTGTGCCGTGTAGGTTGGCGTCGCAAGTCCCGACTGGAAGCTGACGGCGAGCTGGACCGACGCCGTCTGCGGGCCGTCGCCGGGGTTGACCGAGTATACGGTCGAACCGACCTCAGCCGCGGAGATTACCTCGCCGAACGCCCCGAACTGGGCTGCCATGTCCGTCTCGAACTCCTCCTCTGTGATCTCGGCGAGCAGGTCGGACACGTAGAGGAGACGGACGGCGGCGAAGTCTTCTATCTCCAGCGCGTCAACGAGCGCGGAGATGGCCGCGGCGACGGTAGCGGGCGCTGGCTCGGCCGCGGCGGTGTATGTCGCAAGACCGTGCACCAGGGAGAACGAACCCGTGGCCCGGTTCGCGCTGATTGTCCCGGAGAGGGTGACGCTAACGGAACTCGATGATCCGCTGCCCTGGTACAACGTCCCGTACAGACTATCGATCGTAGCGCCCGCATCCAGCGACGCGGTCCCGGAGAAAGAAACGGTAATCGAGTCGTCCTCTTCGTCGGTCATCGTCGCCGGGGAGGTAGCCAGGTAGAGGCCGACACCGGGGACCGCGAATGCCCAGGCGCCCTCGTCCGGGTTTCCCGAGCCGATGTGCATAGCGACGAACGATTTCTCGTCCTGGTCGTAGTACCCGAAAAAGCTGTTCTCGGGGTCTTCGGCAACAGCCACAGGCGGGCGCAGGGGACTCGTTTGTCCCGTTGACGCCAGTACCGCCGCAACTATCGTAATGATGGCCAGGGCCGAACCTAGGAACGTCTTAGAATGTTTCATCGCCTTGTACCTTTCTGATGGAGAACGAACATCGGACCGCCGCGCCAACGACTTCCGTCGATCTACCCCGTTGGCTTGGATATATGGACGGAGAAGCGAGTCAGGTCTGGCGTCGGGGATCGACCAGTGAAACTGAGGTTGAACCGTAAGTCGCCCTTGGCCCAGAGTTTCGCTGGAGGGTCAGAGCCAATAAGTTGGTCGCTGACCACCGCCCATCCGCGGCTGGCGAGAGCGTCGTCATAAAAACTGACAACGTTCGCAGGCGGCTGTGTCGTTTCGTAGGCGCGGCTATACGCCGCTACGCTCCCGAATACCTCTGGACTTAGATGGTCGCTCACGAACGTAGCGCCGTCAGGGGCCAGGGCCATTTCTTCAATGTCCCGGAGCCATTCACCGTTGTCCTTGGGCCCGCAGGAAACGATTCCGAACACAGCCAGGAAGAGTCCCACTCCAGCCACGCCCAGCGCTGCCTTGCTCATGGGGCGGTCTCGTGCAGATCCGCAAATGCCCAGTCGGCCCCCGTAGGGTTGCCCGCGCCGATGTGAATCGCGACGAAGGACTTCTCGTCCTGGTCGTAGTAGCCGAATAGGCTGCTCTCGGGATCGACAGCCCGCACGGCAGCGGGGCGGAGGGTTTCAGACGAACCCGTGACGGTCAGCATCGCGCCGATGAGCGCGATGGCTATCACGGCCGCTGCCCAACGGACGACTTTGTTAGGCTTTTTCATGACACTAACCTCCCTTTTTCTTGGAAACGACGATCTCGAACGGATACGGTCCTAGCGTTGGTTGATCATCCCTGAACGCTGTGCCAAGAGTAAGTTGGAACGATAAGTCGCCCTTGGCCCAAACCTTCTCTCGCAACGGCTCACTCGCCACGGGGCCGCCAACTACCACCCAACCGCGGTTGGATAGCGCTTCGTCGTAGAAAGCGATGACTTCCGCTTCCGACTTCTCTGTCCGGTAGAAGCGCGAGTACCACGCGTTCCCCGACCCGACTCCGCCTGGGACAAGTCGGTCTTTCACGAGCCTCGTCCCATCCGGCACCAGCTGCATCTCCTCCACGGACCGTAGCGCCTTACCGCTATCCCGGCACGCGGTACTGGCTAACGCGGCGATAACCAGCAGAAGTGCGGAAACGCGCAGCGATGCGAGGATCATGGCGCGTCCTCATGCAGCCTGCAGCTGCCGAAATAGCTTGGCCCGAAGCCAACCCGCACCTTGATGATGTCCTTCAGTTGGCGTTCAAGCCCAGTGAATGCAACGGCGGCCCACAGGACGAACCTCTTGGATAGTTTCATGTCGCTAGATATCCTCTCGCTTGAAGACCTTGATGGAGAATTGATTGGGACGTGTCGTTTGGTCGACATAAGACAGGCTGAGAACGAACACCAAATCTCCTTTGACCCATGCTTTTTTTGGGGGACTAGTGTTCTCCAACTCGTCGATCAACACGGCCCAGCTGCGGTCAGTGAGAGCGTCGTCATAGAAACTGACCACCGTGGCGCGGGACTGTGCCGTTTCGTAGTTGCGGCCGTACGACGCGTCGCCGCCGAACCTCCCGGCGTTGACCTGGTCACTCACGAAGGTTGCGCCGACGGGGACCAGGGCCATTTCTTCGACGTCCCGGAGCCATTCGCCGTCATCCCGCGGGCCGCAAGAAACGCTTCCGAGCATGGCCAGCAAGAACCCGGCTCCAGCAACGCGCAACGCTGCGTTTCTCATGGGCCGGTCTCGTGCAGGTCGCAGGCGCTGCCCTCTCCATGAACCGGGCCAACGCGTGCGAGCAGGAGTTCGCGCAGTTGTTGCTCGAGCGTAATGAGAGTCCTAGACCCGCTACAGCTTGCGACGAGAAGCAGCCCCGCCTGAGAGGGGATGTTGCTATGAAAGTCAGGTCGTAAGAGCACGTCCCGCGCCTTCTCCCTATCGACCCCTGCGCGAAACTCCTTGCCGTCCCTATTGACGATCTCCCACTGCCATTGGTCACGCGGATCCGGGCGCGAGAACTTTGCGCCACCATGCCCGGGAGCGTCACACGGGTTGTTGGTGCCGGGCGCCATGAGGCCATCGCCCCAGTCGGAGAGTGGCGTAGTGGCGCGGCGGCGCCGGCATGCGAAGCCAACGGGGCCGTCAAGGACGGTCGCGCTCGCGGGCGACTCGCGGTTCGGTTCTTCTTTCACCGAGGGATTATCGGCAGAAGCGCCCAAGGGATGAAGACGCCGGCACGTTATGTCGCTGTGTTCCCGTCCTTCGCGGCTTTAGCGGCCCCTCGGCTCAGTCGAGGAGGAGGACGGTGCCGAGGGTGCCATCGACGCGGATGCGGGCGCCGTCGGGGATGGAGGTGGTGGCGCTGCCGGTGTCCGACGACAGCGGGGATGCCGTATTCGCGGGCGACGATTGCGGGGTGGGAGAGGACGCCGCCGCGGTCCGTGACGACGGCGCCGAGCATGGGCAGGACGACGTTGTACGGGGGGTCGTGATCCGGGCCACAAGGATGCCGCCCTGTTGAAGGCGCTCGAAATCACCCTCGTCGCGGACGAGCCCGGCGCGGCCTTCGTAGATGCCGGCGCTGGCAGCGGCGGGCGGAACTACAGTCTCCCGTCGCGGCGGAGCTGGATCTGTCTGCGGAGGAGGAAGCGGGCGACGCGATTGCGGTCGGTGTTCGAGAGTTCGACGAACCGGCAATGCAGTTGGCGGAGGCTGTAGCCCTCGCGTTCATCGCTTGCGATGACGTTGAGCTTCGCCGCCAGTTGGCCCTGGTCTGCGAGGTCAAGGAGCAGTTCTACGGTATCGCCGGAGGCGAGGTCGCCCTTGGTCTGGAGCCGGGCGCCGCCTTCACTGAGGTCAGCAATGGCGTATCTCGCTCGATCGGGCACCCATTCGGGCCCCTCATCGCCGGGGACGAGGCGACGGACGCTCTGCGGGACGATGGCGACCTCGAGGCGGAAGGCAGTCCGCCGCTCACCGGGCCCAAGCCGTCCGCAGTTTTCGAGGTAGACGAGGGCGCCGTCGCCGCTGTGGCCAACAACCTCGGCGGCGAACTGCTCAGTCCTGGTGTGGATGGTGTAAGACGCGGTGACTTTGGCTCCGAGCTGCAGTGGACGGAGCTGGCGATGGTGGATGGGGACCTGGACTTCGATGCGGGGGCCATCGACGGCCTCGACCTGGGAGACGTGCTTCTCGACGCCGCGGGAGGTGGAGACGGTCATTTCGAGGCGCGTGCCGGGAGCCAGCCCGGGAGG
>JBJXGC010000356.1:0-14070 GCA_046154545.1 Dehalococcoidia bacterium | reverse complement strand
CGTCGTCGCCCGGGGCGGCCATCAAGGCCCGTAGCATCGTATCGTCCGGGAGTGCCGCAAGGAGACGCCTAGCGGATGCGAGTTCGCACTCGGGCAACAGATCCACCAGCTCATGAAGGTGGGCGCGCATCGTCATGCCGATCAGTATATCTCCTTGCCGGCACGGCTAGGAATCAGCATTCGCCACTTCGCCACGACTCCGCCGGTGCCGCAGGATCCACCTCGGCGGGAGGTTCACTACGACGCCGCCACACTAGCTGTCGCTATGAAGCCCACCGGAGACCGCCACCCAGCGCCTCTT
The DNA here is from genome assembly GCA_046154545.1 of Dehalococcoidia bacterium. Classification (GTDB taxonomy): domain Bacteria; phylum Chloroflexota; class Dehalococcoidia; order Tepidiformales; family Tepidiformaceae; genus JBJXGC01. The sequence goes on along the minus strand of JBJXGC010000356.1, from coordinate 13,769 downwards.
TCCAACACGATAGAACGCACCTGGGAGCACCAGCTGGCGCGGACTTGTGACGACATGGACCTGGGAGTTGACCGTGAGGGTTGTCGAACTCTGAAGCACATGCATCCCGCCCGCCTCAATGAGGCGTGTCGCGGCCCGAAGACTTGTCTCGAGGCCGCTTCGCACAAGGAGGTTCGCACATGTCTCGTCCGCAGAGAAGTCGACCGTAGTGAGGCCCGCGTCCGGTACTTCTGCCGCGGTGAGTGGTTTCGACTGCACCGTCCGCTCGAACGTGGCTTCTGCCTCTCCCGCGGCCTTTTCCCCCCAGAATTCGCTGGCGATCGTCCGGGCCAGACGCTTTTTCGTGGCCATCGGTTCACGCTTCAGGTCCTCCGCGATGGCGTCCAGTTCCGTCCGAGGGACGTTCGTGGCCAGCACGAAGAAGTCCATCACGGCCTCGTCCGGCAACGACATCGCTTTGCCGTACTGCTCGTCGGCGCTGTCGCTGACGCCGATGTGGTTGCCCTTCGACTTCGACATCCGCTCCTTGCCGTCCAGGCCCACGAGGATGGGCAGCGTCACCGGCACGTGGGGCCGCTGGCCTGCGTCCTCCTGGATCTTGCGCCCGGCCATCAGGTTGAAGAGCTGCTCCGTCCCGCCCACCTGGACATCGCACTCGAGCGCGAACGCGTCATAACCTTGCATGAGCGCGTAGAGGAACTCGTGGAGGAAGACGGCGTCCCCGGCGTCGAAGCGCTTCCGGAAGTTGTCCCGCCGCAGCATCTCGGCGACGGTGAACTTCGACATCAGGGAGATGATGTCCGGGAAGCTCAGCGCCCCCAGCCACTCTGAGTTGTGCCGCAGCTCGGTCTTCGTCGCGTCCAACAGCTTCGCCGCCTGGTCGAAGTAGGTCTGCCCGTTCCGCTTGATGTCCTCCTGCGTGAGCATCGGCCGCAGTTTGTTCTTGTCGCTCGGGTCGCCGATCAGCGCCGTGTAGTCGCCGATCAGGAAGATCGCGTGGTGCCCCAACTCCTGGAATTGGCGGAGCTTCCGCAAAGGCACGGTGTGGCCGAGCGTCAGCGAAGTCGCGGTGGGGTCGATCCCGAGGTAGGCGCGGAGGGGCCGATCCTGTTGGAGCAGCGTCCGGAGTTCCGCCTCCATCTGCCTGCGCATGAGCGCGTCGCCGTAGTCCACGCCGCTCATCAGGACAGTCAGTTGGTCTTCGACCGGGGCCATCGAGCGGGGCCCGGTGTTCGTACTAGAGGGTGAGTCAGTCATGGGGATGCGCCTTTCCTGCGCCCTTACGGCGGTCATCAGGTCGTACGACGGGGCTCAGAGGGGCAGCGCCCCTACACGTACCAGAGGCAGGCCGGCTTGCCCTGCCCGTGCCGGGTGGCGCGCGTTCTCAGGTCGCTCATGCTAACGCCGCCCGCGCCGTTTCGACGTCACGCCCGATCTGGGCCACCAGTTCATCGACGGACTCGAACTTCACCTCGCCGCGCAGCCGATTGATGAATTCGAGCTCCAGGCGCTCGCCGTAAATGTCCCCTTCGAAGTCGATGAGGTGGGTTTCGATCGACACGTGGCCAGCGTCGAAGGTCGGGCGCTTGCCGATGTTGGTCGCACCGGCCAGGACGTGCCCGGCCACGTGAGCCCGGGTGGCATAGACGCCCAGCCCCGGCATCGCCCGGTCGGCCGCGACAGAGATGTTCGCCGTCGGGAAGCCAATCGTCCGCCCGCGCTCGAACCCGTGGACGACGGGCCCGCCCAGGCGATAAGGACGCCCGAGCAGGGCGGTCACGCGGTCCACGTCGCCTTCGGCGAGGGCGTTCCGCACCGCTGTGGAGCTGTAGCGCTCGTGGTCGTGCATGAGCGGCTCGATCTGCACGACTTCGAACCCGGCCTCCTGTCCCAGTGCCCGCATGCGATCGGCCGTGTCCCGTGGGGCGCCCCGTCCGAAGGCGGCGTCCGGGCCGAGAACCATCAGGCGCATGCGTAAGTGTTCGCGAAACGCCGTAGCCAGCTCCTCGGCCGGCACTTCGGAGACCTCGCCGGTGAAGGTCAGGGCCAACACCCAGTCTGCGCCGGCGTCCCGCATCCGCTCCATGCGGTCATCGAGAGAGGTCAGGTAGCTAGGCGCGATCTCCGGCCGTAAGACAGTGATCGGGTGGGGATGCAGGGTCACAATACCCGGGCTCAACGCGCGCTTCCGCGCCTCGTCGCGGAGCCGCTCGATAAGCGCCTGGTGCCCCAGGTGTACGCCGTCCAGCACGCCGATCGTCAGGGCGGTCTCTGGCCCGGGGGCGCCAGCCTTCAGTTGCGCGAGCGTGAATGAGGGGAGCGGCATCGCCCAAGCGTAGCAGCGGCGCCCGGAGCGTCAATTTCGGGCGCTGCAGCGTCATCGGCGCCAATGGTCCGCGGCAGGGGCAAGTACAATTAGCAGATGCCGCCTCGCGTTCGCTCCGCGCAACCGCAAGCCCTCCCGCGCGCCGGGTTCATCCGAAGTGTCGCGGTTCTGTGGGACGACGTTGCCATGCCCGACGCCTATCCGTTCGACATCCCGGCCGTGAAGATGCTCGATGGGCTAACCTTCGACCCCCACGTAACGTTCTTCGTCGGTGAGAATGGCACCGGGAAGTCGACCCTCATCGAAGGGATAGCACTCGCGGCGGGGTTCAACCCCGAAGGCGGTGGCCGCAATTTCACCTTCTCGACGGCAAGCACGCACTCCACCCTTGGCGGCGCACTGCGGTTGATCCGCAACCCCGTGCGTAACCGCGACGGCTTCTTTCTGCGCGCCGAAAGCGTCTACAACGTCTCAACGGAGTTGGAGGCACTGGACAAGATCCGCCCCGGAGCCTTCGACGCGTACGGCGGCAAGTCGCTTCATAGCCGATCACACGGGGAAGCGTTCATGGCTGTCCTCGAGCACCGTCTTGGCGGCGATGGCCTCTACCTCCTGGATGAGCCGGAGTCCGCGCTCTCGCCGCTTCGTCAAATGGCCTGTCTTGCGCGCGTGCGGGAGCTTGTGAGCGCGGGCTCCCAGTTCATCGTCGCGACCCATTCTCCGATCCTCATGGCCTACCCGGGCGCGACGATTTACCAGCTCTCGCGCCAGGCATCGCCAAGGTCGAGTATGAAGAGACCGATCACTACGCAATAACAAAGGCATTCATGAACCCGGCCGAACGCCGCGTTATGCTCGATACCCTGATGGCCGAGTGACCTTCGGCCGGAGACGGCCACACCGTCGCAAGGGTAAGGGCCAAGGCGCCACACGGGTCTTCAGCTGGCCGGGGTGGCCACCGGCGCCAATGCCACGACTTCGATGTCGCCCCAGTTCTCGTCCTGCTGGGCGTCACACTCGCCCGACTTCAATAGCTCGAGGATCGCGAGGAAGGAAAGCACGACTTCCAGCCGCGTGCGGCACTCGCTCATCACCCGCCGGAACGAGAACCGGCCCGCACTCCTGAGCCGTTCGCGCAGGTTCGAAATGCGCTCCGAGAGCGTTGCCCGGTCGCGCGGGATCAGGACCCGTGGGATCGCCGGGATGCGGGCCAGCACGTCGAGCATGATCTTCCGCATCAACTCGGCCGTCACGCCGTCGAGCCCGGATCCCTCCGGCCGGGCCGGAGCCGGCACGAGCCGCGGGTAGCCGTGCATGCCGTCCTCTTGCCGTTGCTGCAGTTGGTCGGCAACTTCAGCGAAACGGCGATACTCGATCAGGAGATCGACCAGCTCGCGCCCTACTTCGTCCTCTTCGAGGGCGTCAGCGGATTCGGTCGGTGCGCGGGGCAGCAGCGCCCGGGATTTCAAGTAGATGAGCTTTGCGCCGATCGCGATGAACTCGGCCAGCGCGGCCGGGGCCACGCCGTCGCCCTCGTGGATCGCCTTCAGGTACTGGTCGGTGACAGCGACCAGCGAGACGGCCGTGATATCCAGGTCGTCTTTTTCGATCAGTTGGAGGAGCAGCAGCAGCGGCCCCTGGAAAACCGGGATCTGAATTTCGGGCATGGACTCCCGCGGCTCCGCGCCCCCCCGCAGGAGCGCCCCCGCTACGGTCTCTCGACCCATACCGTTATCGCCCCGCTGCAGTCGCTAACACTCCTGGTAGCGACCGCCCGACCGCGGTTGCGATTGCGGCGACCGATTGCATCATCCGGGCGAATGACTCATGGGTCAACGACTGGGCCCCGTCGCTCAGGGCGTGGTCGGGGTTGGGGTGCACTTCGATCATGAGTCCGTCGGCCCCGGCCGCTACCGCCGCGCGGGCGACGGGTTCCACCAGCCGCCACTTTCCCGTGCCGTGGCTCGGGTCCGCGACCACGGGGAGGTGGCTCAACTCCTTGGCCAGGGGGATGGCGTTGATGTCGAACGTGTTCCGATAGGCGGTCTCGAAGGTCCGGATCCCCCGTTCGCAGAGGATGACGTCCGGGTTCCCCTGGCTGACGATGTACTCGGCCGCGAGGAGCCACTCCTCGATCTGGCCGCTCAGGGCTCGCTTCAGCATCACCGGCTTGCGCAACCTCCCGACTTCGTCCAGGAGGTTGAAGTTCTGCATGTTCCGTGCGCCGATCTGGATGATATCCGCGTATTCGGCGACGGCGTCGATGTCGCGCACACTCATGAGTTCGGTGATCACGGGCATCCCGGTCACCCGGCTCGCGGTGGCCAGGTGCTTGAGACCGTCTTCACCCAGGCCCCGGAAGGCGTAGGGTGAGCTGCGCGGCTTGAACGCCCCGCCGCGAAGGATGTTCGCACCGGCCTGTTTCACGGCGATGGCCGTCGCAACGATGTGCTCCTCGTTCTCGATCGAGCACGGCCCCGCCATCACCACAAGTTCGCGCCCACCGATGGTGACGCCTTTGCCGATGTCGATGACCGTGTCCTGGTGCCGGAACTCGCGGCTGACGAGCTTGTACGGCTTCGTCACCCGGTGGACCGACTCGACGCAGGGCATCGACTCGAACATGTCCTGGAGCTCTGGCAGGTCCGGCCCGATGACGCCGATGATCGTGCGTTCGGTGCCCTGGGAGAGGTGGGCGCTGTGGCCCGTCTCTTCGACACGGTCGATGACGTGCTGAATTTCAGCCGGGGTGGACCCGGGCGAAAGGACGATGATCACTGGTTCTCCTGCCTCACCGCACGGTGGCGTGTGTTGTGCTGAGGTCCGGGCGCAGGCGCGTGGCCTCCCGGAGATAGACGTGACGGATGTCATGGATTCCCTTTTCGGTGTTCCAGTGGAGGAGGACGCGGATGCAGAGCGGCAGCATCCCGGGGACCGACATCTCGTGGCTCTGCATGAGTGGCACGAACGTCCAGCCAATCTGACGGGCCGCCACAGCGGGGAACTCAGCGTACACATCCGGCGTTGTCGTCAGCCAGGCTGACGCCAGGTCCTCCGGGTTAATGCCGTTCGCCTCCACCATCACGCTGAGGAGTTCCTTCGTCGCTTCGAGGATCTCCTCCTTGAGGTTCCGGCTCACAGTCGTCGCACCGCGCACGCCACGTACTGGCATTGCGTCTTCCTCCAGGGCTAAGGATGAAAAATCAGGCCCGCGTCCCAGGGAGCCAAAAACCGCCGGCCAGCGGGCATCCATATGTGCGGCCCACGAGCGGCCAGCGCCACGCCAACGGGCGCTCGCGGGCTACTCCCCGGGCCGTCCACACCTGCCTGCTGATGGCCGGTACCATCCTCCGCATACTCCCACGATGTAAGGCGGGCGGCCTGCCTGCGGCCACCTCGTCGAATTCCGGAATCATACCAGACCGGTTTGGGCGCCGCTCAGGGTGTGTACAGTGCGGCCGCCGGGCCGCCCTCTCCCTCGCAGGCCTCGGGACTGCCACCCTCGCGCGAGTAGTACCCGTTGGCGCACAGCACGACGAAGCCGATGCCGTCGGCGAACTCGCGGATGCAGGGAAAGTACGAACAGAAGTCGGGCGGTGTTGGGCCGACGAGTTCGCCTCGGCCGCAGAGGCTGAAGGCCCACGGGTTCTGCGGGGTCGCGCAGCCGCCCCTCGGCGTCGGTCTCGCCCCGGCCGCTGCTGTTTGAGCCCTGGCCAGCGTCGCCGAAGTCGGGCGGCCAGCTAGGGCGGCTGGGGAGCGCGCGGGAGTCCAGGTGGCGGGGGCCGTGGGTCCGCTCAGGCTCGCCTCCTGGACGGCGACGCCCACGGACGGCTCGGGGGTTCGTGTGGCAGTCGCCGGCGGGACGACGGTGGTCATGGCGGCGCGCGTTGGCAGCGCCAGACCTTCGCTGCTTGCGCGCGTGCTCCCTCCGCCCGCCGCGCCGCCAGCGGCGAACCACCACACCCCCACGGCGACCCCGAGGAGCAGCGTCACCGCGCCGGTCAGCTGGCCAATCTGGTGAAGCATGTGCCTCATGCTCCCTTCCGCTCGGTGCATACGATGGATTGCCCAGAGAGGGCTGAGTGCCGAAGCCTACACCGGCGCCTCCTAAGTGGGAAGCGCCCGGATGCAACTATCTCGCCAGCGTACCGGTCAAGATCGGGAACGCGCCATGCGGACGTCAGCCCAGACGAGCAGCGGTGGCATCAACACCATCGCGCCCACGAGGGAGAGCAAGACACCGATGACGGCCACCCTGCCGAAGTCGTGGAGCAGGGGCAGTTGGTTCACCGCCAGCGCCACGAAGGCGCCGGTCACCGTCAGGGCGCTGGCCGCGATTGCCCGGCCGCTCCGCTCGTAGGCCCTTGCCATCGCCGCGCCCGGGTCCAACTGACGCTTGCGCTCCTCGCGGTACCGCAGCAACAAAAGGATGCTGAACTCCGTGCCCAGGGCGACCACGAGTGGTGCGGCGATCGCCGTCAGCGGGTTCAACGACACGCCCGTGACAAGCATCGCCGCCGATGTCCAGCCCACCACGAGCACGACTGGCAGCATCCCGATCACCGCATGGACGATGTTCCGGGTCACCAGCAGCAGCAGGATCAGCGCCCCCCCCACGGCCAGCGCCGTCATGGCGATCCGGTTCGAGGTCAGCCGCGTCTGGGCCTCGATACCGATCACGCCCAGGCCCGCCGGCGCCAGGGACACGCCCGGCGGCGGCAGTTCGCGCGTAATCTGCTCGATGATCGGTGCCTGGTCGCTCAAGCGCACGTCCCGGGCAATCGTAAACGTCAGGCTCGCGGACTTGCGGTCGGCGGTCACGAACCCCGACAGGATCGGCGGCGGTGTGCCCGCGTAGAGCTCCGCCATCGTCTTCGCCGAAAAATCCGGTTCCGCTGTGCCCGCTCCCTGGCGAACCAGTGTCGCCAGCGATTGTGCCCCCGTCAGCCGTGGTTCCGCGGCCAGCAAGCGCGTTTGGGTTTCGTCCAGCCAGCGGACCACGGCCGCGTCCCCCACGTTTTCGGCACTGACGAGGAAGTTGAGCTGGTTCGCCGTCGCCGTAATGTCGCTCAGCCGCTCGACGTCGTGGAGGGCCTGGCTGTCCGGTGGAAGGAACTGGTCCGGGTCCGTATTTACGGCGATCTCTGGGTCGAGCGCGAAACCGATGGCGGCCACTGCGAGTCCCGCACCGAGGATGGGCAAGGCCCGGCCGCTCATCCCGTTGTACAGGTTCCCCAGCAGCCGTTCGATCCGCGATGGTGCGGCCGGTGCTGGTGGCGGCGGCCGCATCCCCCGGTCGCGATGGACCAGTACGGCGTTCAGGGCGAGCAAACACGAGACGAACACGACGGCGATGCCGATCGACAGCACGATGCTGAAGTCCTGCACCATCGGCACGGCCGAGTACTGGAGCGCCGCGAACCCGAGGATGGCGGCCACCGCCGCAACCGCCAACGCTGGCCCCATGTGCCTGAGCGACCGGCCCAGTGCGGGCCGCGCTTCCCCGGTCAGTTCGAGCTCTTCTTCGTACCGGGTGTGGAACTGGATCCCGAAGTCCACGCTCAGTCCCACGAGGATGGGAAGCCCGGCCGTGCTCGCCATGGTCAGCGGCACGTCCAGCCAACCGATGATGCCGAAGGCCGTCACCAGGGCCAGGCCAACCACCGGCAGGTGGAGGAGACGCCAGCGCGCCCGGAAAACCGTAAGCACCACCGCAACCATCAGTGCGACCGAGACCGCCGCCAGCGGTGGGATGGCGTCTTCCAGTCCATCTGCGATCGCTTTAAGCAGGATCGTGTCCCCTGCCACCGTGGCAGTCACGCCCTCGAACCCGGCATCCCCGACGAGCCGTTCCAGTTCGCCGGCGGCCGCCTGCTGGTCGCCAATGCTCAGGTTCCCTTTGATCGTCGCGACGAGCAGGGCGTGGCCGCTATCCGGCACCAGGTCGCGTAGCTCGGGCCGGACGACGCTGTCGCCGGTGAAGAGCACCGCCTTCACGAACTTCGGGTTGCTGGCGCTAAGCGCCCCCACCGACGCGAACTCTTTCGCCCCGGCCAGCTGCTCGGCGATGAACTTCGCGATCGCCGCCGCGCCGGCTGTGGCCGCGGCGAGGTCCGCCTCCTCGGCCGTCTTGCCTTCCGCCAGTGCCTTCGTGCGAGCTGCCGACGCAGCCTGGGATTGGACGGTCGCGATCTGGCCCGCTCCCTCGGCAGACCGCCGCTGCGCCTCCGCTTCAGCCGCCCCGAGGATGGTGTATGGGCTCACCACCCTGGCGAAGTGTGGGTTCCGGCCGATGGCCAGGTGCAGCTTCTCGACGCGGTCGAGGTTCGCGCCCTGGAGCAAGGCCAGCGGGTCGCCGTCGAACAGCACGACGAGTTCGCCGCCCCCGAAGGCTGTCTGATACCGCTCGTTGTCCCGGAACAGGGCGCTTTCTCGTGGCACCAGCGTGTCCTGCTGCGTGTCGAATTCGAGGCGGGGCAGGCCCGTTGCGGCCGCCGCGGCCACCACCAGCGACGCCAGGATGAGCGCGAGCCGCCAGCGGAAGATCAGCCCCGCGAGGCCGTCCCAGAAACGCATCGTGCGGTCAGTCCCCGGCATCTGTTCGCTCCCGTCCCCCCGGGACTGCACCGCCGCGAATCTTACGCCAGCCGCGTGCGCGGCGAATCGGGGTTTCCCTCGCCACGCACGCTCAGCTCAGTGCGCCCGCCATCGCCAGCTCGACCATCTCCTCGTCGCTCAGTCCGAGCACTTCGCGCAGGACATAGTCCGTGTCCTGCCCCAGGCAGGGGGCGGCGTTCCGCAAGCGCCCCGGCGTCGCCGAAAACGTCGTTACCAGGCCGTCGTAGGGTGTGGGGCCCATTTCGGCATGGTCGAGGGTGACGAAGAACTCGCGGTGGGCAAGCTGTGCGTCCGTGTAGAGGTCCACCGGGTACAGCACGGGGTAAGCGGGGACGCCCGCTCTGCGCAGCCGCTCCCCGAGCGCGAACGCGTCCTGCTCGCGGCACCACCCGCGCAAGGCTTCGTCGATCACTTCGCGGGCGGCTCGCCGCTGAGGCACGGTGGCGTATGCGGGGCCGGCGAACGCCTGCAGCGGGGCAACTCGCTTGAGCGCCTCCCACTGCTCTCCGGTCTCCACGGCGATGCCGAGGTAGCGCTCGGTCCCGGCGCAGGCATAGACACCGTGCGGCGCCGCGAAGGGGGAATCGTGGCCCATAGCCGCCGCCGTCCGGCCGTTCACGGTGTAGTCCAGGACGAGCGGCTCGATGAACCGGATGCCCGCTTCGCCCTGGGCCTGGTCGATGTATTGCCCCTCGCCCGTCTTCGCCTTGTGGATGAGCGCCGCCGTCAGGGCCGCTACCCCGAAGCGGGGATTGATGAAGTCGGTGTAGGCGCCCCAGGGGCCTGTGGGTGGCCGGTCGGGCCAGCCCGTGACCGAGAAGATCCCGGCGAGCTGCGCTCCCTGCCCGCCGAAGCCGCTGTACGTCCGTTCCGGGCCGGTCTGGCCGCGCAGGCAGGTGCTCAACATCACGATGTCCGGGCGCCGCTTCACGATCGACGCGTAGTCAAGGCCGAGTTTCGCCATCGTCCCGGGCGTGAAGCTCTCCACCACGACATCAGCCCAGTCGATCAGCTTCAGGGCGAGTTCGCGGCCCTCAGCCGTCGAAAGGTTGCAGGCCACCCCGGCCTTCGAGGTGTTGAAGTTGGCCATGAACTGGGCCCGGTTGATCCCCGGGGTGCCGTCCTTGAACGGGGGCAGCAGGCGAAGGACATCCGGGCGTGTCTGCGACTCGACATGCACGACGGTGGCGCCGTGGTCGGCGAGCGCCTTGGCGATGATCGGCCCCACGCCGACCCAGGCGAAGTCGGCCACCTTCAGACCGTCGAACGACTGGCGGCGGCCGCCGCTGCCCGCGGTCGGCAGGCTCTTCGGCGCGCAGTCATCGAGGAGCGCCTGGTCGGCGCCGAGGGCGGGCGCGGGCGGGAGGGCGGCCAGCGGCGTCTTCGAAAGCTTCGCGAACGGTCCGGGGTGGACGCGGCCGGCCACCCGGGTCCAGTACTCCCGCGCCTGGAGGTGGGGGTCGTCCAGCAGGTCCGCGATCGTGAACACCGGGCAGAGGAGGATGCCCGTCGCGGCCGCGAACTCCTGCAACTGGCGCTTCGTCTTCGTCCGGAAGAACGCCGCCAGCGCCTCCAGCGAGGCCATCACATCGGCCACCGGGCGCGTCCCTCCCGCCGCCTCGGCGATCCAGTTCATCCAGTCGATCCCGGCGATCTCGGCCGGGACGGCGCCCTCACGCTCCGCCCACTTCATCGCCGTGTCGTGCGTGCGCGGGCCAATCGCGGGCAGGACGATCGTGTAGGTCACGTGGCCGTCCGCGCACTCCATCAGGCGTGGCAGCCGCAGCCCGGGCAGCACCTGGGGCGGGGGCAGGGCCCGCGCCTCGGCGTAGCCCGGTGGGTTGCCATGGATGTTGGGCGGGTAGCCGGTCGCGTTCATGAGGGTCCAGACCACCGCCGCCTGGGTCGATGTATCGAGGTACTGCCCCCTTCCGGACCGTAGCCGTTCGTGGAGCGCCACCACGGCGTCCGCCGCCGCCTGGACCGCGCCGTGGAAGGAGGCCTGGGGAAAGCCGATAGGGATCGGCGGCCGGTCACCGTCGCCCTGGAGCCCAACCAGGCCGCCGGCGCATTCGATCGTCAGGTCGGTTGCCGGGCTCTCTGCCTCCGGCCCGTCCTGCCCGAACGGCGTAATCGAACAGTAGACGAGCCTGGGGTTCAACTCTGCCATTACGTCGTAGCCGAGGCCGAGCCGGCTCATCGTCCCCGGCGCGTGCGACTCGAAGAGGACGTCGGCGCTCGCCACCAGTTCCTTGAACCGCTCGCGCCCCTCAGCGTCTTCGAGGTCCAACACGACGCTCTTCTTGCCCAGACCAACCGCCGCCCAGAAGAGCGACCCGTCGCTCTCGCCTTCGTGGCCGTTGATGAACGGCGGGAGCAGGCGGGTGCCCACCCCACCGGGAGGTTCGACCTTGATGACCTCCGCGCCGAGGTCGGTCAGGACGCGGCCAGCCATTTCGCCCCGGGCAGTGGTGATATCGACGACACGGTACCCATCGAGTGGTGCGGACATGGGCCGAAGGATGCCGACGGCGCCTCCAGCGCGCAACCTGCACTACGGGCGTGCGCCGGTGTCGATAATCAGGGCCGCGTGGTCGCTGAGCTCGTCTCGTCTCTCGCCCGGCCCTCCCCAGGCGTGCCGGACATCGACAACGCGCCGCATCATCGCCCGGTTCGCGAACGCCTGGTCGATCCGGAAGCCGTTCCCTCCGTTCGGCGAGTACCAGGTGAACTCACGCTGGTCCGGATAGAGCGCCCGGAACGCGTCGCGCCAGCCGGCCGCCTCCATGCGATCGAACCAGGCCGTGTACCTCCGCCCGAATACCGCGTTCTCCTCGTCGATCCCCGGCCGGCCGCTGTTCGTATCGCCCAGGATCAGCGCCGGGCCCCTCCGCCAGCGCTCGGCCAGCGCCGCCACGGCCTCCATGTACGGCCACTTGCGGCCCGTCACTTCGTTTGGGAAGTGCACAGCAATCAGCGTGAACCGCTCCGGCCCGCTGGCCTCCGCGCAGAGCCAGCGCTCCTGCTGTTCCGGCGCTCCCTGCAGCCGCACCCTCTGGAGCGGCCAGCGCGAGGCGAGCAGAAGGGCGTTTCGGGCGGGCGACTCGAGGACGGTCGTTTCGAGGAGGTGCCCATACCCCACTTCGCCGAGCGCGGCCCGTAGCTCGCGCCCGGGCGGCGTCCCCCGGAACTCGCTGAGGGCGATGAGGTCTGGCGACCATGCCTCGATCTGTGCCAGTATGCCCGCGACGCGGCGGCCACCACCGGCGCGGATGTTCCAGGCCAGCACGCGCATGGCTCGACTCTAGCACGCGCGTGTGGCCCCGGAGGCAGACCTGTGGTTGAGACGCTCATCATCGACGGCGACTCGCATGTCCTCGAACCGCCCTGGCTCTGGGACGAGTACCTCGAGCCCGAGTTCCGCCCCCGGGCAATCCGGATCACGCGGGGCGTACCAGGCCGCGATGGGGCTCCGCGCGGTATCGCGCCGCTGCCCGGGTTCACCGGCGCCCAGGCCCCATCCGAGGCGCTCGAAAACCTCCCCGAGATGGCCCTGGAGATGAAGGCCCGCCTGGCCGCCGACGAGCAGCTGATCATCGACCGCCAGGTGGTGATGACCGGCGGCCTGGCCGGCCTCGGCGGCGTCGAGCATCCGCGCAAAGACCTCCCCTACATGACCTACCTCGAAGGCGCGCCTCTCGCCAGCTTCGACACGGAGGAGCGGATCAAGCTGTACGACAGCCAGGGGATGCGCGGCGGGGTCGTCTTCCCGACCGTCGGCATCCTCTGGGACAGCGCTGACAGCCAGCTCGCCGACGCCTACAGCCGTGCCTACAACCGCTGGTGCAAGGACTTCGTCGGCGCCTATCCCGGCCGCATCTTCCCCATGGCCCACATCCCCATGAACGACCCCGCGCTCGCGCACCGCGAGCTGAAGCGCTGCCTGAAGGAAGGCTTCCGCGGGATCTTCCTCGCCCCCGAGCCGGTCAACGGCCGCAGCCCCGCCCACCCCGACTTCGACCCCCTTTGGCACGAGCTGGAAGACAGCGGCTACCCCGCCTGCCTCCACGTCATCGTCCGCTTCGCCCGGATCCTCGAAAACCCGACCCGGTTCTCGTCGCTCCTGATCGAACCGAGCCGGACGTTCGCCTTCGGTCTCGGCGCCACCTACCAGGTGATCCCGGCGATGGCCTCGTTGATCATGACCGGCTTCTTCGACCGCTTCCCCAGGATGAAGCTGCTTTGCGTCGAAGCCGGGGCCGGTTGGGCGCCCTACATCGCCCATCGTCTCGACGAGAAGTACGAGATGTTTGGCTACACCGAGAAGACGAAGCTCGAACCGAGTGAATACATGAAGCGCAACGTCTGGTACGTCGTGGAACCGCGCGAGCGGTACATCAACCACCTGATGGACGAACTCGGCGAGTCGCAGTTCATCTGGGGCTCCGACTACCCGCACATCGACTCCAGCATCCACGCCCTCGACCAGATCCAGGCCTCGACCGCCGGCCTGAGCGAACACCGCCGCGCCCTCGTCCTCGGCGAAAACGCCCGCAGGCTGTACCAGCTTGAGCTGTGAGCTGTGAGCTATGAGCTATGAGCTGTGAGCTATGAGCTGTGAGCTATGAGCTGTGAGCTACGAGCCATGAGCGGGCGAAGCCCCATAGCCCGTTTGCTCTTCCATGCATTAGAAGACGAGCTGGACCTTGCACTCGGTCGGGGCGTCGAGTGAGAGAAATGCGTCCGGTAGCTCATCGAGCGAGACCTGGCGCGTCACCAACGGCGCCGGTTTGAGGCTGCCGTCGGCGATTGCGGCCAGCGACTC
>JBJXGC010000255.1:0-16361 GCA_046154545.1 Dehalococcoidia bacterium | reverse complement strand
CGTTTGCGGCCAACCGCTGCCCCTCCTACAGTAATCAGGACACCAACACAGCCGAAGACCGCAGGTCCCTTTTGCGAACCGGCCCAGCCGGGGGGATAAGCCGTAAGGCGCCTGCCGAGGTAGTGACAGCAGCATCGGCCCCCGCCGTGCTTTGCATCCCTGCCCCGGCGGCGGGGCTTTTCGTTCTTCGGCTCCACCATTTTGCAGCTGGCCGCCGTCTCTATCGACGATCTGCCTCCCGCTCACACCTCCGGAGGAGCCTATGCCCACCCCACGCAAGGTCGAAATGCTCGCGGAGATCAAGGACCGCATGGCCCGCGCCGCGATCACGATCAGCGCCGACTTTCGCGGCCTCACCGTCGCCCAGCTCACCGACCTTCGCCGCGCCCTGCGCCCTGCGAACGCCGAAGTGAAGGTCGTCAAGAACACGCTCGCCTCGATGGCCGCCGAACAGGCCGGCCGCCCCGAGATGGCCCAGATCCTCGAAGGGCCCACCGCCCTCGCCTTCGGCTTTGGCGACCCCGTCGCCCCGGTCAAGGCCCTCACCGAACACCTTCGCGCCCGCCGCCTCACGCTCAACATCCACGGCGGCTGGCTCGAAGGCCAAATCCTCACCCGGGCGGAAGTCGAAAGCCTCGCCACCCTCCCCTCCAAGGAGCAGCTCGTCGCCGACGTCGTCGGCAAGCTGCAGAGCCCGCTCTACAACTTCGCCAGCCTCCTCCAGGCCAGCATCCGCAATTTTGCGGGCCTCGTTGAAGCCCGTGCCAACCAGCTCGAAGGGTCCAGCGCGGCCTAACCGGCCAGCGCCTTGCCATTCGGACGCCACCAGCACACCAGGAGAAACATCATGAGCAAGATTGACGACGCACTCGCCCTTATCGAGGGGATGACCCTCCTCGAACTCCGCGACCTGAACAAGGCCATCGAAGAGAAGTTCGGCATCACCGCCGCCGCACCCATGATGATGGCGGCAGGCCCCGGTGGTGGCGGCGGTGGCGCAGCCGCGGCCGAGCCCGAGGAAGAGAAGACCGAATTCAACGTTGTCCTCACCAGCTTCGGCGAGAACAAGATCAACGTGATCAAGGCCGTCCGCGAAGTCGTCAGCGGCCTCGGTCTCAAGGAAGCCAAGGACCTCGTCGAAGCCGCCCCCGCCAAGGTCAAGGAAGGCATCACCAAGGACGAAGCCGAGTCGATCAAGGCGAAGCTCACCGAAGCCGGCGCCACCGTCACCATCGAATAGCCCCCGGCCTGGGATTCGTCCGATTCGGAGACCGGTCTATTGCTAACACGCGTAGGCAGACGCAGTATAGCGGAGTCGTCAGGAGAACGGAGATGCGTGGTCATGTTCCGGCGGTTTTCGACCCAACCCTTGGCGTTTTGAGTCATCTCTGTTCCAAGGGCGATGCGTTCATTGCGCTTGCACCGCCCTTCTCCGTTACGATCGAAGTCGAAAGGTCAACGCTGGGGCCGCATCTCGCGGAGCGAAATTTGTCGGAACGAGACTTCGGGCACGCATCGACGTTCATCGGTTCAATGCTGCTCGCGATCCTGGAGGACCAGGTCGATAGATTTGTGGCGGCCCACGAGGATGAACCCGACAGTGACGCACTGGGACCAGAGGACGCGGTGGTCGATCTAGACCTCCTGCGTCGTCAGGCGGAAGCCGTGAGAACCTCGCTCTGGACCGACCACCTTCAGAAACGATACGATCTGAAGAAGTCCAGCAAGGCCCCCAGTTTCAGCGGCATCGACTGGGATATCAAAGTGAAGATCGCGGACGCCAAGGCGGACAAGCTGCGGTCGTTCCCCTACGCGACATGCCGGATATCGTTTCAACGCGAATACGACTACTCTGTGTTTGCCGTTCTCGCGCGACCGTTCGATTCCATTCAAATCAACTTCAGCGTCGATGAGGTAGCCTACTTGGCCAGAGTTTTCGGGGCTATTCGCCAGCAACTCGAGAGCGCGGAGAAAGAGGTGCTTCCATGGCGGTGATTGCACCGGGGCCTCGTAAGCCGAGAGAGGCAGGTCATGGGATCTGGCCTCATCATCGCGAGCTGCGTGACCTAGAAGATCTCCAGGCTGAGATATTGGCATCGACCGAAGACCCACTGTCCCGCCGCCGACGTCCGCGATCCTATCGTGCGCTCAATCTGGAACCATTGAGATCGAACGTTCGTGTCACAATGTGGCCGCAGACTGAGCCTGTGATAGCTGGTACCAGCGCGAGATTCGCACATCGACACGTCATTCGGCAGAGAATTGCCCTGTCGTGGATCGTCTCCATCGTCTGCGGATTGGCCAGTGGTTTCGTGACGGCGGACTTGATCAACTTCGCCCAAAACGATTCGTATCTCATTCACCCGATTCCATCAGCATTCGCAGGTGTTGCAGCTGCATGGCTTGGCGTGGTGGCTGCACTGAATATTCGGTCGCTTCGGGCGCAAGACGAGCGGATTGGAGTATAGCCTGGCCGGTCCCAGAGCATTAGCGCAATTATTCCAGGCTGCGATGGATGCGGAGAACGCTTCTCTCCAAGGGCGGGTGAACCTCGCCGGCGGCATCGTTCTCTCTATCGTGATGGTGATGATTTCCGTGCCGCCGTTGATTGCGACTGTGATCAATGCGCTATTTGATCGAGATCCTCATTGGGATGCTTGGATGCCTGTGGCTTGTTTGACCATCCTGGCAGTCTACTTTCTCGCCTCCATCTATATGGTTCGTCCCATACCAGAGGGGCCACCAGGGTCAACCAACCGCGATTAACGGCATCCCTGCTAGGTTAGGCCCCGTTACGCCGGCCTGCTACCATCACCACACTCTCCCACGGAGCCCGTTCATGGACGCCTACAACATCACGGTGGTCGGCGGCGCCGGCATCGTCGGCCGCGAATTCCTCAAGATCCTCGACGAGCGCGCCATCCCCGTCGGCCGTCTCCGCCTCCTCGCCACCGCCCGCTCCGCCGGCAGGCAGGTCACCTTCCGCGGCAAAGAGATCACGATCGAAGAGACGACTGAAGCCAGCTTCACGAAGGACGACCAGGTCGTCTTCCTCTCCGCCTCCGGCGCCGCCTCGAAGCTCTACGCGCCCATCGCCCAGGCAAACGGCAGCTTCGTCATCGACGACTCCAGCGCCTACCGCATGGACCCGGCCGTCCCCCTCGTCATCCCCGAAATCAACGCCGCCGACCTTGAATGGCACACCGGCATCGTCAGCCAGCCGAACTGCACGACCACGCCGATGGTCATGGCCCTCAACCCCATCCACCAGATCAACCCGCTCAAGCGGATCATCGTCAGCACCTACCAGGCCGTGGCCGGGGCCGGCGCCGCCGCCGTCGAAGGCCTCGCCAGCGAGACCCGTGCCCGCCTCGAAGGCCGCTCCGAACCGTCCGGCACGCAGAAGCGCGAGATCGCCTTCAACGCCGTCCCCCAGGTCGACCTCTTCGCCGAAGACGGCTACACGAAGGAGGAGATCAAGATGGCGAACGAGACCCGCAAGATCCTCCACGCCCCGGAGATCGCAATCAGCGCCACCTGCGTCCGCATCCCCACCTTTTTCGGCCACGCGATGACCGTCTGGGCCGAGTTCGAACGCCCCATCGACCCGGCCGAAGCCCGCCGCCTGATGGCCGGCGCCCCCGGCGTCACCGTCGTCGATGACCCCGCGAACGAGCAGTACCCCACCCCCATGGACGTCGCCGGCACCGACAGCGTGCTCGTCGGGCGCATCCGCACCGACACCTCATGCCCCGGCGCCCTCACCTTCTGGGCCCTTACCGACAGCATCCGCAAAGGCGCCGCGACGAATGTGGTGGACGTCCTGGTCGCAGCGGACCAGCGACGGCTGGTCCGCCGCCAGTAGCCGCGGCCGTCACGGCCGCTGGGGTCCAGGCGAAGGCCTGCGTCGCGCGAATCCGACGGTGGCCGGAATCCAGCGACGCAGGAGCGTCGCGGCTACAGTGACTGCCGCTGGACGCCGAACGCCGCCGGCGCTGCCCAACAGCGCTCCGCTCGCCTTCCGGCTACGCCTTCCGGTGGCCGTAGGCCGCAACCGTCATGCTCATCGTCACCAGCGCCAGCCCCGTGATCGCGGCGAACGCTTTCAGCAGGGCCGGGCCGTCCCAGCCATCGAGCACCAGCGCGCGGCAGCCCTCGAGGACGTAGGTGAACGGGTTGATCGTCACAAGGAACTTCAGCCAGCCAGAATAGACTTCCTTCGGGGCGAACGACGGCGAGAGGAAGAGCAGCGGGAAGAACAGGATGAAGCTCAGCTGCACCGCCTGGTTACTCGCCGTGCGGAGGGCGAGGGCGACCCCGAGGCCCGAGTAGGCGAGCGAGAAGACGACGCCCATCCCCACGAGCACGACCGCCCCGAGCGGGCCGGCCTCGATGTTCGCCCCGGCCAGCAACCCGGCGATCAGCATCAAACTGCCGAGGGCCGCCGCCCGCACGCCGTCGCCGGCCATCCGGCCGAGCACGATCGCCGCCCGCGGCGCCGGGGTCAGCGCGAGCTTGTCGAAGTAGCCGCGCTGGATGTCGCTCACCAGCCCCGAGCCGGCAGTCCCCACAGCCACCGCCTGGAGCAGGGCGACGGGCAGCTGAAACCCGACGAAGTCATCGACACCGAAAGCCGACGAGGCCACGGACTCCAGCGCCCCGACGATCACGAAGAAGAAGAAGAGCGGGATGAACACATTCCCGATCTCGATGCCCGGCTGGCGCAACGCTTCGCGGATGGCGCGCATCATGAGGATGAACGTGTAACGGAGGATGCTCATGCGTGGCCGCCCTTCGCCGGCGGCGGCACGACCGCCCCCACCTCAATGTGATGCCCGGTCGTCCGCAGGAAGACGTCGTCCAGCGTCGGCCGGGCGAGGGTGATCTCGGCGACGGCGATCGAGGCCTCGTCCAGCGCGAGCACGAGCCGCGGGATGGCCCGCGCCCCATCGGCGATATAGACGACCACGGTGTCGCCGACGCTCCGCACCTCGGTCGCGCCCTCGGTCGCCGCGAGCAGCCGCGCGGCGGCGGCGAGGGCCACCTCACCGCCCTCCGCCCTGATCGTCACGACGTCGGTGCCGATGCTCGCCTTCAGCGCCGCCGGCGAACCCTGGGCGACGATCCGGCCGCTATCCATGATTGCCACCTCATGCGCGAGCCGGTCCGCCTCCTCCAGGTACTGCGTCGTGAGAAACACCGTCACGCCATCGCGCTGGTTCAGTTCCGCCAGGTACCGCCAGATCGTGTCCCGGCTGATCGGGTCGAGCCCCGTCGTCGGCTCGTCGAGGAACAGGATCGAGGGACGATTGACCAGCGCCGCCGCCAGGTCGAGGCGCCGCTGCATCCCGCCTGAGTAGGTGCCGACCCGCCGGCCCGCGGCCTCCGTCAAATCGACGATCTCGAGCAGTTCGTCGGCCCGCTTCGCCGCCGCTCCGCCCCCCAACCCGAACATCCTCGCCTGGAGCGTCAGGAGTTCGCGCCCGGTCTGCATTTCGTCGAGGCCGGCTTCCTGGAGGGCCACCCCGATAAGGCGGCGGACCTCGCGGCCGCGGCGGGTGACGTCGAGGCCCCCAACCTCCGCCATCCCTCCGGTCGGCCGGAGCAGGGTCGTGAGCATGCGCACCGTCGTCGTCTTGCCGGAGCCGTTCTGCCCGAGGAACCCGAAGATCTGGCCTGGCTCGATCACCAGGTCGATGCCATCGACCGCCCGGGTCCCCGGGGGAAAGAACCTGGCCAGCGCTTCAGTGCGGATGGCGAGTGTCACGCGCATTCCTCCCGGCGCGCCAGCCAGGCGAACGCCGATGCCGATCGTAGCAGCCCCGAACCGTTCGCGGGCGCGATATACTCGGAGCCGTGAGCGCTCTCCACGTCAACGTCATTGCGGCCAACCCACGGGACGAATCCCGGGCCACGCCAGCGGTCGAAGCGCTCGTGGATAGCGGCTCCGAACTCACCTGGCTGCCCGCCGATCTCCTGGAGGCGGCGGGCATCAGCCGCCGGAAGCAGCTCGCTTTTCAGACGGCGACGGGCGAACGGGTCGTCCGCGACGTGGGCTACGCGATCGTCGGCGCCGAGGGCTACGAGACCGCGGACGAAGTCGTCTTCGCTGGCCAGGGCGACCTCGCGCTCCTCGGCGGCCGCACGATCGAAGGCTTCGCCGTGGTCGTCGATTATATCGGGCACCGCTTCGTCGCCCGCCCGAGCCTGGTGGCGGCCGAACTGCTCTGAGCGAGTGACCCGAAGGGCGAACGCGGCGGCCCGGACCCGCCGCGACCACGTAGACTTGCCCGGATGGCCGGTACGAAGACGTCAGCTGACGCCGCCCCCCGCATCTTCTACGGCTGGTTCGTCGTGGCAGGCACCTTCGTCATCCTCTTCCTTGGCTTCGGCGCTGCCTACTCCTTCGCCTCGTTCTTCCCGGCGTTACGTGATTCCTTTGACGCCTCCCGTGGTGACACGTCGCTGGTGTTCTCGATCGCCGGGTTTCTCTACTTCTCGCTTGGGGCCATCAGCGGGCCGCTCGCGGACCGCATCGGCCCGCGGCGGGTTGCCCTCTTCGGTGTCGTCACGATGGCCGTTGGCCTCGTCCTCGCCAGCTTCGCGCGGGAGCTGTGGCAGGTCTACCTCACCTACAGCCTCGCCGTCGGCGTTGGGCTCGGCGCCGCCTACGTCCCGGCCGTCAGCGCCATCCAGCGCTGGTTCGTCCGCCGCCGGGGGCTCGCCTCCGGGATCGCCGTCAGTGGCATCGGCCTCGGCACGCTCTGCATGCCGTTGATCACCACCTGGATCATCGAAACCGCCGGCTGGGAGCGGGCCTATCTCGTCCTCGGCATCGCCATGGCGGCCGGCGGCATCCCCGCGGCCCTGCTCGTCGAGCACTCCCCGGCCCGCCGGGCGCTCGGCCCCGATGGCGACACGCCGGTCCCAATACCGGCTGGGTCCAGCACCGCCGTCGCCGGTTTCAGCGCGCGCGAGGCGATCCGCACCCGCACCTTCGTCCTCTTCTACGGCGCCGCGGCCGCCAGCGGCCTCGCCCTCTTCATCCCCTTCGCCCACCTCGTCCCCTATGCGAAGGATCACGGCCTGAGCACCACCCGGGGCGCCCTCCTCGTCGGCTGCATCGGTATCGGGAGCACGCTCGGCAGGCTCGCGACCGGGCCGGTGGCCGACCGCTTCGGCCGCCGCCAGTCGCTCGCCGTCGCCTTCGGTGCGATGGCCCTCGACATGTGCTTCTGGCTGGTCGCTGAGGGCCTCTGGTCGCTGACCCTCTTCGCCCTGGTCTTCGGCGCGGCCTACGGAGCCTATGTCGCGCTCGCCCCGCCACTCACCGCCGATTTCTTTGGCGGCCGGAACGTCGGGAGCATCCTTGGCATCCTCTATACAGGCGCCGCCTTCGGCGCGCTCATTGGCCCCACCCTTGCCGGCGCCATCTATGACGTCCGCGAAAGCTACGTGCTGCCCATCGCCTTCGGCGCCGCGATGAGCCTGCTCGCCACCGTGCTCGTCCTTGGGCTGCGCCCGCCGCCTCCGCGGCGTGCGCCGCTCGCGTAGAGCTACTTCGCAACCGGGTTAGTCACCCTACCGGCGAACAGGATGGCGCCCGTCCGTGTATCACGGATGAGGAAGACGAAGGGCCTGTCCACGGTCAACTGCACGACATCGAGCGGCGCCGACGTCCCAGTGAGGACCACTGCTGTCGCGGCCGCCGCCTCCGTCCCTTTTTCGTCCACGCGAACGAATGCCTTGTGGAAGACGCCCGAAACGAAGAGTTCACGCGTCCCGTCCATGCCCGAGAAGTCCGACCGCTCGGGCTCGAAGGCGGCCTTCATGCCGAGCGCCTCGAGCGCCTCCTTGAGCGAGAACTCCGCCGTGAACTCGAACTTCGGCAACGCCAGGTTCACCGTCGCCGGCTTCAGGCTGGAAAGCAGCGCGCGCACGCCGGCGCCGTCGAGGCCGGCTTCGAAGGCGTCGAAACCACCGGCGGGTGGGAGGAGGACCACCATAGAGGCGCGCCCATCAGCGTACGGCAGTTCCACCGCCTCGACGCCACCCACGCGCCCGTACGCGAAGGATGCCTGCTGGCGCATCATCGGGACCTCGACGCTCGTGCCCGTGCGTGTCGTGAAGGGGCCGGGCTGCGTCGCGTCCTTCGTAAATGGATGCGTCCAGTCGGCCTTAAAGTAGACCGCATTCGCCAGCACGAGCCGCGTAAGGCCCGTGATCGAGCCCTCCGGCAGGAGGTCCTTGACCCGCTCCTCCGTGCGCTCGCTCACCCAGTCGTTGATCGTCTCGCGTGCCGCTTCCGGGTCGCGCGCGAAATCGATGAGGCGGACACCGGCGCCGTAGTTGACGGCCAGCGTCTCGAGGAAGGCCCGTTCGAACGGGTGGTCCTTCTGTGCCCAGGCCGAATTCGCGATGTTGAGCCGCAACGGCGCCGGGTCCTTGCCCGGCGCTTCCTTCGGCGGCGTCAGCGCCGCCTCGAGGGCGTTGAACGCTGAGTGCAAGCGGTCCTGGTCGATGCGGTAGTGCAGGGCCGCCGCCATCTCCGTCGCGGTCTCGCCCCGGGCGCCCGCAAAAGCCATCGCCAGCGCCTGCGAGATGCTGTGGGGCGACGCAAAGAGGTTCGCGTCCGCGTCTTTGCGCGCGAGCACCCCGTAAAGGTCCCATGCGAAGTCCGCGTTGTCCGCCGCGAGCGCTTGTACGTCAGCCTGGCCGCCCTCCGAAGGCACCGCCCGGGTCGCGTCAGCTTTCACCTCGGTAGAGGCGAGGGCGCCGTCCGAGCCGCAGCCCCCAAGCAGGATTGCGGCGGCGGCAACGACGCCGACCGCCCAACCGCGCCCGCTGCCAGATGTCCACATAGCCGTCCCAATGTACGCGCGGCGCGGCCGGCTCCGCCACTTCCCGACACACTCCCGCCACTCCGTTGGCAGCAGCCATATCTCGAGGTCTCGACCTCCTGACACGATGCTGTCAGCATGAGTCACCTACTGTCAGCAGGACCGCTCGCCAACGGGCGGATCCTCAAACCGGGAGACCATCCATGAAGGTCAACAGCCTCTTCCTCAACATCACCAGCGAGCAGCCCGAGAAGCTCCTCGCCTTCTACCGCGATGTAATCGGCCTCCCGCTGAGACCCGAAATGGGCCCGGACGCCCTCGACGCCGGCGGCGCCACGATCGGCATCGACGGCCACAGCGAGGTCAAAGGGCCCACGAAGGAGCCCGCCCGCATCCTCATCGACTTCAACGTCGATGACGTAGTCGCCGAACGCAAGCGTCTCGAAGCGCAAGGCGTCACCTTCATCCGCAAGGAGGGCGTCGAATACTGGGGCGGAGTCATCTCCACCTTCCCCGACCCCGACGGCAACTACGTCCAGCTCATCCAGTACAACCCCCCGGCCTCGCAGGCGGACAATGGATAGGTCGAAGGCCGGCCCGCGACCACGAGGAACCACGGTGATCCGTGCGCCGGGCTGACCGCCTCTTCGCCCTCGTCCAGGAGATGCGGCGGCGGCCCGTCACCACGGCCGCCGCCCTCGCCCGCGCCCTCGAAGTCTCCGAGCGGACGGTCTACCGCGACATCGCCGACCTCGTGGCCACGGGCGTGCCGATCGAGGGGGCGGCCGGCGTCGGCTATACGCTCCGCCGCGGCTTCGACCTGCCCCTCCTCATGTTCACGGAGCCAGAGATCGAGGCGATGGTGCTGGGCGCGCGCGTCGTTGGTAGCTGGGGCGATGCGGCGCTCGCGAAAGCGGCCAGCGACGCCCTCGCCCGCGTCGAGGCAGCCCTGCCCGACCGCCTCAAGGACCGGCTCGAACGCACCCCGCTCTACGCCCCCGGATTCCACGTCCGGCCCGCTGTCGTCGCTGCCCTCGGCGACTTCAGCCAGGCGGTCGACCAGCGGCAACGCGCCTGGCTGGCCTACACGGATGCCGGCGGCGACGAGACCGAGCGCGTCATCCGGCCGCTCGGCCTCTTCTTCTGGGGTTCGGGCTGGTCGGTCGAGTCCTGGTGCGAACTGCGCCAGGACTTCCGCGGCTTCCGGCTCGACCGAATCCGCGAGTACCGGCTCCTCGAAGGCCGTTTCGCCGATGAGCCCGGGCGGACGCTTGCCGATTTCTTCGCCGCCATCGAACGCGAAGAGGGGCACCCGGCCGGCTGACCTCGCTCAGTCCAGCAGTCTCATCCCCGTACCCCGCACCAGGGGCACGAAGTCCGCGTCGAACGAGATCACCGCCTGGCATCGGAACTTCTGGGCCACCAGAAGATTCGCGTGGTCGACGACCGAAGCCCCCTTATCCTGCCACGCCAGGAAGCGCCGCAGCGCTTCGGCTTCCAGGTCGGCGTCCACCGTCACAACCGACGCGCGGGCCGCCACCCGCTGGTGAAGCGAGGTGGCCCGATGCTTGCCCGCCCGCTGCGCTATGGCCAGGGCTTCGTACAGCGTCCAGTTCGTGGTGACGAACCGCAGGCGTGGGGCCGCCCGCAGCCCGGCCATCACCCGCGCAAACGCCCGCGCCCACTGGTCAGACGTCAGCTCCATGGGCACCAGCGCCGAGGCATCGAGGAAGGCGAGGATCACTCCGCACCATACGGCGCGCGTTCTTCGGCCAACATCCGCAGCGGAGGGTGGTCCTCCCGCCCGTAGAGGTGCTTCTTCACGTTGGACAGGTCACGCGGGTAATCCGGGGATTCACGGTCCCGCTGTCGAGCTTCCTCCTGCCAGCGGTCCCACTCGTCCCAATCCCACTCTTTGAGTTCGACCCCGGACGGCTGCGCCGCGTCCAGCAGCATCCGCACGGCCTGCTCCAGGAGCACCTTGACGGGGGCCCCCACCTCCGCGGCGCGGATCTTCAGACGCCGGTAGAGTTCGGGGTCATCGAACACCACGGTTAGCCGTGGTGCAGCAGTACGGGCGTCCATGGCTCCTCTCCTTTCTCCAGCACTTTAGCACATTCACACTATCGCACTCAAGCCCTTCGCCTGCTCACGCGCAAAACTCCGTCCTTTGGGCGGTGAGCCGTCCCCCTCAGTTCCAGAGAACCCGCTAGAATCTCCTCTACCACATGCATAAGAAGTCTACGCTCGCCAACGGTCTCCGTGTCGTCACCGCCGAACTCCCCCACACCCGCTCCGCCACCGTGAGCTTCTACGTCGGTGCGGGGAGCCGCTACGAACGCGACGAGGAGGCTGGTCTCTCCCATTTCCTCGAACACATGCTCTTCAAAGGAGCCTCCCGCCGGCCCACGGCCCGCGTCATTTCCGAAGCGATCGAGGGCGTCGGCGGCATGCACAACGCCGCCACCGACCGCGAGGTCACCGTCTATTACGCCAAGGTCCCGCACGCCGCCGCCTCCGAGACCATCGATATCCTCGCCGACATGATGCGCGACCCCGTGATGGACGCGAACGAGCTCGAGAAGGAACGCCACGTCATCCTCGAAGAGCTCGCCAGCATCGAAGACAGCCCCGCCGAGATGGCCGGTATCCTCGTCGATGAGACACTCTGGCCGGGCCAACCGCTTGGACGCAACGTCGGCGGCACGCCGGAGAGCGTCACCGCGCTCCCGCTCAGCTCCGTCAACCGCTATCTGAAGGCCCAGTACGTCCCCTCGAACACCGTCCTCGTCGTCGCCGGTAACATCACCCACGCCGCCGTCCTCGCCGACGCCGAACGCTGGCTGGGTGACATGCCCGCCGCCGCCCCCGGCCCCTGGTTCGCGGCCGAGCCCCGGAACGAAAGCCCCCGCATCGCCGTCCGTGAGAAGGCCACCGAGCAGGCCCATCTCTGTCTCTCCTACCCCTCCTACGCCGCCAACCACCCCGACCGCTACGCCGTGGACCTCCTCAGCGCCCTCCTCGGCGAGGGCATGTCCAGCCGCCTCTTCCTCGAGCTGCGCGAAGAGCGCGCCCTCGTCTACGACGTCCACACCTACCCCAGCGAGTTTCGGGACGCCGGCTGCTTCACCATCTACGCCGGGTGTGACCCCGAAAACGTCCGCACCGTGCTCGATGTAAGCCTAGAACAGGTCGAAGCCATGCTCAGCTCACTCCCTGATTCCGAACTCGCCAAGGCGAAGCAGATGGCCCGTGGCCGCATGCAGCTGCGGATGGAGGACACCCGCGCGGTGGCCGGCTGGTTCGGTTCCCAGGAACTCCTCCTCGACCAGGTCCTCACCGTCGATGAGGTCGTCACCCGGATCGACGCCGTCACCCACGACGACGTCATCCGCGTCGGCCGGGCCGTACTTGACCCCCGCAAGGCCGCCCTCGCCGCTGTCGGCCCGTTCGAAGACGACCAGGTCTTCGCCGGCCTCCTCTGATGCCTCGCGCCTTCTTCGGCCCCCCCCGGGATACGACCGAATCCGGTGGCCTCCACGTCAGCGTCTACGCCGTGCCGGTCTTCGATGGCCGGCTGGTGGTCTTCGATGTCTCCGCCTCCGTCGCGCGCGGACGCTGGCTGCCCTGGGCGGTCATCGATTTCCAGCAGAACCCCTACGAAGCCGCCTCCCTGCTCATCGACGATTGGTGCGACGTGCCGCTCGCCGACCTCGCGCTCGCCGACGTCATGTCGCTCAGCGTCGAGGGCGGTGGCTGGGAGCTTGCGATCATCTTCCGCGCCGTCCTCACCGCCCTTCCCGAAGGCGACCGCGAACGCAGGCCCTACCTCTTCGAACCCGGCCATTACGACGCCATCGGCCCCTTCGACCCGGTCGACCTCCAGCGCTGGGTCGAGGGCGGCGCGGATCGCCTGCCTCCCGCTGACCTTCTCTTCTGACCGTTGTCGAATGGACGAGGTGGGCCTCCCGCATCCGGCGCGACCCCGAGCGCGGCCGGGAGGCCGCTCAGCCCGTGGACTCCTCCGGCGTGCAGGGCTTCCCGTCCCGGCTCGGTCCGTCAGCCGCGAACACCACCTTTCAGGTGGCATGGGGCCCGGCGGCACGATCGCTGTCGCGCCCGTTCCAGCCGCCCTCCGTCTCACCATCTCCGGTCGCAGGCTCTCCTCGCCGCACGGCATCGCCCAGCGATGGCCCGCAAGACGGCCTTAGCCGTGAGATCGCGCTGGCGCTCGGCTCCATTGTTGCCCTTCTTGATTCGGTATGTCGCCTGGCCTACGCTTGTCACCCTTCGACCAATGAACGTCGCAGCAACCCTGCGCAAGGAGCCTCCCATGTCCGAGATCAGCGAACGCGGCTACATCCACCCCGACGTCCTCGTCAGCACCGAGTGGGTCGCCAAGCACTCGGGCGACAAGGACGTCCGCGTTATCGAATCGAACGAAGACCCGTTGCTCTACCCGTCGGGTCACATCCCTGGCTCCGTCCAGGTGGACTGGGCCATCGACCTGAACGATCAGGTGCGCCGGGACTACCTCGGCCAGAAGGCCTTCGAGAAGCTCATGTCCTCGATCGGCGTGACCCCCAAAACGACCGTCGTCTTCTACGGCGACAAGAACAACTGGTGGGCCTGCTACGCCTTCTGGGTCTTCCAGCTCTTCGGCCACACGAACGCGAAGGTGATGGACGGCGGCCGTCTCAAGTGGGAGCAGGAGAAGCGCGAGATGACGCGCGAAGTCGCCACCTACCCGGCCACCCGCTATAAGGCTCCCGAGCGGGACGACACCAAGATCCGCGCCCTCAAGCCCCAGGTCTTGCGCCACCAGGCGAAGGGCCTGCCCCTCATTGATGTCCGCAGCCCCGCCGAATACAGCGGCGAACGCACGCACATGCCCGAGTATCCCCAGGAGGGCGTGCTCCGCGGCGGCCACATCCCCGGCGCCAAGAGCGTGCCCTGGGCACGCGCTGCCAACCCCGAAGACGGCACCTTCAAGAGCGCGGACGACCTCCGCGCCATTTACGAACAGGAGCAGGGCCTGAAGAAGACGGACAACGTCATCTCCTACTGCCGCATCGGCGAGCGCTCGAGCCACACCTGGTTCGTCCTCACCTACCTGCTCGGCTACAAGAAGGTGCGCAACTACGACGGCTCCTGGACCGAATGGGGCAACAGCGTCGGCGTCCCCATCGAAAAGTAGCCCGAGGCCTGGGTGCCACGGTCGGCTCGATCGCGCAACCGCGCCCCACTTGGGTAGACTTCTCCATCCGTCGAGGAGCGGCAATTGCAGCTAACCAAACAGATGGAGGAGTTCAGCCGAGCCTATGTCCTCGCTGTCGCCGCAGCGGCCGGATTTGCTTTCCAGCTGCGCTCACAGGATCAGGACAGCATCGACCTAACGCTGCTCGCCGATTCCGGCCGCCGACCGAGTCTTGACATTCAGCTCAAATCGACTGGAACCAAGTTGCCAGCGGGAGCCACTTTCCCCTTTGAGTTGAGCAGAAAGAACTACGACGATCTGAGGGCCGTGACCATTACGCCTCGAATACTTGTGGTCGTCGCGCTCCCGCGGGCCGTCAGCGGCTGAGTCACTCACACCGACTACCTGCTGGTGCTTCGCAAGTGCGGTTACTGGACTCGAATCCAAGGGCCCCCGACCGACAACTCTACGAGTGTAACGGTGCGAATCCCGCGTTCGCAGAGGTTCACAACGGACGCTCTGCGCGCAGTGATGGAATCAATCGATCGGGTGGGTGACCTGTTATGCCGTCCGAACTCATGCGAGCCACCCTTGAGCAGGTCTCACCGCAACGACTCGCGGCCTATCTCGCGAAGCGTGGGTGGCGCCCTGAGAGGCAGTTGGGCACGAAGGGCGCGATTTGGCGTTCCGAAACGTCCGATTTGCAGCTCCTCGTCCCGAGTGACCCGGAACTTGGGGACTACCCTGAGGGTTCGAGATGTCTTGACTTCGCTCTCAGAAACCCACGGCGAGTCTCCCGCGTTCGTGCTTCGAGACCTGAACACGGACGGCGACGACTCGATAGGTATGGTAGTCACGGGTGGCGCCGTTGCGGAAGGATCGATCCCGCTTGACATATGCGCTCCGCTCATTAGCGATCTGAGGGATCTTGTGCTCGCGGCGGCTTGTTCGACGGTCCAAGCCAAGGCATCGTTTCCGGGTCGCAAGGCGCACCAGGCAATTGAATACTTGCATGCCGTTCGACTCGCTTCCTTCTCGCCGGGTAGCTTCGTGGTTAACCTCGAGTCTGCCTTACCGCCCGCTGGAGCCGAACAGATGTCCTTCTTGCCGGGCCACGAGTCCGAGTCTCCCTTTGCCCGCCAGGTGGTGAACATGCTGGGCCGGGCTCTTGAGGCTCTGTCGCCCGATCCGGACGAGCGCTCCGCCCGCGAGTTCGAAGTCGCAGTCAGCAAAGGCGTAAGCGCCAACCTGTGCGACGCTCTTGCAAACATGCTGGGGCACCCGGACATCAGTTCGATTGCGTTCCAGTTCCGGTGGGCGACTCGCCACCCTCAGACGCATAGTATTCCCGCTGAGATCCAGTTCTCTCCGGGCCACCTTCCGAAACTCAAGCGAGTGTCTGAGCACTTCAGGACGATTTCACCCGTGGACGAGTTTGAACTAGTTGGAATCGTCACCGGTTTGAGGCGAGATGAGGGCGACCAGATTGGGATCGTCGTCGTGGAAGGGCCCGTCTGGGGGTCGATCCGAAAGATCCGAATGGAATTGGGAGACCCCGACTATCACACTGCCGTACTCGCGCATGACGAAAAACGGACCATCCGGTGCCGGGGCCAGCTGAGCAAGCGACGGAACATGCTGTTTCTTGAGATGGTCGCCTCGTTCGAGGTCCAGTAGACAAATCGATCCGCGCGTCGCCTGCTACCGCCGACTCGTATACTGGTGCCATGGCCGCACCAGTCGTCGCCCATGCTGACGTGCCCCCGCTGGAGAGCGGCGAGCGCATGACCCGCTTCGAGTTCGAGCGCCGGTGCGAAGCCACGCTACCGTCCGTGAAGGCCGAACTGATCGAAGGAGTCGTCTACGTGGCTTCACCTGTGAGTCTCGACCATGGCGACGGTCACTCCGACCTCATCACATGGCTCGGTGTGTACCGGGCCATGACTCTTGGAGTCCGGGTCAGCGACAACGCGACCGTGCGTCTCGACCTGGACAACGAACCGCAGCCCGACGTTCATCTGCGCTACGAACGCAGCGCCCTCAACCGGCGCGAGGACAAGTACCTCGCCGGCGCGCCGGAGCTGGTGGCCGAGGTGGCCGCCTCCAGCGCCTCAATCGACCTCCACGAGAAAGTTCCGCGCCTACCAGCGCAACGGCGTCCGCGAGTACATCGTCTGGCGCGTCTACGACCATGCCCTTGATTGGTTCGCCCTCGACGGCGGCGTCTATGTGCGCCTCGAACCCGACGCGGCCGGCGTTGTCCATAGCCGCGTGTTTCCCGGCCTTCGCCTCGCGGTCCAGGCGCTCATCGAGGGCGACATGGC
>JBJXGC010000035.1:0-24804 GCA_046154545.1 Dehalococcoidia bacterium | reverse complement strand
ATGCACGCCTGGCGCGGCTGGGTCTGGGGCCCGGGCACCGACCCTTTCGAGATCGCCGCCGGCGCCATCCTCGTCCAGAACACCGCCTGGACGAACGCCGAGCGCGCGCTGGACAACCTTAGGCTTGCCGGCGCGCTGGACCCGGCAGCGCTCGCCGCCCTGGACCCGGCTGCCCTCGAAGCGCTCATCCTGCCGAGCGGCCAGTTCCGCCAGAAGGCCCGAAAGCTGCGCGAGTTCGCCGCGCTCATCGGACGCCACGGTTCGTTCGAAGGGCTCCTCGGCCTCGCGCCTGTCCAACTCCGCCAGGAGTTGATCGCCACCTGGGGGATCGGGCCCGAGACGGCCGACAGCATCGTCCTTTACTGCGCCCGCCAGCCCGCGTTCGTGGTCGATGCCTACACGATGCGCCTCTTCGGCCGGCTCGGGTTCAGGGCCGGGTGCGGCTCCTACGGCGACTGGCAGCGCTTCTTCGAAGGACGGCTCCTGCCCGACCCGGACGCCTGGGGTGAATGGCACGCGCTCATTGTCCTCCACGCCAAGCACCTCTGCCTCAAGCGCGCCCCGAAGTGCGCGCAGTGCACGCTCGCGCCACGATGTCCGTTCGCAGAGGAGGCCGCCCATGACCTTCGAACTCCAGGGTCCGCCGGATGACGCGCAAGAGGCACCGGCAGGGCTGATCCGCGCCGTCCTCGAGGGCTACGGCCTCCGCCTCGTTGGCGAGCCGGTGCCCGTGGCGCGCTCCGTCCTCAACCCGAACTTCAGGGCGGAGACGGACCAGGGGCACCGGTGCGTGCGGCTCTTCAGACCAGACAAGCCGCGCGACCTCGCCGAAGCCGAGCACCGCCTCATCGCCTGGGCCGGTGACCACGGCATCCCTGTCTGCCGGCCCCTGGCCGCCCTGACCGGGGAAACCGTCGTCAGCGTGGGTGACCGGCTCGCGGCTGTCTTCCCCTGGCTCGAACATCGCCCCCTCCAGCGCGGCGAGGTCACGGTCGCGGAGGCGGCCGTCCTCGGCGACCTCCAGGGGCGGATCCAGGCCCTCCTGGTGGGCTACCGTGACCCGGTGCTCGAGGCCCGTGGCCGCAGCGAGGTCGAGTGGGACACCGATCAGTCCATCGCCGCCCTCAGCCGCGTCGATGACGTGATCCGCTACTATCCCGCCCCTTCGGCCGACCGGCTCGAGGCCCAGGACGCCCTCCGCGAACAACTGGACCTCCTGGAAGGAGGGGCGGCGCGGCCACATACCGATTTCGACGGCTTGCCCGAACAGATCGACCACTGCGACTTCCACGACCGGAACGTCCTCTTTGGCGACGGCCTGGACGTGCTCGCCGTGATCGACTGGGAGCGCGCCCGGGTCAATCCCCGCGCCTTCCATCTGCTCCGCGCCCTCGACTTCAGTGGGCTCACCGGGTCGCCGCCGCAGGTGGAGGCCTACGCCACGGCCTACGGACGCCACGTCCGGCTCTCCCGCGGCGAATGCGAGGCGGCGGTCGAGCAGTGGTGGCAGAGCACGCTGCATAACAGCTGGACCTTCACCGAGGTCTTCATCCGCGGCAACGACGCCGTGCGCGTGTTCCTCCCCGAACTCGGGCCGCGCCTGCGCAGGCTTTCCGACCCGGTCTTCCGCACGCGGTTGGCCGAGACCCTGATCGCCGCCACCCGCCGGTAGCCGCGGCCGTCACGGCCGCTGGATGCCGGACAGCGGCTGGCGACGGTCTATCGGTCCGCTGCGCCGCCCCGTCCGCCCGCCCCTGGTCTGAAAAACACGTCGATCGATAGAGGCTCCGCGTGGCCGCTGCAGCCCTCACGCCGCCCTCTGGTCTGAAAACTCGTCCTCACGGGGCGGGCTCGGGGCTCCGTTGGGCTCCGCGTGGCCGCTGGGGCCCTCACCCCGGCCCTCTGGTCTGAAAACTCGTAGTCAGGGGGCAGGCTCGGGGCTCCGTTGGGCTCCGCATGGCCGTCGCGGCCCTCACCCCCTGCCCCCTCTCCCCGTGCGCGGGGCGAGGGGGAGCCGGAGCAGCAGACCAGGCCTTTTCATCCCTCACTCTGGTCCGCTGGCCGTACTTGCCTCCGGCTGCGGCGGGCGAGGGAGTAGGGCGTTCGGATTCGGGACAGTGTTCGTCCGTCACTCTGGCCAACGGCCATCCGTGCTCGCCTCCAGTCCCTCAGCCGCCCTTCCGCCGGGCGAGCCAGTCGTCGATCAAGCGCCGGGCGATGCTGATGCCCCCGGGGATGTTGGGGAGCGAGTCCGCGCCGTACCAGTCTGCCTCGAGGATCTCGGTGGGGTCCGGGGTGATCTCGCCGCTCTTCCACTTGGCCTGGAAGCCGAGCATGAGGGAGTTCGGGAACGGCCAGGGCTGGCTTGAGTGGTAGCGGATGTCGGTCACTTCCACGCCGACCTCCTCGCGGATCTCGCGGGCCACGCACTCCTCCAGCGTCTCGCCCGGCTCAACGAACCCGGCCAGCACACTGAACATCGGGCCGCGGAAGAGGGCGCCCCGGGCGAGGAGGATCTGGTCGTCCTTCTCCACGGCCGTGATTACGGCCGGGGAGAGCCGGGGGAAGTTGAGGAGCCCGCAGGAGGGGCACTTCCGCGCCCGTTCGTTCCGGGCCGGCTCGGTCTGCTCGCCGCAGCGGCCGCAGAACTGGTGGGTGCGGTGCCATTCGGCGATCTGGACGGCCTTCCCGGCGAGCGCCCAGAGCTGCTCGGACACCTGGCCAAAGAGCGCGTAGAGGTTCTCGAAGCGGAGGCCGTCGAAGGCCGCGTCGATGCGGTCGATGCCGCCCGCCCAGACGGGCTGGCCTTCCAGGAGGCCGAGGAAGTGTTCGTGGTCGGGCTCGACGCCGAGTTCGCGCGGGTGGGCCATCTCCGGTGGATGGCCGCTTTCGGTGTGGACGAGGACGGTGCCCTGCCCGACCAGGAGCCAGATGGCGTCCTGGCGGCCGTGCACGTAGTCAGGTGGGGTGACGAGGGAATCGAACCGCATGGGATCCTCCTGGGCCGGGCGCCAGCGTACATGATGCGACCGCCCCCGGCCGGCGGGCCTGGCGTAGGATAGCGCCCCGGGAAGTCCTACGGAGTTCGGCGATGCCAACGGCGGAGCCGTTCGACTATTCCGCCCTGCCCGAGTTCGAGCCGATGTTCGCCAGCCTCGACAGCTTCGGGTTCGTGCCGAGCGGGATGCTGATGATTGCCCGGGCAGCGGTTGAGAAGTCGTGAGCCGGGATGAGGGTCCGCCGGAGGAAGCCAGGGTGGGAGGCTATCCGGCGGGCTCATCCCGGCTCACGAAGGTGATGTCCCGCGGGGCAACCCCCGCGCCACGTCCCAGCTACCACAGCCACAGCCGGACATCACAGCCCTATCATCGGCAGACAGGCGCCGTTCCTTTATCCTTGGCCGATGCACCCTACCTACGAAGCCGCCACCCATGTCCTTCGAGCCACCCTCGGTGACCTCACGCAGCTCCTCGACGACCTGCCCGCGGAAGCGGCGGACTGGCGGCCCTTCGCGGAAGCGAACAGCCTGGCTGTGCTCGTCCGGCATGGCCTCACGGCCACGCGGTTCCTCTCGGCTACGGCCGCGGGGCTCGAACCGGACCGCGCGGCCTACATGGCGAACGACCGGGCCGAGGCCTTCGCGGCCAGCGGCACCACGCCTGAGGTGCTCCGTGGCGAGATTGCGGCCGCACTCCCGGAGATCGAGGCGGCCCTGGCGCGTGGCAGCGATGCGGCCTTGACCGCGCAGGCTTCCTGGGCCCTCGGCGGTAGCACACGCTTCCCCTCCGGCGCGGAGCTGCTCATCCACGCCATGGGCCACCTGAAGGAGCACACTGGTCAGGCCGGGCTCCTGCGCGACCTCTGGAAGGCCGGCGTCGGCCGGTGACGGCCGCCGCGTGACCGCCTCACGGTTCATGCTGGCGGCGATCGAGGCGGCCCGGGCCGTGCGTGGGCACACCAGTCCGAACCCGTGGGTCGGCGCGGTCGTTGTCCGCGACGGGGCGGTGGTGGCCACGGGAGGGACGCGGCCGCCGGGTGGGCAGCACGCAGAGGCCGCGGCCCTTGCGGCCGGGCCGGCTCGCGGCGCCGACCTCTACATTACGCTCGAGCCCTGTGCCCCGTTCCCCGGGAAGCGGACACCACCTTGCGCCGAGGCGATCGTCGAGGCGGGCCTCCGGCGGGTCGTGGTGGCCCTTGAAGACCCCGACCCGAACGTCCGCGGCCGAGGGATCGCTCACCTTCGGGCGGCTGGCGTCGAGGTCGAGGTCGGCGATGGCGGGGACGAGGCCACGGCCCTTCTCCGGCCCTATATCAAGCATCGCCGGACCGGGCGTCCCTACGTCATCGCGAAGTTCGCGGCGAGCCTGGATGGGCGCACGGCCACCCGCACCGGTGATTCCCAGTGGATCACCGGGGACGCCGCCCGCGACCTCGGCCACCGGCAGCGCGCCTGGGTGGACGCAGTCCTCGTTGGCAGTGGAACGGTCATCGCCGACGACCCGGCCCTGACCGCCCGCCCGGGCGGGGAGCTTGCCCCCCGGCAGCCGGCCCGCGTCATCCTCGATGGACGCGGCCGCACCCCGCCGGGCGCCCGCACCCTGGAGGGGCCGGGGCCGCGGATCATGGTCACCTCGGCCGGCGCGCCCGCGGCCTGGCGCAAGGCGGTCGCCGCCACCGGCACCCAGATCCTCGACTGCGAACACCGGGATGGCGGACTCGACCTCGACCAGCTGTTCGGCGTGCTCGGTCAGCGCGGCATCCTCTCGGTCTGGGCGGAGGGGGGTGGCACGGTCCTGGGCTCGCTCTTTGACGGCGGCCATGTGGATGAGCTCTGGGCGTTCCTCGCGCCCCTCGTCATCGGCGGTGACCGCGCCCGCCCGGCCGTGGGCGGGGCGGGGTCAGATGCGCTCAGCGCCGCCTGGCGCCTGCGCGACCCGGCCGTCGAGATGGCCGGCGGCGACGTCCTCGTCCGTGGCTACGTCGGCGAGTGGTCGCCCTGAGGCCGCTGCCGGCGGCGCCTCCGGCCCGGGGCACGAACTGCCGAAGATCGCGTCTGTGGTAGTACGCTTCCCGTCACCAATGTCAGCCACCGATCATGCCCACCCCGGTGAGGACTGGCTCCTCTACGGACGCGACCTTTCGCGGAGCTTCGGCGCCGTCCGGGTGCTCGATCGGGTCACGGTCGGCCTCGCCAGCGGCACCATCGTCGGCCTCGTCGGCCCGAACGGGGCCGGCAAGACAACGCTCCTGAGCGTCCTCGCCGGGATCCTTCCGCCGGACTCGGGGGCGATCTGGCTGGGAGGGGAGTGGGTCGATTTCGACGCGAACCCGGAGCGCCGCCGCGCCCTCGGGCTGATGCTCAACGGCCGCCTCCTGATCGACGAACTGCGGCCGCTGGAGTACTTCGAGTTCGTCTCGGCGATGTACGGCGTTGGCCCGGCGGGGGCGGAAGAGCTGTCGGCCATGGTCGAGCGGCTGCGCCTCGAGCCGCACTTCAAGACGGCGATCAAGAACCTCTCGGCCGGCACGAAGAAGAAGGTGGAGTTCGTCGCCGCGCTCCTCCATCGCCCGAAGGTCCTGCTCTTCGACGAGCCGTTCGAGGCGATCGACCCGCCTTCGGTCCATGAGCTGACGGAGTTCACGCGTGACTACGTGCGGGAGACGGGCGCGGCCGCCATCATCTCCAGCCACATCCTCCCCTACGTCCGGCCCCTCGCCACGGAGGTGCGGTTGCTCTGGCGGGGCCGGCTCTACGAGCACGCGGGCCTCGAGCAGCTTCTCGCTGAGGTTGGCGACGACCGCGAGCTGGAGACCTGGCGGACCGTCCTGGACGCGGACGGATGACGGCTGCAACGGGCAGTCCGCCAACGGCCGCCGCCAACCGCCCGGCCTTCGTCACCCAGTTGCGCGCCGTGCTCCGCGCCCGGCGGGCGGTTAGCGCCTGCCAACGGCAGGAGAGCCCTGCCTCGTGGTGGCTCAAGCGCTTGCTGATCGGGGCCGGGGGCGCAGCCCTCGTGGTCGGCTCGCTGGTCACGAGCTTCGCCATCAGTCTGGATGCGAATGCGGACCCTGCGCGCGTGGCCGTGCTCTACTTTCTCGGGCCGGTGGGTGTGGCGATGGTGCTCATGGCGGCCCGCCTTCGTCCCGAATCCAGCGCCCATCCGCTCGGCGAGGCCCGCCTCCTCGTCCCCCTGAGCCGCTGGCGGGCCGCCTTCCTCGCCGTGAGCGAAGAGCTGCTCTCGGTCGAGACGCTGTTCGTGGCGGTGTTGGGCTGGGCGCCCTGGCTGAGCACTCTCGCGGCGGGCGAATCGCCGTTGAACGCCGCCGGTTGGTGCTCGGCCTTGCTCGCACCGGCGGCCGCGGTCGGCCTCCGCCAGATCCTTCTCGCCCTCCAGTCGTGGGCGATGACGGCCACGGAAGGGGCGGCGGCCGCTGTCCTGAGGGTCGCCTACGTGTTGCTCTTCGTCGGGTTGCCCTGGCTCCTGAGCGCGGCCGGGCGCCTGTTCAACGTTGGCGACATCGACCTCTTCGCCCTCCCGCTTCTCGCCTGGGCGCGGTCACCAGCGGCTCCCTTCGCGATCCTGGCGGCGGCCGCCGCCATGATCGGACTGTCAGCGTTCATCCGGTCGCGGCGCCCGCCGGCCTGGCTCCGCCGCCTGAGTGAGTCCATGCGGCTGCCGCGCTTCAACGCTGGCACGGTCTCGTTCGGCCATGCGGGCGCGGCTGTGACCATGTTCCGGATGATGGCCGTGCAAGCGACCCGGATCCCGGCCTACCGCCATTCGGCCCTGATGTTCGTGGTCTTCGCGGCGCTCGCCCTGGCGTTTCGGGGAGGGCCGTTCGCAACGATCGTCCTCGCGACCGCCTTTTATGCCCCGATCTCCGGGCTCTACAACCTCTACGGCGCCGATTCCCGTCACTACGTGCTCTGGTTGGCCAGTGGCCGCAGCCTCAGGGACTGGACGGCGGCCCGGCAGCTCTTCTTCGCGTCCTACTTCGCCGTCTTCACGGTCCCGGCGCTGGCGGTCCTCGCCGCCGGCGGCCGCCGCCCGGAGCTGGTGCTGGGACTGGCCCCGGCCGCCGTCCTCGCCCTCCTCATCGCCGCGATCGCCGGCCCCCTGACTTCGCGGTTCGTGATATCCGCGCACGTCAAGGAGGTTGGCCGGCGGGCACGGCCCACGCAGTCGGGGCGCTCGTGGGTGGCGGCGGTCTGCACCGCGCTGACCGCCGCTGGCGCCGGCGGTCTCGGCGTGGCGGCGGCGGTATCCGGACTGTGGTGGGCGCTCTGGCTGGCGGTCCCCATCCTCGGCGTGGTGTTGGGTGTCGTCCGCCCCGCCCGGACGCCCTGGACCTGGGAGCTGCGCGACCGGATGGCCCTCGCGTTTCGGGATTGATGTGACCGGGCCGCCGCCGCCGCGTAAGCTCGGCCCCTGTGAACCGGGTCTTTGGTGACACCTTCGCGGCGTTTCAGAACCGGGACTTCCGCATCCTCTGGGCGGGGGCGTTTCTCGCCTTCATCGCGTTCTTCATGTCCCTGCCCGTGCAGGCGGTGGTCGCCTTCGACCTCAGCGGCACGAACAGTGGCGTCGGCTGGGTGGTCGCCGGGCAGGGCGTCGCCCAGATGGTGCTCGGACCGTTCGGCGGCGCCCTTGCCGACCGGCTCTCGAAGCGGCTGGTGATCTTCGTCTGCCAGGCCCTGATCACGCTGAGCTTCCTCGGCCTGGCGGTGATGCTCAGCGCTGGGCTCATCTCCGTCCCCTGGCTTGTCGCGGGCTCGTTCATGATTGGCGCCGCGTTCTCGTTCCTCGGCCCCGCCCGCCAGGGGCTCATGGTCGAGCTGGTTGCCCCCACCCGCCGCGGCAACGCGGTAGCGCTCAGCCAGGTAGCCCTCAACCTCTCCCGGGTGCTTGCGCCGCTCATCGCCGCCGCTTTCCTCGCCGTGGACGTCGTCGGCGCCGCGGGCGCTTTCTACCTCATGACCGGCCTCTACCTGGCGGCAATGGTCGCGACCTACCTCATGCCGGCGACGAAGCCCTCCGGCACGACCCGTGCGGTCCTCCCCGAGATCTGGAGCGGTATCCGCTACGTCGCCCGCACGCCCCGGATCAACCTCCTCGTGCCTTCATACATCCTGACGATCGCGGTGGGCTTCACCTACACGGCCGTGCTCCCGGGCCTCGTCCAGAACGAGCTCCACCGCGACGCCTCGCAGATCACCTGGCTGCTCATCGCCAACGCGGTCGGCGGGTTTGCGGCGAGCCTCGCCGTCGCCTCCCGCGCCGATTCGGCCCGGGCGGGCGTGCTCTACACCGCCATGTGCCTGGTCTTCGGGCTCTCCCTGCTGGCCGCCGGGTTCACCCCGAGCTACTGGGTGCTCATGGTCCTGATGCTGCTCATCGGCGCCGGGGGCGGCGGTTTCCAGACCCTGAACGGCGCCCTCGTCTCGCACCTCACCGACCCGGCCTACTTCGGGCGGGTGGTATCGCTCACCTTCCTCGCGTTCGCGGTGTCGAGCGTCGTCGCGCTCCCGATCGGCGTGCTTGCCGACGCCATCGGTGAGCGCAACACGATCGCCGTCAGTGGCGCGATCGTGGTAGGGATCACCGTGCTCTTCGTTGCGGCTGAACGGGCGATGCGATCGGGTGCGGCGCCGGAGCCAGCGGCGCTTTCGAGCCACACGGGTAGCTGACCGCTCGGCGGCCCGATCGCACGGGAGCCGGGCGGTACAATCGCGCGCACCACTTCCGGAGACAGCTGTGCAGAACGCCTTTTTTCGCGGCCATGGCCTCGGCAACGACTACCTCGTCATGGACCCGGCCGCGCTGAGCTTCAAACTCACACCCGCCAATATCCGCGCCATCTGTGACCGCCACTTCGGCCTCGGCAGCGACGGCATCCTCGCCCCCGCGCCCTCCGCCAGGGCTGACTTCGGCCTCCGCATCTACAACCCGGATGGCAGCGAGGCGGAGAAATCGGGCAACGGCCTGCGGATCTTCGCGCGCTACCTCCACGCCACCGGTCTCGTGACAACGGAGCGGTTCACGGTCGATACGAAGGGCGGGCTGGTCACGATCGATTTGCACCTGGACAAGCACGGCGACGCGGGCAGCGCCACGGTCGCGATGGGGACGGCGACGTTCGACCCGCGCGCACTGCCCTGCAGCCGTGACGTCAGCGAACTCATCCAGGAGCCGATCACGGCCGCGGGACGGGACCTCGTGTTCACGGGCGTCAGCGTTGGCAACCCGCACTGCGTGGTCTTCAAGCCCGCAGGCGAAGCGTGGACCCGGGCCGACCTCCTCGAACTCGGCCCCGCCCTGGAAAACCACGAGATCTTCCCCCGGCGCACCAACGTCCAGCTCGCCGTCCCAACCGGGCCCCGGGAGATCTTCATCCTCATCTGGGAGCGCGGGGCGGGCGAGACCGAGGCCTCGGGGTCGTCATCCTGCGCGGCGGCGAGCGCGGCTGTCCGGCTCGGCCTCGTCCGGTCGCCGGTGACGGTGGCGATGCCCGGGGGGAAGCTGCGGATCGATGTCGATGCGGCCTACGGGCTCACGATGAAGGGCCCCGTCGCCGAAGTCGCCCGGGGGACGCTCAGCCCCTCATTCGTGCGCACGCTAAAAGCCAAGAGCCAAGAGCCAAGAGCCAAGAGCTAACAGCCAAAAGCTCTCTTCAGCTCGCCCGGCGAAGCGGTTCGCGGACGACGTTCACCTGGATGCCCGGCCTGCCCCGGCCTGCGGCACTGGCGGCGCAGGGCCGGGTCCGGACGTCTGGCCCGAGGCGGGTGAGCGTCACCTGGCAGGCCACCAGCCCTTCAAGCGCCGCCAACGGGGCGCCGCCGCCCACCAGTGACAGCATTTCGCTTGCCGTGTGCAGCGGAGCGGTCGGCCGAAGGGTGAGCGTCCGCGTCTCGTCCGCCCACGAAAGTTCGAGCTGGACCTTGCGGGCGCCCTCGGCCCGGCCCTGGAGGACGGCCTCGAACCGCCCGAACAGCCGCCGAAGCGCCACCTGTGCTTCGAGCGCGCCGGCGGGACGGGCCTGTGCCCATTGCCGCGAGACCGCGGCATCGGGCTGGAAAGGAGAAATCGAAGCATCATCCTCCGGGCCGGCGGGGCAGATGACCGGCGCCCCACGCGATGCCCGGGCCGCGTCGAGGGCCTCCGCCCGGCCGCTCGCGACAGCGGCCCGTACCTCCAGCCCCGACCAGGCCGAGGCGTAGCCGGCCAGGCGCCGGGCGAGGAGAGCCTCGGCCTGGGACGTACCGGCCAGGGCCGTGATATCGACGGCAAGGTGCGACCTGCTCTCGACCGCGACAAGAGTTGTCGCGCGAGCACGGACAATACCGGCTATGCGGTCCAGCTCATCGAGACAGGCCCCAGCGTTGTCGGGCAGAAAGGCCGCCCGCGGACAGCGGCTGCGCGCCTGCCCGGCGGTCATCCCGGCAAGCACCCCGGAGGCCGAGGCGGCTGCCGAGCAGGCCGCGACCAGCGCCTCGTCGCCCGCGCCCGTGAGGAGCACGAACGGCCGCTCGCGAAGTTCAGGCCGGGCGGCGGCAGCCAACTGCGCTGCCAACCGTGGGAACCAGAGAACGAGTACGCGCATGGCGGGCCTCCTGTCCAGCCAATAATAGAACGTATGTTCTGATTCGTCAACCAGTGGGCAGGGCATGGCGCACAACGCGGCGCCGGGCCGGCTCGGACCGAGCGGTCGAATTGGGAGCCGAATCGGATGCGTTCGCTCACGCGGCGGCGGGCGGCAGGTGACCTGGCGGAGCCGTCCGGGGACGGCCGCACGCCACACGCCCCCTCGAAGGGCGCGCGACTCCTGCTCTTGGGCGGCCCAGGCGGAGCGGCGCTGAGCGCTACTTCACGGCGATGAGTTCGATTTCGAAGATCAGGTCGCTGTTCGCGGGGATCGGGCCCTGGGCCCGCGCCCCGTAGCCCAGGGCGGCCGGGATGTAGGCGGTCCGCTTCCCCCCGACCTTCATCGTCGAGATGGCCTCAGCGAAGCCCTGGATCACGCCCGTCATGGCGAAGGTCGCGGGATCGCCGCCGACCGAGCTGTCGAACGTCGTCCCGTTACTGGCCAGTTTCCCGGTGTAGTGGACGGTGACCGACTGCTGGAGTGTCGGGGTCGCGCCGGTGCCGACCTTTTCGTCGGTGTATCGCAGGCCGCTGGCCGTCGTCGTCGCTTTGTCCACGTCGAAGAGCTCCTTTTCCACGCCAGCGCCGTCGCCGCAGGCTGCAGAGATGATCGCGGCCACCGATGCCAGCGCCGCCAGGGTGGTGATGAGGTTTCGCTTCATCACCCGAAGCTACCGAACGGCGGCGCTATGTTCATGCCGCGCCGATGGCCGGGCTTACCGCCGCATCACATGGCGGCCAGCCGCCGGCCGGCTTCCAGGAGCGTCTCCTCGCTCTTCGAGAACGTAAACCGGACGAGCCGCCTGCCGTGTTCCGATCCTGGACGATAGAAACTCGAGCCCGGCACCGGCGCCACGCCTACCCGTTCGGTGAGGTGGCGGGCGAAGGCGACATCGTCGCCTTCGAACCGGAGGTCGCTGAAGTCGGCCATGATGTAGTAGGCGCCCTGGGGTTCGTGGCAGCGGAACCCGGCTTCGCGGAGCGCAGCGAGGAGCATGCTCCGCTTGCGGCCGTACATCTCCCGTAGCTCCGGGTAGTAGGCGTCCGACTGCTCGATGGCGACGGCCGAAGCCTCCTGCAGCGGCGCCGGCGCACCCACCGTGAGGAAGTCGTGCACTTTGCGGACGCCGTCGGTCAGGGCGGGCGGCGCCAGGACATATCCGAGGCGCCAGCCGGTCACGCTGAACGTCTTGGAGAGGCCGCTGATGGTGAGGGTGCGGTCGTACATCCCGGGCAAGGTCGCCATCGGCACATGCTGGTGCGCGTCGTAGAGGATGTGTTCGTAGATCTCGTCCGTGATGCAGAGGCTGTCGAACTCCTGGCAGAGGGCCGCGATCCCTTCCAGTTCGGCCCGTGTGAACACCTTGCCGCTCGGGTTGTTCGGTGTGTTGACGATGATCGCCCGTGTCCGCGCGCTGAACGCCCGGCGGAGCGCGTCCATGTCGATCACGAAGTCCGGCGCCTCGAGTGCGACGTAGACCAGCTTCGCCCCGGACATGGCCGCATCCGGGACATAATTCTCGTAGAACGGTTCGAAGACGATGACCTCGTCGCACGGCTCCACGGTCGCGAGCATGATCGCCATCATCGCCTCGGTTGCCCCGCAGGTGACGGTGATCTCGCGGTCGGGGTCGAGGTCGAGGCCGTAGAGGCGCCTGGTCTTGGCTGCGATGGCGGTGCGCAGCCGGAGCGAACCCCAGGTGATCGCGTACTGGTTGATGTCCGCCTTGATCGCGTCGATCGCGGCCTGCTTGATGAAGTCCGGGGCGGGGAAGTCGGGGTAGCCCTGGGCCAGGTTCATCGCGTTGTGGACCATCGCGAGGCGCGTCATCTCCCGGATGACGGACTCCCCGAAGACGGCAGTGCGGGTGGCAAGGCGGTGCAGTTCGGCCATCGGCCGCGATTGTATGGCCGGTCCGGGTCCATGCGCCAAGGGCCGCCGCGTGGGCGGGGCCGCTCAGGCCCAATCCATCGGCGCCCGCCGGGCGTACCCTCTCACGGCGGCACTCGCGTAGAGGCGGACGGCCTGCTGGCTGCCGGAGATTGTGCGTGAGGCCGGAGTCCTATTTAATCCGCATATTGGCGGAGGTACGCTATGGGCAGTTACATCTTGCGGCGGATGTTGATCAACATCCCCGTGATTCTCCTGGTGGCAACACTCGTCTTCCTCGCGACGAACGTCCTTCCCGGCGACTTCGTCGCCCAGAAGATCGCCTCGAACAATCCCCAGGGCGAAGGCGGCCGCGAAGCCGTCGAGGCCCAGATTCAGCAGATCAAAGAGGACCTCGGTCTCGACAAGTCCCTTCCCGTCCAGTACGTGACGTACATCGGCAACCTCCTTCGCGGCGACTTCGGGACTTCGTACCAGAGCGGCACCAGCGCCCTATCCGACTTCAAAGCGGGGGTGCCATACACGCTGCAACTCTCTGTCATGGCGCTCATTGTGGCCCTGGTGACGAGCATCCCGATCGGCATCATCTCGGCCATCCGCCAGGACTCGATGCTGGACTATGTCTTGCGCTTCTTCGCGATCTTTTTCGTGGCTGCCCCGAACTTCTGGGTGGCGACGATGCTCCTCCTCTATGTCGTCCGGGGCATACCGATTGGTCCGGTCACGATCGGCTGGGAGATCCCGATAACGACCTATCCGTTGCTCTGGGAGGACCCCTCGGGGAGCATCCGATTGTTCGCCATCCCGGCCATCGCTGGTGGGCTCGCCTCGGGCGCTGGCATCATGCGCCTGCTCCGCTCGCAGATGCTCGAGGTCTTGCGCCAGGACTATATCCGCACCGCCTGGGCGAAGGGCGTCCGCGAACGGGTGGTCATCGTGCGGCACGCCCTCAAGAACGCGCTCATCCCCGTCCTCACGGTCATTGGCCTCACCATCGCGGGGCTCTTGGGCGGCAACGTGGTGTTCGAACTTATCTTCAACATCCCCGGAATCGGCTTCCGGATCCTCAACGCGGTGACCCGCCGCGATGTTCCCGTTATTCAATCCTTTGTCGTGATCATCGCGACATTCATCGTCTTCGTGAACCTGGCGATCGATGTGCTCTACGGCGTCATCGATCCCCGCGTTCGCCTCTCCTAAGAAAGGGCAATTTCACGTGGCTCAAGAACAGGGCGCGACGCTCCTCGGTGTAGATATCCCGCGCAGTATTAGCGACCGGCCGCGCGTCGTCCGTTTTCTCATCAATCTTGGCCGCTTCATGCGCACCAAGCCGCTTGGCGCGATCGGCCTCGTCATCATTGTCGTCCTCGTCCTCCTCGCCATCTTCGCCAACTACATCGATCGGGTCGGTCCGGAGACGGTCGCCCGCGAGGCGGTCCGCAATTGCGCTGCGGGCCTCAGCGATGCGCAGCTCAGAGATCCCGGCGTGACGTGCTTCTCCCAGGAGCTCCTGGACAGGGCCCGGACAGACATCACGGTCCGCCTGAACTACCCCGCTTCGCGCTTCCTCCAGGGCCTTGGTGACGGCAACATCCTCACCAGCGCCGACGCATCCAGCAAGCACTGGCTCGGGACCGACCGCGTCGGCCGCGACGTCTACTCGCGCATGGTCCACGGGTCCCGTCTCGCGCTCCTCGTTGGCGTGGGCGGCGCGATCATCGCCGTGGCCTTCGGCACCGTGTTCGGTGTTGTCAGCGCCTACTTCGGCGGCGTTATCGACTTCATCATGCAACGCATGACGGACGCCCTCCTCGCCTTCCCGGGGCTCATCCTCCTGCTCGTCATGTCCCAGGTCGTTGAGGACCCGAACGTCTACTGGACGACGGTGGCGTTGGGCATCCTTGGCGTCGGCAGTGTCACCCGGATCGCCCGCGCCTCGGTCCTCGCCACTCGCGAAGAGGTGTACGTGATGGCGGCGAAGACCGTCGGGGCGAGCGACATTCGTGTCATGGGCCGGCACATCCTGCCCAAC
Organism: Dehalococcoidia bacterium; assembly: GCA_046154545.1. Taxonomy (GTDB): domain Bacteria; phylum Chloroflexota; class Dehalococcoidia; order Tepidiformales; family Tepidiformaceae; genus JBJXGC01. The sequence continues at coordinate 10,238 of JBJXGC010000035.1, read as the reverse complement.
ATCGTGGCGCCACTGATCGTCATCTTCACCATCTCGATCGGCCTTTACATCCTCGCCGAGGCCGGTCTCGCCTTCATTGGCCTTTCCGACATCCGGGCGATCTCCTGGGGCGCCATGATCAACGAAGGGCGCCAGCTGGGTGCGGCCAAGCCGCAGATGGCCCTCTACATCGGCATCGCGCTGACCGTCACGGTGCTCGGCTTCAACCTGCTCGGTGACGCCCTGCGCGACGCCCTGGACCCGCGCCTGCGGGGCCGCGGCGGCCGCGCCGGATTCTAGCCCACCGGCCGCAGGTTTCCCTTTCCCGGAAACGCCTCCGCGGCGAGGACTGCCGTCGGCCGCGCCGGGCGACGGCGAGCGGTTCCGGCACGTCTGCGAGTCCCTTCTCCGTGCGCGGCGAGGGGCCCGCCGTGCCCGGCGAGGTGCGGAGCACGTGTGAGCGCCGGGTGGGAACCGCGGCGCACGAGCGAGAGGCGCGTGGCGCGCCGTCCTCCCTTGACTGTGGAGAACCTCTTCGTATAGTCGAACCAAATCCGCAGGAGCGGGCGCGTCGTACTACGAGTGTGCCCGGTATAAACGCGGGACAGTCAGAAGGGGACTACGAGTTAGATGAAGGAAGAAAACTACTGGCTTCGGCGGACGGCCGCCGGGAAAGTCTCGCGGCGTCGCTTCGTTGGCGGCGCGGCGGCGGCGGGTGTTGGGGCTGCGAGCCTCGGCCTCGTCGGTTGCGGTGACGACGACGATACCCCCAGCCCGACGACGGCCCCGGCCGGCACCAGTGCCGCCAGCCCATCCGCTGCCGCTTCAGCGAGCGCGGCCGCGACGACGCCCGCCGTCACCAAGCAGCGCGGTGGCACCGGCCACTTCACCAGTGCCGGCAACACCTGGGACACGTTCGACAGTGACCGCAGCCGCTTCGGTCCGATGGGCACGGTCTTCGGCCTCGCCTACCAGGGCATCGTCAGCTGGGAGAGCTTCAAAGACGCCAAGATCAGCGGCTACTTCGCCCAATCCTACGAGCAGGTCGATAAGTCGACCATCACCTTCCGGGTGAGGGACAACCTCTTCTGGCACGACAAGAAGCCCTTGAACGGGCGCCAGGCGACGGCCGCAGACATGAAGTTCCACATCGAGCGGAACAAGGCCGGGAAGTTGAAAGACGGCACGGCCGACGCGAACTTCTACCGGCAGCCGCTGTTCCAGGTCGTGGACAAGGTTGAACTGGTCGATGACAAGACGATCAAGGTCACCTTCACCAAGCCCTGGCCCTACTTCCTCAACACCCTCGCCCAGACCTGGACGAAGGTCACGTCCCCGGAAGCGGCCGACGCTTTCGAATCGGACTTCGCCAAGTTCAACGTCGACCACCTGATCGGCACCGGCAACTTTGTCGCGACCGACTTCAAGGCCGAAGGTTCGGTCTCCTTCAAGCGCCATCCCAAGGCCGTCGTCAACCCCTGGTGGGACGGCGTTGAGTATCGCAACCTCTGGACCGACGCCTCCGCCCAGCAGGCTGCGTTCGAACAGAAGCAGATCGATGCCTTCGGCTTCAACGTCCGCCAGGCCGTCCTCGATGACATCGAAGCACGGTTCAAGGGCCAGGTCACGAAGGTCAAGAACTTCATCCCCAACCCGGTTACGGGTACCTTCTTCGGCGGCGCGGCCCCCTGGAGCGACGAGCGCCTGATCGGCGGCATCTACCAGGCCCTCGATCGCCGCGACATGATCCAGCAGATCTACCAGGGCAACGGCCTGCTCTGCGCCTTCGTGCCACCGGCCTGGGCGCCGTTCGCGCTCCCCGAGAAGGACCTCATCACCTTCCCCGGCTACCTCGAAGACCGGAAGAAGGACGAGGCCGATGCCAAGGCCAAGTGGCTCGCCGCTGGCGGTGACAAGCTCGGCGAAATCACGGTGGACATCCCCGACATCTTCGAAGGGTCGTACGCCGGTATCGGCGCGTCGATCACGAACAAGCTCAAGAGCATTCTCGGGAACGAATTCAAGCCCGTGATCCAGCCCTACTCCACGATCACGGCCAAGCTCGTGGGCCAGCAGTACGGCAACGGCAACAACAACGTCTGGTTCGGCTGGGGCAACCCGCCAGGCGACCCGGACCCGAGTATCGACTACATCAACGCCTTCAAGTCCACATCGTCGCAGTACAAGCAGTGGAACGTGACGCTGCCGAAGATGGACGCGATCGCGGACAAGCTGGAGAACGAGTTCGACGTGAAGAACCGGATCACGCTGAACCACGACGGCGCCAAGGAACTCCTCGCTCACAACGGCGGCGGCATCATGCCGAGCGTCGAGGGCATCTCGAACACCCTCTACTGGAACTACTTCAAGATCGGGGAACAGACCTTCCAGGTCGTTTCGCAGAACGTCGCCCGGGACTACTGGTTCGACCAGAAGGACCCGACCTGGCAGGGGCGCCCCGCCTAGCCCGTCCAAACGTCACTTTTCCAGAGACCGCCCGCAGCAATGCGGGCGGTTTTTGCGTCCCCAGGACGAGCGGGAGCAGGCGCGCGCCGCCTGGGGGCTTGCTCCGTGCACTGGGGCCGGGCCGCACGCTGCCGTCTCAAGGCTTGGCCGGGCACCTTCCCCGAGGATCGCCCCGCCGGCCCAGGCCGGACGCCACCCGTTGACGGGCGCAGGCGAAATGGCTACTGTCCGCGCAACGTTGAGGCCGACCCAAAATGCTGGTCAGGCCTATGGGACGTATGCGCGGTATCGATGGATATCCGCGGGTCTTGGGCGTTCGTTTCGATACGCCGCAGCCACAAGGGCCGCCAGGCTCGCCAATTCCGCAGACTCAGGAGGGAGTAGATCGTGGACAACTACTGGACCCGGGCACGGACCGGGCGGATCACACGGCGGCGCGTCCTCGCGGGCGCAGGCGCGGCCGGCATAGGCACCGCGGCGCTCGGGCTGGTGGGCTGCGGCGACGACGACGATCCTCCCAGCCCGACGACGGCGCCGGCGGGCACCACCGCCGCGAGCCCCAGTGCAGCGGCCTCGGCGACGGCCGCCGGTACGCCCGTCGTCGCCAAGCAGCGCGGCGGTACGGCGCATTTCACGAGCGCCGGCAACACCTGGGACACCTTCGACAGCGACCGCAGCCGCTTCGGCCCGATGGGCACGGTCTTCGGGCTCGCCTACCAGGGTATCGTCAGCTGGGAGAGCTTCAAAGACGCCAAGATCGGTGGCTACTTCGCCCAGTCCTATGAGCAGATCGACAAGCAGACGATCACCTTCCGGGTGAGAGACAACCTCTTCTGGCACGATAAGAAGCCCCTGAACGGGCGCCAGGCGACGGCCGCGGACATGAAGTTCCACATCGAGCGGAACAAGGCCGGGAAGTTGAAAGACGGCACGGCCGACGCGAACTTCTACCGGCAGCCGCTGTTCCAGGTCGTGGACAAGGTCGAACTGGTGGACGCCAAGACGATCAAGGTCACGTTCACCAAGCCCTGGCCCTTCTTCCTCAATACGCTCGCCGCAACGTGGACGAAGGTCACGGCACCCGAAGCGGTCGATGCCTTCGAAAGCGACTTCGCCAAGTTCAACGTCGATCAGCTGATCGGCACGGGGAACTTCGTCGTCACGGACTTCAAGGCGGAAGGCTCGGTCTCGTTCAAGCGCCACCCCAAGGCGGTCGTTAACCCGTGGTGGGACGGCGTGGAGTACCGCAACCTCTTCACCGACGCGGCCGCGCAACAGGCGGCCTTCGAACAGAAGCAGATCGATGCCTTCGGCGGGAACGTCCGCCAGGCCGTCCTCGATGAACTCGAGGGCCGGTTCAAGGGCCAGGTCGTGAAGATCAAGAACTTCATCCCGAACCCGGTGACCGGGACCTTCTTCGGAGGGGCTCCTCCATGGCAGGACGAGCGCATGATCGGCGGCATTTACCAGGCACTGGACCGCCGGGACATGATCCAGCAGATCTACCAGGGAAACGGCCTGCTCTGTGCCTTCGTGCCGCCGGCCTGGGCGCCGTTCGCCCTTCCCGAGAAGGACCTCATCACCTTCCCCGGCTACCTCGAGGACCGGAAGAAGGACGAGGCCGACGCGAAGGCCAAGTGGCTCGCCGCGGGCGGCGACAAAATCGGCGAGGTCACCGTTGATATCCCGGACATCTTCGAAGGGTCGTACGCGGGTATCGGCGCGGCGATCACGAACAAGCTCAAGAGCGTGCTCGGGAACGACTTCAAGCCGGCGGTCCAGCCCTACTCCACGATCACGGCGAAGCTTGTGGGCCAGCAGTACGGCAACGGCAACAACAACGTCTGGTTCGGCTGGGGCAACCCCCCGGGCGACCCTGACCCGAGCATCGACTACATCAACGCCTTCAAGTCCACATCGTCGCAGTACAAGCAGTGGAACGTGGCGCTGCCGAAGATGGACGGCATCGCGGAGAAGCTCGAGAACGAGTTCGACGTGAAGAACCGGATCACCCTCAACCACGACGGCGCCAGGGAGCTGCTCGCCCACAACGGCGGCGGCATCCTGCCGAGCGTCGAAGGCATCTCCAACACGATGTATTGGAACTACTTCAGGCTTGGCGAGATCACCTTCCAGGTGACCTCGCAAAACGTCGCCCGGGACCTCTGGTTCGACCAGAAGGACCCGACCTGGCAGGGCCGGCCGGCCTAGGCTCCCAGGCATCGAGACTGAAGCAACGCCCGCCCGGCCAGCGGGCATCGCTTCGTCCGCGGGTCCCTCGCGGAGTGGTGGCCCAGCCTTGCGCCGGGCCGCCAGTTTGACGTGGGCCAATCCGATCGGTAGGGTCGCTAATGCGTTAACGCAGTCGCTGGGAATCCAATCGGGCCGGCGGAGCGTATCCAATGCCAGCGCCGCATCGTTACGGCGGTGTTTCGGCGCTATTCGGGCGATCACCCAATCGCTGCAGCCGATGAGCCCGGCCCTGCCGGCCGCTCGCACATTCAGGAGGAGCTAATCTTTGGACAATTACTGGACCCGGGTTCAGACAGGACGTCTGTCTCGCCGCCGCGTCCTCGCGGGCGCTGGCGCCGCTGGAGTTGGCGCTGCCGGCCTCGCCCTCGTGGGCTGTGGCGACGATGACGACGCAGCCTCCCCCACCGCGGCTTCGGGCTCGCCCGGCGCCTCAGGCTCGCCCAGTGCGGCCGCTTCTCCCACGGGCGAGCAGCCCGTCAAGGGTGGCACCCTCAGGCGGACCACCTGGCTGAACGTCCTCGGCATCGACCCGCACACCGAAGTCTCCGTGGGCCTCTTCATGGTTAGCGGCGTCTACAACTACCTGCACGTCGTGAACAGCGCCGACCAGAAGGCGCAGCTTGTCGATAGCGCGTCGGTCGAGCAGCCAAGCCCGACCGAGTTCATCTTCAAGCTGAAGCCGGGCATCAAGCTCCAGAACATCGCGCCGGTGAACGGCCGCGAACTCGTCTCGGAAGACGTGAAGTACAGCAAAGAGCGCTTCCGCGACCTGCCCAAGGCGCAGAACAACGACTTCTACAAGACCATCGTCGATAAGATGGAGACGCCGGACCAGTACACGTTCAAGCTCACTACGAAGAAGCCGTGGGCCGAAGCGATGAACGAAATGGGCAACTGGCAGCAGGCCATCGTCCCCCGCGAAGCGGTCGAGAAGTTCACGGACCTCAGCGCCCAGGGGATCGGCGGCGGGCCGTACATCATGAAGGAATACGTCAAGGGCGAGAAGACCGTCCTCGTCAAGAATCCCGACTACTACAACAAGAACCTTCCCCACCTCGACGGCCAGACCTGGACGACCATCCTCGACCAGGCGACGCTCCTCGCCGCCTACAAGGCGGGCCAGTTCGACATCGGCTCCGGCCCGTACGAAGGCATGGGCACCGCCCTCAACAAGCTCGACTTCACCGACCTCCAGAAGGACAGCAAGATGGAGAGCTTTGAAGTGCCAGGCCTGAGCTACGGCTCCCTCGGCCTCAACGCCTCCGTCAAGCCGTTCGACGACCCTCGCGTCCGCCAGGCGATGTGGATCGGCATGGACCGCAAGCAGTTCGTCGACAAGATCAGCCTTGGGTCAGGTCAGCCTCAGGGTGTCCTCTCCAACGGCCTGGCCTTCTGGGCCCTCAGCCAGGAGGAGACGAAGCCGTACATCGGCTACGACCCGAAGAAGGCGAAGGACCTGCTCACCGCCGCCGGGTATCCCGACGGGTTCAGCTTCGACATCGACACCTCCAACGGCGTGCCTGCCTACATCGACCACGCCGAGCTGATCGCCGCCGAACTGAAGAAGATCGGCATCACCGCCAACCTCAAGGTCGGCGACCTGCCGACGTTCCTCAGCGAGAAGCTCTTCAAGGCGAACTTCAACGCGGTTGTCTTCACCCACAACCCGTACGAGACGCCCAAGGTGCCGCTCGGCTTCTACCACAAGAACGGCCTCGGCACGTTCAGCTGGTGGCATTACGACAACCAGAAGGTCACGGATGCCATCGACGCCACGAACGGCGAAGTCGATCTCCAGAAGCGCCAGAAGCTCGTCAAGGATGCGCAGAAGCTCATCCTCGAAGATGCTGCTCCGCTGATCAACATGTACACCCGCCCGCTCTTCCAGTCGTATTACAAGCGCGTCGGTGGCTTCGACCCGAAGGGCCGGACGTCGATCTACTGGAAGTACGGCGAGTACCTGAAGCCGTCCTAGAACGGCCAATGGACGCTCTTGTGGCCCGGGCAACATTTGCCCGGGCCACACCACAACTCATCACTGCATCCGCCAGGGGGCGGCCTCGACATGGGGCCGCCCCTGCGTATCTTACCGCCCATTAGCCGCGAAGCCGGGCCCCGCGCCGATCGGCCACACGACACCTGAGGCCATTGACCGATGAGGACCTACGCGCTCCGCCGCCTCCTGCTCATGATCCCTGTCATCATGCTGGTGACCGTTGGCGTCGCCAGCCTCATGCGGTTGGTGCCAGGCGACCCGGCCACGCTCGCGCTCGGGCAGGAAGCCACTGAGGCCGACCGCGAGAAGTTTCGCGAAGCCTATCACCTGAACGACTCCCTCCCCGTCCAGTACGTCAGATGGTGGAACGACGTCTTCCACGGGAACCTCGGCCAGTCGGTGGTCCAGCGGACGAACGTGACGGACGAGCTGAAAGCGCGCCTTCCGAGCACGCTCGAACTCCTCGTCTTCGCTATGATCCTCACGGTCCTGATCGGCGTGCCATTCGGCATCATCTCGGCCGTGCGCCAGAACACCCCGATTGACTACGGCATCCGCCTCATCAGCATTGGCGGCCTCTCCATACCGAACTTTTGGCTGGGCACCCTGTTGCTCATCATGCCCGCCATCTGGTGGGACTACCTGCCACCACTTGGCAAGGTTGGGATAACCGACGACCCCTTGAAGAATATCCAACAATACTTTGTTCCGAGCCTCTGCCTGGCGATCGGTGGTTCGGCCGGGATCATGCGACTGACCCGGTCGTCCATGCTGGAGGTGCTACGCAACGACTACGTCCGGACGGCCTATGCCAAGGGCCTCAAGGAGCGCGTTGTCATCGTGCGTCACACCTTGAAGAACGCCCTCATCCCCGTGGTCACGGTCCTTGGCCTCCAGATCGCCGGGCTCATCGGTGGAGCCATCATCATTGAGACGATCTTCAACCTCCAGGGCGTCGGGCTCTTCTTCATCAGTTCAATCAATTTCCGAGACTACCCGGTCGTCCAGGGCCTCGTGCTCTTCCTGGCGGTCGTCTTCCTCCTCGTCAACCTGGTCGTGGACCTGTCTTACGGCGTCCTGGACCCAAGGATTCGTTACTCATGACCGCACTTAACCCCGCCAGCGAGATCCTTATCGGCCAGGACCTGGTGACCGGCCCAAGCCGCCTCGCCAAGCTTCGGCGCGTCGCCCGCCAGCAGCCCCTCGGCGTCCTCGGCTTCGCCATCATCCTCTTCCTGATCCTCACGTCGCTCCTCGCCGACGTGGTGGCGCCGTTCGACCCGACCAATACCGACGCCCTCGGCCTCCAGTCTCCCAACGGCACGAACCTGTTCGGCACCGACGACAAAGGCCGCGACATTCTCAGCCGGGTGATCTACGGGAGCCGCACGTCGCTGCAGGTGGGGATCATCGCCACCCTCATCGGGACCGTGGGAGGCCTCCTCGTTGGCCTGCTCTCCGGCTACCTCGGCGGCATCTTCGATATCGTCCTCCAGCGCGTGATGGACGCCCTCCAGGCGTTCCCCCTGATCATCCTTGCCCTCATCATGGTCGCAGTCCTCGGGAACTCCGTGACCAAGTTAATGATCGTCGTGGGCATAGCGATCATCCCCGGGGTCGGCCGGATCATGCGGGGCATCGTGCTGTCTGAGAAACAGGGACTTTACATTGAAGCTGCGCGCTCGACGGGCGCGACGCCGCTGCGCATCATGTTCCGCCATATCCTGCCCAACATCGCCGCGGCCGTGATCATCATCGGCACGTCGATCCTCGGTGGCGCCATCCTCGTCGAAGCGGCCCTCAGCTTTCTTGGCCTTGGCACCCCACCGCCAACGCCTTCGTGGGGCGCCGACCTGAGCGGCAACGCCCGGCGCTTCTTCGAACACGCCCCGTGGATGGCCATCTTCCCCGGGCTCGCGCTCAGCCTCGTCGTGCTTGGCTTCAACCTCCTCGGTGATGCCCTTCGCGACGTCCTCGACCCGCGCCTGCGTAACCGCTGACGTTCAGCGGCTCCCCGTTGCCCGTTGGCCGGGCGCTCGCAACAATGATTGTTCGCCCGCAACACTATGGCGGGCGCGTGGAGGTATGCCTTGAGCATGCCGCTTGCACACCAGGAGACATGGCATGGCAAAGAAAGTCCGCGCAGTGGTAACACTGCAGCTTCCCGGCGGGAAGGCGAACCCGGCCCCGCCCGTTGGCCCCGCGCTCGGCCAGCACGGCGTGAACATCATGGAGTTCTGCAAAGACTACAACGCCCGCACGGCGAACCAGCTCGGGTCGATTATCCCCGCGCAGATCACGATCTTCGAGGACCGCTCGTTCACCTTTGTCCTGAAGACGCCGCCCGCGGCCGACATGCTCCGCAAGGCGGCCGGCATCGAGAAGGGCAGCGGCAACCCCCGCACCGACAAGCTGGGCAACGTCACCCTCGCGCAGCTCAAAGAGATCGCCCAGGTGAAGATGCCCGACCTGAACGCCAACTCCATCGAGGAAGCCATGAAGATCATCGACGGCACCGCCCGCTCGATGGGGATTACGGTGGGTTAGCCATGAGTGCAGCACAGTCCGACACCAAGAAGGGCAAGAAGTGGCAGGCCGCGGCCGAGAAGGTCGACCACGCCCGCTTTTACGCACCCGACGACGCCATCGCACTGGCGAAGGAGGTGCATCCCGCCAAGTTCGACGAGACGGTCGAGCTGCACATTAAGACCGGGCTTGACCCGCGCCACGCCGAACAGCAGATCCGGGGCAGCACGCTCTTGCCCCATGGCCTCGGCAAGGTCCTCCGCGTGCTGGTGTTCACCGAAGGTGAGACGGTCGGGATCGCCCGCGCCGCTGGCGCCGATTTCGTCGGCAGCGACGACCTCATCAAGCAGATCGAGGGCGGCTGGACCGACTTCGATGTCGCCATCGCCACCCGGGAAATGATGGGCAAAGTGGGCCGCCTCGGCCGCGTGCTCGGCCCCCGCGGCCTGATGCCCAACCCCCGGTCCGGCACGGTCGTCGGCGCCGAGGACATCGCCAAGACGGTCGAGGAAGCGAAGCAGGGCCGCGTCGAGTTCCGCCTCGACCGGCTCGCCAACATCCACGTCCCGCTCGGCAAGGTCAGCTTCGAAGATCAGCAGCTCAAAGAGAATATGGCCGCCTTCATCGAAGCTATCAACGCTGCCAGGCCGCGCGAAGCCAAAGGCCAGTACATCAAGTCAGCGACTCTGACCACGACCATGGGCCCCGGCATTCACCTCGACCTGCCGCAGACCCTCGCCATGAAGGGCTAAAGGCCCACGACGCGCGGAGGCGCTACGTCCCTGGCGGGCGGGCGTCCTCCCCGTGGACGAACCGCTTGATCGCGGCGAAGTACGGCGCCATCCCTACCCAGGCGATGTCGTTGTGGCCCGCGCCCGGGATGATCAGCAGTTCCTTCTCCTCGCTCGCGAGCAAGGCGTGCAGTTCGCGCGCGTTCTCCGGTGGCACCAACTCGTCGCGCTCGCCATGGATGAGCAGGGCCGGCAACGTGATCGCACGGAGCTTCTCCTCGTGCGCC
>JBJXGC010000330.1:0-5874 GCA_046154545.1 Dehalococcoidia bacterium | reverse complement strand
AGCAGTACGAGGCGCTACGGACATGCCCGGCCGCTGGACGAAGACGGCGTCGGCCTCCGCCGCCACCGTTTCGCAGAACGTCAGGGTGCCGTGGACGGCGAGGTGGCGCCCTTCGACAGCCGCGTGTGCCACGTTCACGCGCGGCAGGCCACCCGCAGGCCACCCGTAGGCGTGCCCTGTTGGGCGCCCTGGGGATTGGCGTGGCCCAGGGCGACGTTCTGAGGTGACCGCAGCAGCGCTCCCTCACGGTCGCGCTACGGTGGGGAGACCGCATTCAGCGACCGTGGACACGCCGGGGCGACGTGCGGGAACCAGTGGCCGCGACGGCCACGGCTACGGGCGGGGAGGCCGCGTTCAGCGACCTCGGGCACCCCGGACGTGACGTGCGGGACCCCAGTGGCCGCGACGGCCACGGCTACGGGTCTTCGTCCGAGACGGGCGGCGGGCGGCGGCGCACGAAGACGGCGTCCGCCTCCGCAAGCAGGATATCGCCGAACGTCAGGGTGCCGTGGACGGTGACGCGGCGGCCGTCGGTGGCGGTGACTTCGGAGCGGACATCGAGGGGTATGTTGAGCGGTGTGAGGCGGTGGTAGCGGACGGAGAGCGAGCGGGTGACGATGGGGCCGCCGGTGATGAAGGCTTTCACCACTGAGAGCGCTTCGTCGAAGAGGAAGGCGAGGTAGCCGCCGTGGACGCCGCCGTCGGGGCCTTCGAAGGCGGAGTCGAACTGGACGACGCCGTGGGCGTGGTCGCCGATCACCGAAATCTCGCCGGGCGGGCGGCCACCCGCGGCGAGGCCGATGACGAACTGGCCGCGGGCGGTGGCGTCGCGGGCGGTGACGTAGCCCCAGAGGACGCGGCCGGGCGGCTCGCCGCCGATCATGGCGGCGAAGCTCTCGGCGCGGTCGGCGGTGAAGCGGACGATGTCGTCCGGGGCATCGTTCGCGAGGAGCTGGTCGATCGGCCGCGTGAGCGCCTCGCGGAGGCGGGCGAGGGCATCGGCGCGGGACTCGGCGGGCTCGATCGGCGGCTCGGCGGTCATCGCTCAGCTCCCCGCCGGGAAGACCGCGCCGCGGTCGGCTTGCTCGGCGAGGGCGCGGAAGCGTTCCTGGCCGACGGAGATGAAGATGCCCTCGGCCTCGGCGCAGAGGGTGTCGCCGTCGCTGAGCGTGGCTACGGTGAAGATCTTGCGGCCCTCGACGCGGTCGAGGCGGCCGCGGAAGGTGACCCTGCGGAGGAGCGGCGTGGGGCGGCGATAACGCACGGTGAGGGTGCCGGTCATGCCCGGGTTGCCGGTGCCGGACTGGACCATGCCGAGCACCTCGTCGAAGGCGGCGGCCACCCAGCCGCCGTGCACGTGGCCGGGCGGGCCTTCGTAGGCGATGCCGAATTCGGCCCAAGCTTCGACTTCGCCGCCAACCATCCGCATAGTCAGCGGGGGGGCGATCGGGTTGGCGGGGCCGGAGATGGGGCTGTTGTCGTAGAAGCTGACGGGGTCGCCCGAGGTGCTCGCCTCGGCGAAGCCCCAGAGGGGACGGCCGCGCGGGGCGGCGGCGAGGCGGGCGTTGAACGCTTCGGCAGCGGCGGCGGCGGCCAGGAGATCGGCGTCCGGGGCGTCCGTCTCCATGAGGAGGTCGATCGTCTGGCGGGTGGCGTCGGCGAGGCGGCGGAGAGCGAGGCGCTTGCCTTCGGGGAGGACGGCGTTGGGCTGCCAGGCGCCGGTGTGGTGGGCGTGTTCGTCGGTCATTAAGGAGAGGATAGCGTGCGGGCGGGGGTGGCGTCGTGGGTCCGGGTGGGGTTCCAACATTGGGGTGGCGGCGGTTGCGCGGGGCCAGCGGCGGCGAGACGAGCGCGAGGGCACGATGTCCGGTGTGGCCTGGGACGACGCCCCCCGGGTTGGCCCACGAACTGCCGGGGGACACGCCTGACAGCGTGCGGAGTAAGCGCCCACTGAGGGGCGCGGCTCCAGGACGGCGGGGGCACCGCCGCGGGATGAGCCCCCGGGGTAGGCCCAGGAACTGCCCGGGGGCACGCCTGACATCGTGCGAAGTAAGCGCCCACTGAGGGGCGCGGCTCCAGGACGGCGGGGCACCGCCGCGGGATGACGCCCCCGGGTAGGCCCACGAACTGCCCGGGGACACACCTGACATTGTGCGAAGTAAGCGCCCACTGAGAGGCGCGGCTCCAGGGCGGAGGGGGCCACCGCCGCGGGGCGGAGGTGGGTGATCCGTCCCTGCCCGAACGGGTACGATCCACGGATGGCCGGATATTCGGGGACGCCGCTGCCGAAGAAGCTCGGGATCAAGGAAGGCAGCCGGTGCGCGTTCATCGGGGCGCCGCCGGGGTTCAGCGAAAGCCTCGGCGAGCTGCCGGCCGAGGCGACGGTGGATGCACTTTCGCCGGGGGCCATCGACGTGGCCGTGTTCTTCACGACAGACCGGGCCGAGTTGGCGGGGGCGCTTCCCGGCCTTGGTGAGGGCGTCTTCCCAGCCGGCGGGCTCTGGATCGCGTGGCCGAAGAAGGCCGCGAAGGTCGCGACCGACCTTACGGAGGACGTCCTGCGTGAGGTCATCCTCCCGACCGGGCTCGTGGACAACAAGGTCTGCGCCATCGATGAGCGCTGGTCGGGGCTGCGGTTCGTCTGGCGGAAGGAGCTGCGGGGCGGGCCCGGGCCGCCGCCGCGGTAGGCCGCTTGCAATGTCTGCTGCAGAGGCATTGAATAGCCGCACGACTACGAGTCCGGAGGAAACAGGATGCCCAGCGAAGAGAGCAAGCAATTGATCGCCACCATGCGGAGCCAGCCGGCCCTGCCTGGCGGCTCCCTGGCGGAGATGCGCGCCGGGATGGAAGCGACCGCCCGTTCGGCCGACGCCGACATCATCGTCGAGGACACGACCGCTGGGGGCGTCCCTGCGAAGTACTTCACGGCGCCCGGGGCGGACACGAGCCGGGTGCTGCTGTATCTCCATGGCGGCGGCTACGTGCTTGGCTCGACGGTCTCCCACGCCTGGCTGTTGGGCGAGCTTTCGCGGGCGACGGACGTCCAGGTGCTCGCCCTGGATTACCGGCTGGCGCCGGAGCACCCCTTCCCCGCGGCGGTCGAAGACGCGGTCGCGGGCTACCGGTCGCTCCTCGATTCCGGGATTGCGGCGCGCGACATCGCCATCGGGGGCGACTCGGCGGGCGGCGGCCTGACCGCCGCGACGCTGGTCTCGCTCAAGGAACGCGGCCTGCCCATGCCATCGGCGGGCGTCCTGCTGTCGCCCTGGACGGACCTCGCGGCCACAGGCGCCTCGATCACGGAGCGCGCGACCCGCGACCCGCTGATCAGCGATGTCGCGATGATCAAGATGATGGCCGACAACTACATCGGCGGCGACAAGGCGACGAACCCGCTCGTCTCGCCGCACTATGCGGACCTCAGCGGCCTGCCGCCGCTGCTCATCCAGGTGGGCACGGAAGAGGTGCTCTACGACGACTCGACCCGCCTGCACGAGCGGGCGAAGGCGGCCGGTGTGGAGAGCACGTTCGAGCCGTGGGACGGCCAGGTGCACGTCTTCCAGATGCAGGGCTGGATGGTGCCCGAGGGGCAGCAGGCGATCGACCAGATCGGGGAGTTCGTGAAGGCGAAGCTGGGGGCGCTGGCGGCGGTCTAATCGCCAAGACGCCAAGGTCGCCAAGAGGACGCCAAGGTTCGAGTGTGCGGCTGACGCGGCACGAGCATGGCCCCAACGCTCGCACCTGTCGTTGGGCTCCGCCTGGCCGTCGCGACCCTCACCGCCTGCCCCCTCTCCCCGTGCGCGGGGCGAGGGGGAGGCGGAGCAGAAGACCAGGCCTTTTTCATCCCTCGCTCTGAGGCGAAGGCTATGCGTGCCTCCCCGCGCGGCGGAGGGGAGGCGGATGGGGCCATGAAGGGGGATGCTTCGCTCGCCGCCCGTACCTTGCAGGGATGGCCCTACCCTTGCGGTGGTTTGTCTCGTTACTGGAGACGCGACACGGGGCCGCTAATCCGGTAGAAAGGAAGCATCGAAGCAGGAGAGATATCACGATGAAGATCGGTACAGGGTTTGGCGGCGGCTGGCCGTCGGAGGCGGCGGAAGGCGCGCGGCGGGCGGAAGAGCTGGGCTATGACACGGCGAGCACGCCGGAGACGGCCCACGATTCGATGCTGACGGCCGCCCTCGGGGCGAACGCGACGGAGCGGATCGAGATCCAGACGAGTGTCACCATCGCCTTCCCGCGGAGCCCCACAATCCTGGCCTACGAGGCGTGGGACATCCAGCACCTGAGCAAGGGGCGCTTCTCGCTCGGCCTCGGGAGCCAGGTGAAGGGCCACAACATCAACCGCTTCAGCATGGAGTGGGGCCCGGCGGCCCCACGCATGAAGGAGTACATCCAGATGCTGAAGGCGGTCTGGAAGTCGTTCGAAACGGGTGAGAAACCGGAGTTCCTGGGCAAGCATTACCACTTCACGCTGATGACGCCGAACTTCAACCCGGGGCCGATCGACTACCCGCGGCCGAAGGTCTTCCTCGCCTGCGTGGGCGACGCGATGGCGCGGGTGGCGGGTGAGGTGGCCGATGGGGTGATGCCCCACGGCTTCATGACGGACAAGTACATGCGCGACGTGGTCCTCCCGAACATCGCGGTCGGGCTCAAGCGGAGCGGGCGGACCTGGTCGGATATCGAGCTTTCGGGCGGGGGCTTCACGGTCTTCGGCGAAAACGAATCGGAGATCGAGCAGGGCCTGGAGCGGCTGCGCCAGCCGATCTCGTTCTACGGCTCGACGCGCAGCTACCACGAAGTGTTCGAAGTGCACGGGCTGAAGAGCCTGGGGATGCAGCTCCACGAGATGTCGCTCCAGGGCAAGTGGGCGGAGATGCAGAAGGTGATCCCGGAGGACGTGCTCCGCGTCTTCGCGCAGACATCGACCTACGACCGGCTGCCAGCCTTCCTGAGCGAGAACCGGGAGTATGCGAAACGGATCGGGCTGGCCATGCCGGCCAGCACGCCGGCCCAGCGCGAACGGCTCGCGGACGTGCTGAAGAGCCTCCAGAACGTGCAGGTCAGCGGGGTGCCGAAGGGCCTAGAGGACGTGAGCAAGGTGGACGCGAAGTCGCGGGTGTAGGCGGGCGCCGGTCGCGCCGGTGAACCGCCAAGACGCCAAGGGCGCCAAGGTTTGTTCGAGGTATCGCGTTCCTCCGGGCGATCCTGGACGTTCGAGGTCGCCGGAGGTGACGCGCGGAGGACCGGGGCCCTCCCTGGCGGCCGGGCTAAGGATGCCCGGCGGCGACGGAGGGCTCCGGTCCGCGTCGTTTCCATCCTGGGTGGTCGCGGCCCCCCGAACCCACCCCCTGGGCGACCTGCACCAGAAGATGGCCCTCTACCGCGAGATGGGCGTCGCGCGCCATCCGCAGCAACGCCGGGACATCCAGTGCCAGCCCGGGGAGAGCGAAGAGGATACGACGCCTGATGTTCCCTCGCCCTTGACCGGCCGTGGGCCATAGTCTGGTGTTGTGCGCCGGTTTTTCGTCTTTCTCCTCCCACTGACCCTGATCGCGGCCTGCGGTAACGGCGGCGACGGCCGAGACCAATCCCTCGCCACGCGCACGGTCGTGCCGGGGCTCGCCGCCGATAGCAGCGCCACGGCGGCGCCCGGGCCAGGCGTCCAGCTCCTGAAGGTGGCCAGCGGCTTTCGGCGCCCGACCTATGTGACCCATGCCGGTGATGGCAGCGGGCGGCTTTTTGTGGTGGAGAAGGCGGGCACGATCCGGGTCGTGCAGGACGGGACCATCGCCGCCGAGCCGTTCCTCGACATCACGCCGCTGGTCGGGAGTAGCGGGAACGAGCAGGGGCTGCTCGGGCTGGCGTTTC
>JBJXGC010000329.1:0-7941 GCA_046154545.1 Dehalococcoidia bacterium | reverse complement strand
CTGGCGACTGGCTGACCCACACGGCCACTGAAGTTGCTTGTGCCTTTGCGGTTGAAGTCCGCCTCCAGGCCATGACCGACGGCCTCATGGAGCAGGATGCCGCTGTCGCCGGCAGCCAGGACCACCGGGAACGTCCCGGCCGGTGCCTCGATGGCGTCGTGCTGGAGGACCGCCTGGCGGGCCGCGTCGCGCGCGCCCTCTTCCGGCGTGACCCGGGAGAAGTACTCCATCCCGAGGCGGCCGCCGCCGCCCCAGCTCGCCTGGCGGCGGGCGCCGTCGCGGTCGGACACGGCCACCACGTTCAGCCGGATGAGCGGCTGGACGTCGCCCACGACCTTGCCATCGCTGCGGGCCACCAGGACGTACTTGAGTTCGTCGCCGATCGACCCATCCACCCGTGCGATAGTCGGGTCGAAGGCGCGGGCGGCCCGGTCCGCCCGCTCGAGGAGGGCGACCTTCTCGCGCGCCGGGGCATCGCTCAGGGGCTGCTCCGTCGAGTAGTACGACGCCGTTGAGCCGTGCGGGGTGGCGTCGATGGGCACGGGACGCTCGTGCTCCCTGCCGATGTGCGAGGCCGTCTCCGCGGCCCTCCGAAGGGCGGCCGGGTCGAGGCTCTCCGAGTAGGCGTAGCCAATAGCGTCGCCCTTGACGACCCGGATGCCGACGCCCTGCGACACCGTCCGGGAGGCGGACTTCACCCGTTGATCCTCCCAGGCGATGGAGCTATTCGTGCGATGTTCGAAGAAGAGTTCGGCGAAATCGCCACCACGGCTGAGGGCGGCCCCGAGGAGGGCCGACATGGCCGCCGGGTCGATGTTGTAGCGGTCGTTGAAGAGCGCGAGAGATGCGGCAGTGGAATCAGCCAAGCGTGAGGGGCCCCCGGTCATGCTGGAGTGGGCATGATCGTACTCGACCGCTGGATGCGCGGATAGAAGCCGTCTTGCCCGGACCGCGTCCCGCTCATGACCAGGGCGCCCGTAAGGCCACCGCGGGGCGCTGGCGTCTTCCACTGCGCCGCCGCACGATTCGGACGTGGAATCGTTGCTCGCCGCGTTACAACCGGGTCTCAGCCAGCTTTCGCCCGAGGGGAAACGGCTGCCCGAACCGGTCGATGTGGCAGTCTTCGACGGGCACGCAGCCCTCATCGTCATCGACCTCGAGATGAGCGGCCCAAACCCCCAAACCCACGAAGTGCTCGAACTCGGGGGCGTCCGCGCGACGCTTGCGCCGGCCCTGCCCGAAGAGGCCTCCTGGGGGGCAAAGGTGAAGCCGCTCCACATCGGCAACGCCGTCCCCGGCGCGCTTAAGGTGGTGGGCTACAACCCGAAGGCGTGGAAACAGGCGATCGACCTCGACGAGGCCATGGCGAAATTGGTGGAGCTGGGGCGAGGGGCGATCATCTCCGGCTGGGGGATCGGCCAGGACCTGACTTTTCTTTTCGAGACCATCCGCCGCACAGGCGGCGGCGATTGGCCCTTCGCGCCGTTCGTGCTCGACGTGCAGCCAATCGCCCGCAAGCTCCTCGCGGGTACGGGCAGCGTCGATCGCTTCAACCTCGGTCATGTGGCCGACCGCCTCGGCATCGGGCGGATGGGCGAACACAGCGCCCTCGCCGACGCCTACGCCACCTACGACGTGCTGGTGAAGCTGGTAGAGCGGGCCCCGGCGGCGTCCGCACCCGGATAGCGCCATGCCGCCACGGACGAGCCGGGCTATAGTCCGCCCGTGACAAGCTTTGATTTCAGCGAATACCTGGCGCCCTCGCGCGGGCCGCGAGCGGGGCGACGAGTCGAGGCGGCCGCAGCCTTCGCGAACGTCGAGGATGGCGCTCGGGTGCTCATCAGCCCCGCCTGCGGCACACCGTTGCTCCTCATGGAAGAGCTGGCCGCGCAGCGTGGGCGCTGGACGCGGCTGGACATCGTGGCCGGGCAGCTCCTGGCGCCTATCGCCCTCACGGAATTCGCCGGCGAACCGTTCACGTTCACGAGCGTCCAACCCAGCGAACACCTCGCGGACCGCAGTGCCGGTGGCCCCGCTGACACGGTGCCGGCGCGCTATTCGGATCACGGCCGCCTGTTTGCGGCCGGAGGCGCGCTGGCGCCGGATGTCGTCCTCGTGCAGGTCAGTCCGCCCGGCCCAGGAGGGCGCTTCAGCCTGGGCGTGTCGGTCGGCTCGACGATCGACGCCGTCCGCAGTGCGCCGCTCGTCATCGCCCAGGTGAACAGGGAGATGCCCTACACCTTCGGCGCCAGCGAACTGCGGCGCGACGAAATCGACCTCCTGGTGGAGATCGACGGCCCCCTGATCGAGCTACGGCGGGGTGAACCCGGCGCCGAGGCCCAGGCCATCGCCCGCCACGCCCTCACCCAAATCCCTGACGGGGCGACGCTGCAGTTCGGCATTGGCGCCGTGCCGGAGGCCCTCATGGGCCTGCTCTCAGAGCGGCGCGACCTCGGCATCCACTCAGGCATGATCGGCGACGGGATCGCCGACCTGCTCGATGCAGGAGTGATCACGAACGCGCGGAAGGCGTTCGACCAGGGCGTCTGCGTGACTGCCGAGGTCATGGGCACGCGGCGCCTCTTCGACTGGGCTCATCTCAACCCAAACGTGCGAATGGCCCCCGGCTCGTACACCCACGGCGTGCCGGTCATCGCTCGCTGCAGCAACTTCGTCTCGATCCAGTCGGCCCTCCAGGTGGCGCTCGATGGGACGATCAACGCTGAGTCGATCGGCACGCGCCAGATAGCCGGACCGGGTGGCCAGCCGGATTACGCCGAGGGGGCGGCCGCGGCCAGCGGAGGCATCGCCATCCATGCGCTGCCGGCCACAGCCGCGGGCGGCAAGCTCTCGCGCATCGTCGCTGCCCTGGACGCGGGCGCTGTCATCACGACCCCACGCTACCTGGCCGACCGGGTGGTCACGGAATTCGGGGTGGCCCAACTCCGGGGGCGAACGCTGGCCCAACGGGCCGAGGCGCTGAGGGCGATCGCCCACCCGGACTTCCGTGGGCTGCTCGGGACACCACGTTAGCGAATGCCGAGTTCGACCTCGGCGTCGCGCACTTTCGGGCGGTCCCAGAGCCAGGCCACGCGCAGGAAGAAGCCGGGCAGGACATCGCTCCGGAAAACGCCATCCGAGGTGGGCATGAGCTGATAGTGCCCGCGGTCATCGAGGTGGTAGAACTCGGCTACCTCCCGCTGGGGGTCGATGAGCCAGTACTCAGTGACGCGGCCAGCCTCGTACTCATAGAACTTTGCACCGCGGTCGGTGGCGGCCGTGCCTGTGCTCAGCACTTCGACCGCGATATCGGCGGCCCCGAGGAGATGGTTGCCGGCCACACGCCCCAGGTGCGCGGCCAGGACGACAAACACGTCGGGAGTGCGCCCGGGCTGACCCGGCTGGAGCTTCATATTGAACGGCTCGTGGAACACCTCCCCGAGGCTGTTCGCATCGACGAACGAGTTCAACAGGGTCACAAGGAAGGCGGTGATGCGGGCATGCACTCGTGAGACTGTTCCCATCGCGATCGCCTTCCCGCAGACCCACTCGGCCCGCTCCGGCACGTCCGGGTGCACGAGGAACTCCTCGTACGTCATCGCCGGAAGCGGAAGTTCGTACGGCCCTTCAACCTCATCAATGACCACTGCGCGGCTCATGCGCCCAGTATAACGGCTGCGGGAGCACCCGCCCTTGACAACCGTTAGCCCCGCGCTAAAGGATATGGTTGATGTTCTCGGGGCGGGGTGTAATTCCCCACCGGCGGTAAAGCCCGCGACTCCGCGCAAGCGGACTGACTCGGTGAAATTCCGGGGCCGACGGTAGAGTCCGGATGGGAGAGGACAGTGACGGCGCGCGCCGTAGCCGCCCTTGCGGTAGCGCGCGCCGGCGCCGTGCATTCCCATCGCCATCCGCGGACAGCGGACGCACGCCCCAGGGCGGGCGCGGAGGCAGGCGTGTTCACGGGGATCATCGAAGAAGTCGGGACGGTTACGGAGTCGGCTGAAGGCACGCTGTGGATTCGCGCCCCGCTCATCCTGGGCGACGCAAAGCTCGGCGATTCGATCGCGATTAACGGCGTCGACCTCACCGTTGCCGAGATCCGGGACAAAACGTTCTTCGCGAACCTCATGCCCGAAACGTACCGCCGCTCGAACCTCGGCGAACTGAAGGCCGGGGACCTCGTGAACCTCGAGCGGAGCGTCCGCCCCAGTGACCGCCTGAGCGGCCACATCGTCCGCGGGGTCGTCGAAGGTGTGGGCACCTTGCATTCACTGACCCCCGAGGCCGAGGCGATTATCGCCCGCTTCGAGGCGCCACCAGAACTCCTCCGCTATATGGTGGTGAAGGGCCCCGTCTGCATCGATGGCATCAGCCTGACGATCGTGGCGAAGGACGCGGCGTCGTTCTCCGTCTCCCTCGTCCAGTACACCCAGGAACACACGAACCTTATCTCCAGGAAGCCGGGCGACCGGATCAACCTGGAGACGGACATCATCGCACGTTATGTACAGCAGTTCGTAGCGGACTCCGGCCTCGTGCCGGCCCAAGGAGGATGACGTTGAGCGAGAACGAGCGTGACGCCGTGATCATGACGGTGCCCGAGGCGATCGAGGAGTACCGGCGAGGCAAGTTCGTCATCATCACCGACGACGAGGATCGGGAGAACGAGGGCGACCTCTGCATCGCCGCACAGTTCGTCACGCCCGACGCCATCAACTTCATGGCGAAGTACGGCCGTGGCCTCATCTGCTCGCCGATCACCGAGGACCGGGTGGCCGACCTCCGCCTCCCGATGATGGCCGACGACAACAGCTCGCACTTTGGCACGCCCTTCACGGTCAGCGTGGAGGCGCGGACGGGCGTCTCTACGGGCATCAGCGCATCCGACCGGGCGCGGACGGTCCAGGTGCTCATCGACCCGAAGTCGCGGCCGGAAGACCTGGTCCGGCCGGGCCACATGTTCCCCCTCCGGGCCCGGAACGGGGGCGTGCTCGTGCGCGCCGGCCAGACGGAGGGGAGCGTCGATCTGGCGAAAATGGCCGGCTTGCACCCGGCCGCCGTCATCTGCGAGATCATGAAGATGGACGGCGAGATGGCCCGCATGCCCGACCTGAAGCGCTTCGCCCGCCGGCACGGCCTCCGCATCGTGACGATCAACGAGATGATCAAGTACCGGCTCCGGCATGAGCGCCTCGTCCGCCGGGTCGCCGAGACCAAGCTGCCGACGCCGTTCGGCGAAATGATGATCATGGCCTACAAGTCCGATACCGAGGTCGATGAGCACGTCGCGATCGTGAGCGGTCCGATCGACCCTGCCAAGCCAATCCTCGTGCGCGTCCACGACCAGTGCGTCACCGGCGACGTGTTCGCCTCCATGCGGTGTGACTGCGGCGAGCAGAAGGACACCGCGATGCGGATGATCGGCGAGCAGGGTGGCATCTTCCTCTACATGCGCCAGGAGGGCCGCGGCATCGGCCTGCACAACAAGCTCCGCGCCTACGAGCTGCAGGACCAGGGCATGGACACCGTCGATGCCAACATCGCCCTCGGCTTCCCGGCCGACAAGCGCGAATACGGGATCGGCATGCAGATCCTGGTGGACCTCGGTGTGCGGAAGATGCGGTTGATCACGAACAACCCGGCAAAGCGGGCCGGCCTCGAAGGCTACGGCCTCGAAGTGGTCGAGCGTGTGCCCATCGAGACGGCGCCGAACCCCTACAACATCCGCTACCTCGATACGAAGCGGCGGCGCATGGGCCATCTCCTCGATGGACTGGAGTCGCTTTCGGGCGGCAAGTGACGGTAGGCTTGCCATCGCGAGTTTCTGGACGAGGTGGGACTAATGGCGGAGCTTGAGGGTACGGCAAACGGCGCGGGCCTGCGCGTCTGCGTGGTCGTCGCGCGCTGGAATGGATTTGTCACGTCAAAGCTGCTTGAGGGGGCGGTGAACACCCTCCGCGAGTGTGGGCTGACCGACGACGAGATCACCACGGCCTGGGTACCGGGCTCGTTTGAGGTACCGACGGCGGCACGGTGGGCCGCCCAGAGCGGCCGCTACGACGCGATCATCTGCCTCGGCGCCGTCATCCGGGGCGAAACGGCCCATTTCGAATACGTCGCGGGCGGGGCTGCCGAAGGCATCGCCCGGGTCTCGCACGACACCGGCGTCCCCGTCATCTTCGGCGTGCTGACGGTCGACAACGTCGAGCAGGCGATGGCCCGGACCGGCGGCAAAGACGGCCACAAGGGCGAAGAATCCGCCCGCACCGCCATCGAGATGGCGAACCTCCGGCGGCTGCTTACGTGAGGCTGGCCGCCGCCGCACTCCTCCTCGTGGCTATCCTTGCGAGCGCGGGCTGCGGGAGCCGCGATGGCGGCGGCGAGGCGACTCAGCCCCCACCGGCAGAATCCCCATCGCCAGCGTCGTCGCCCCCGGCCTCACCCACACCAGCCCCTCGTGCGACGACACCGGCCGCGAATACCGGTGACGGATGTACCAGCTTCCCGGCCAACGTCCAGCCCGGGCAGACGGTCCTGCGGCGGCTCACGTCGAGCGGCATGGAGCGCGAGTACCGGCTCCACCTCTCCGCCAGGGCGAAGCCAGGCGACCGGGCCGCGCTCGTCCTGAACTGGCACGGGCTCGGCAGCAGCGCCCAGGAGCAGGAGCCGTACTCCGGATTAGTCCCGGTCAGCGACCGCGAAGGCTTCGTCCTGGTAACGCCCGATGGCACCGGGACGCCGCGGGGCTTCGCGGCCTTCGGCATCCCCATCAACGGCGCCAACGACGTGCAGTTCGCCCGCGACCTGGTCGACACGCTCGCCCGCGAACTCTGCATCGACACGGCCCGCGTCTACTCGACCGGGATGTCGAACGGCGCCTACATGTCGTCACGCCTTGGCTGCGAAATCGGCGACCAGATCGCGGCAATCGCGCCCGTGGCGGGCGTCTACATGCCCCCCGGCCTGCCCTGCAAGCGGGCCATGCCCGTCCTCGCCTTCCACGGCACGGACGACGCCGTCGTGCCGTTCGAGGGTGGACTGGTGCTCCGCCTGCTGCCCTACTCGGGCGCGGATGCGGCCGCCATGGCCTGGGCTGCCAACAACCCCGGGGTCGTGCCCTCCGCCTGCGGGAACACCACGGCTGTCACCAGCGTCATCAGCGAGCACGTCGAACGGCGCGACTATGAAGGCTGTGCCGGCGTCCCGGTTGGACTGGTCATCGTCCGAGGGGGCGGGCACACCTGGCCCGGGGCGCCCGATGTGCGGGCACTGGGCGTCACCACGCACGAAATCTCCGCCGCCGAGATAATCTGGACGTTCTTCAAGGATCACCGGCTCCCGCCGAACTGACCCGCGGGCGTCAGCGACACCGGATCAGCCGGGCTCGTCCGCCTTGATCTTCTTCACGTCGTCGATCACGCCGAGGAGCATCCGGATTTCGACCCGGTCCCCGGCCCGGGCGCCGCGGTAGATCGACTCCGCCGCTACCCGGCCTTCGCTCACGCGGTCAGGCTGATCTTTCGTCGCGAAGGCGATTTTGAAGTAGCGCGTGCCGTGGATCTCATACGGCTGGATGGCCGCCAGGATTGCTTCCATGCAGACAATCTACGCGCCACCGGGCGCACGAACGAGGGGCAGCTACCGCCGTTGGAGGGCGTCCGGCGGCAGGGACTGGTTGCGGAAGAACGCCCAGAGCGCGTCCGAAGTCGCGAACTCGTCTGGCCAGTTATGGCCGCCGTTGGTGACGATGTAGAGGAGGGCTTCGTTGCGCCCGCAGCCCCGGAATTGCTCGCGCGAGACCAGGGGCGTGAGGAGGAAGAGCTCGGCCGTCGGCACACACGTCGACCCGGCCGCTGCCCAATCGCTGATCGCCCGGTGAGCGCCGGGATAGAGGACTGTCGAGATGACCGTGCCCTGCTCGAACGGCACGGTGTCGTC
>JBJXGC010000324.1:0-4104 GCA_046154545.1 Dehalococcoidia bacterium | reverse complement strand
CGCTCGTGAACCCGGCCGGACCGGCCCGCGGCACCCGGCGGGCGATCCGCGGCGGCTCCTACCTCTGTCACGAGTCCTACTGCTTCCGCTATCGTGTGGCCGCACGCAGCGCCAACAGCCCGGAGAGCACAACCGGGCATATGGGCTTCCGTTGCGTGCGTGAAAACACCACCGGGCGCGAGGAGGACGAGCGATGACCGAGACAGGCTTCAGGGGAGTCGTCGGCAGGACCGACCAGGAGTCGATTCCCTGGTGGCCGGCACCGGAGCGGGCGCCGGCGGGCGCGCCCAACGTGGTCTACATCGTCTTCGATGACATGGGGTTCGCCGACCTGGGCTGTTACGGCTCCGAAATTGCGACCCCGAACATCGACGCCCTGGCCGCGGGCGGCTTGCGCTATAGCAACTTCCACACCACCGCCCTCTGCTCGCCCACCCGGGCCTCGCTGCTCACCGGCCGCAATCACCACTCGGTCGGCATGGGCGGCCTCGCGGACTGGGACCTCGGCTTTCCCGGGCATCGTGGGCGGATCGCCCGCAGCGCCGGCACGGCCGCCGAAATCCTGCGTCTGAACGGCTACAACACGTTCGCCACCGGCAAGTGGCACCTCACACCGACCGAAGAGACCTCGGCGGCGGGGCCCTACGACCAGTGGCCGCTGCAACGCGGCTTCGACCGCTTTTACGGCTTCCTCGAAGGCGAGACGAACCAGTACTTCCCGGAGCTGACGCTCGACAACCACCACATCGACCCGCCGTCCACGCCCGGCTATCACCTCAGCGCGGATATCGTCGACCAATCGATCGGGTTCGTCCGGGGTCAACAATCGGTGAGCCCGGAGAAGCCGTTCTTTCTCTACATGTGCTTCGGCGCCCAGCACGCCCCGCACCATGCCCCCCGCGAGTACATCGACCGCTATGTGCCCGTCTTCGAGAAGGGCTGGGACCGGACGCGGGAGGACCGTCTCGCCCGGCAGAAGGCCCTGGGCATCGTCCCGCCGGAGACGGAGCTGCCGCCCCGCAACGACGGGGTCCGGCCCTGGGAGACACTGAGCGAGGACGAGCGGCGGCTCTACGTGCGCCTCCAGGCCGCCTTCGCGGGCATGCTCGAACACGCCGACGAGCAGGTCGGCCGGTTGGTTGCCTTCCTCCTCGAGATCGGCCGTCTCGACGACACGGTCATCTTCCTGATCTCCGACAACGGTGCCAGTCAGGAGGGCTCCCCCTTCGGCACGGTCAACGCCCTGCGCTACTTCAACGGCGTGCGCGACACCCTGGCTGACAACCTTCAGCACATCGACGAGATCGGCCAGGCCCACCTCAATAACAACTACCCGCTGGGCTGGGCGATGGCCGGGAACACGCCGCTCAAGCGCTACAAGCAGAACACGCACGGGGGCGGCGTGCGCGACCCGCTCATCGTCCACTGGCCCGGCGGCATCACGGACCAGGGCGCCGTCCGCCACCAGTTCCACCACGTCGCCGACATCACGCCGACGGTGCTGGAGATCCTCGGGGTGGAACCGCCGGCGGAGATCGCGGGCGTCGCCCAGCAACCGATCGAAGGGCAGAGCATCGCCTACAGTTTCGCCTCGCCTGGCTCGCCGACGGTCAAAGATACGCAGTACTTCGAAATGCTCGGCCATCGCGCGATCTGGCACCGGGGCTGGAAAGCGGTGGCTGCCCACCGGCCGGGGGCAAGCTTCGACGCCGACGAGTGGGAGCTCTACCACGTTGATGAGGACTTCAACGAACTCCACGACCTCAGCGGCGAACAGCCCGGGAAGCTCCGCGAAATGGTCGACCGCTGGTGGGCGGAGGCCGGCCGCCACCAGGCCATCCCCCTGATGGGCGCCCAGAACCGCTTCGCCAGCGCGAATCCCCATGCGATCGGCCGCCGCAGCAGCCAGGTTTTCCGGCCGTCGCACGCGCGCATCCCCGGCGCGGCCGCCCCGGACATCCGCAACCGCTCGTATACGATCACGGCCGAGGTCGTCATCCCACCGGCTGGGGCCGAGGGCGCGCTCGTCGCCCAGGGCGACTCGTGTGGCGGCTACGCCTTCTACCTGAAGGATGGCCGGCTCGTGCACGACTACAACTTCGTCGGCCACCACTTCAGCGTCACTTCGGATGTCCCGGTGCCGCCTGGGCCGGCGACCCTTCAATACGTGATGACGAAGACGGCGCCGTTCGCGGCGGTGGGGACGTTGAAGATCAACGGCCGGGAGGCCGGGAGCGTCGAGGTCCCGCAGACGTTCCGGGGGCTGGTGTCGTTCATCGGGATGGAAGTGGGCCGCGCCCCGGCGCCGCCGGTCAGCGACTTTGAGCCACCGTTCGCCTTCACGGGGACCCTCACGAGCGTCACTTTCGACCTGCTCGAAGACCAGGCGCCAGACGAAGCGGCAGCCCGGGCCGCCGCCATCCGCAGCCAGTAACCGGGCCGGGCTATCCACCCTGAATGTGTCGTCCGCCGGGGCGCCCGTGAGATCTTTGCGCCCTACGAGGGACCCGAACAGCGCTGTCTGAGATCCGAGTCCACATCCTGGGTCCTGCTGAAGGCAGCCGGCGGAGGGCAGCCCTTGCGCAGAGTTCGAGGTCCACGCCCCGCGCCTGTTCTATCCCGGCGATGGCTATTGGCTCCCGGGCACGCTGGCGCGGCGGAGGTAGCCGCTGACCTCACTCGGAGTAGTGGAACCGTGCCTGGAGGAAGATAGTTTGCGTATCCCTGACCTCATACACAACCCGATCGGCATCGGAGAGGCGCCGTGCCCAGGTGTTGGAATTCACGTACCTCAAGGGCTCGGGTTTCCCGATCCCGCTGAACGGGTCGCGGCACACGGCCTCAACCAATTGCAGAAGCCGAATCGCACGCCGAGGGTGGGTACGGATGAGGACTATCAGGTCATCGCGGAACTGGGGACGAAAGACAGCATCACGCTCCGGCATTGACGGCCTCGCGCCGCCACTGCTCGAGCCATGCGGGCAGGTCCTCGGGCGCGACGTGCTCCCCCTCGCCCCCGGCACCCGCCAACGCATCCCAAAGGCGTTCGGCGTTCGGACGGGAGCCAAGCAGGTGCAGACACTCCCTCATGATCGACCACTCCCGGGCCGAAATGAGCACGACCTCGTCGCGCTCGTCCGCGCCCGTCAGATGAACCACCTCCCCGGTTGCCGCGGCATCGCACAGCTCCGCAAACTGTGCCACGGCTTCGGCGCGAGTGAGGGTGCGTTCGATTAGCACCTCATCGAGGATCCCCATGTGGGGATCGTAGCATATCGCGGTCCTGGCTCGCCCGGAATCCTGGTTACTCACCCCATCCCAGCGAGCGCCATCAACTCGTGGGCGAGCTGGCGGCCGAGGCCGGCCGCCGTCTCCGCCGGGCCGGCCATCTTCGAACGGACGAGCCCGCCCTCGGGTGCGACTCCCCGGAGTTGCTAGCTGTTAGCCACCAGCTCCTCGTAGGCAAAGGATACCGCGAGTGTGTTTCGCGTGCGTGTATGGTCCATTCCCAAGTGCCTCGGCCAGCAGGAACGGCTATGGTGCCCGGGCCCCGGACAGCGATGGCGCGAACGTCTCGGGTTGCGGAGACTATCGCGCGTATGGATGTCGAATGGGCCGATCGTCGGCTTCGCGAACGGTTCGAAATGTCCGCCGAAGGTACCCGGGCCTGGGGACCGCAGGTGGCCAGGCGTTACATCCTCCGGGTCAACTTCTTGCTGGAAGCAGACGATTGGGCGGCTGTGCTGGCACACCGCGCACTGCGGGCACATCCGCTCCATGGGCCATCGGCTGGCGCCTGGTCGATCGTGCTCCACGACCGCTGGCGGCTGGTAGTGACGTATGATGAACAGGCGCGGCGAGTTCGCATTGAAGAGGTCTCAAACCACTATGGTGACTGAAGCGCCCAGTCGGCCGCTGTCCGATCTTGCTATCCACCCGGGCGAATACCTCGCTGAGGAACTGGAAGCGCGCGGGCTTTCGTTGCGCGCCTTCGCGCTCGCAATCGGCCAGCCCACCAGGGTCGTCAGTGATATCGTGCGGATGAAGAGGGGAATCAGCGCCGACATCGCTGTCTCGTTGGAACGTGGCCTGGGGATCTCGGCG
>JBJXGC010000321.1:0-6125 GCA_046154545.1 Dehalococcoidia bacterium | reverse complement strand
CGACGCTCGGCACCTACTACAAAGAGGAGGACAAGTGGTGGTGGGCCGGTTTTGTCGCCATCTGTGAGCGGGTCGGCGTCGAAGGTGTGTTCGTCGCAACGCTCTACCACGAGCGCTTCCTTGTCTCTAATCCGCCGGACGGCTCCGGCGGTGGCGATGAGCCCACTGCCCCTGGACCTGACCGGTGAAGTACGGGTTCGTCCTACCCGACCTCGATGTGACGACGGCGCCCCCGCTGGCGGCCTTGGCTGAGATGGCCGGATGGGACGGCGTCTTCATCCCCGACTGCCTCTCGATTGAGGTACCAGGCACACCCGCCATGCCGGCTTCGGACCCCTGGGTAACGCTCGCCGCCATGGCCCTCACCACCTCCCGCGTCACCGTTGGGCCGATGGTCGCGGCCGTCACCCGCCGCCGTCCATGGAAATTGGCGCGCGAGGTCGCCACCCTCGACATCCTCAGCGGCGGGCGCATGGTCCTGCCAGTAGGTATCGGCGCAGCGGGCGACGACGCCGGCTTCAGGGACGTCGGTGAAGAGATGGGCGTCCGCGCTCGGGCCGGGCTGTTGGACGAGACGCTCACCATCCTTGACGGACTCTGGCGCGGCGAACCGTTTTCGTTCACCGGTGAGCACTACAAGATCGGCTCGATGACCCAGCTGCCCGTCCCGGCGCAGCGCCCTCGCGTGCCGCTCTGGGTGGTCGGTGCCTGGCCGTCGAAGCGGTCGATCGCCCGCGCCCTCGCCTGGGATGGCGTCGTCCTCCAGCCGGCCGGTCCACCGACACTCGAGGTGGTCCGCGAACTGCGCGACCGGGTCAGTTCTGGGCGGCAGCCGGGAAAGCCCTTCGAGGTCGTGGTCGATGCCACCGGGAGCCGCGTATCCCCGGCGGCCTGGCGAGAAGCCGGCGTCACCTGGCTCGTCACGAGCATGTGGTCTGGACATACCGCCGAGAGCTTGCGTGCCGGGATAACTGCCGGGCCTCGGAAGAGCTGAGGCCGGGTTCGCCGGTCAACCTCCACGTCGATCGCCTATATTTCGCCTGTCTTCGCCTGTCTTCGCCGTCCTCGACCGCGACTAACCGGCGCTATTCCTCGCGCTCGTCCCCCCAAATCCGTTGACGCGTGCAGTACTATACCCGCAGGTTCAGGAGGCGTATCCATGACGGCTGTCACCCAACTCGGTTATCTCGGCCTTACGACGAAAGATCCCGCCCAGTGGGAGTCATACGCGACGCGCACTCTCGGGTTCGAGGCGCTCCGCGCCGACCCCGACGGTGCCCTTCGCCTGCGGATGGACGCCTACCATCATCGCTTCGCCATCCACGAAGGCGCCGAAGATACGCTCGCCTACACCGGCTGGGAGGTCGCGGACGCAGCGGCCCTGGCCACCATGGCCGGCCGCCTGGAAGCGGCGGGGTATCCCGTCACGGCCGGGACGCCAGAACAGTGCGAGAAGCGGCGGGCCGCGGGCCTCATCAGCTTCGCCGACCCGGACGGCTACGCGACCGAGATCTACTGGGGCCCCGCAGAGACGGAGGCGTCGCGCGCCGGCGGATTCGTGACCGGCGACCAGGGCCTCGGCCACATCCTCGTGATGTGCAACGACCTCGACCGCAGCATGGACTTCTACACGAGCCTTCTGGGGATGAAGACCAGCGATTACGTGGCGATCGGCAAGGCCCGGGCGGGGTTCCTGCATTGCAACCCGCGCCACCACTCGATCGCGTTCGTCCAGCCGCCGGGCGGCGCCCCCAGGTCGATCAACCACTTCATGGTCCAGCGGGAAGCGCTCGATGACGTCGGACGGCGCTACGACGAGGTCCAGAAGGAGAAGATCCCGCTGATCACGACGCTTGGCCGGCACTCGAACGACCTCATGCTCTCGTTCTACATGCGGAACCCCTCGGGCTGGGGCGTGGAGTACGGCTGGGGCGGCCGCGAAATCGACGACTCGACCTGGTGTGTCGAGCACCTCGACTCCGGCAGCCTCTGGGGACATCAGCCCGTACGCGCCTCGCAAGAAGGCGCGTAGTTCAGGCGAAGAAGGCCAACTGCCCCCGGGCTGGGACGACCGCGCCTGCCCCAATCCCGGGAGATTCCGGGTACAACGCGAGAAGCGCGTCTATCTTGGCGCGCACGCCGTCGGCGACTTTTCGGTCCCCGTAGGGCGAGCCGGAGTACATCGCCTCGTACACCGGCACCATCTCAGGCCAATCGCGCGCGAGCGACTCCATGAAGTGTTCTCGTGTGCCGGGGCGAAGGTTGACGACGTTGCACCAGATGTGGGCCGCTCCCGCTTCCCTGGCCGCCTGCACCACAGCCTCGAGCTGATCGGGGGAGTCCGTGATCCCGGGCAGGACCGGTGCGATCGCCACCCGGCGGTGATCCCGGCGCCCACCAGCGCCCGCACCGCCTTCAACCGCTGGCGGGGCGGCGTCCCCGGTTCAGTCGTCCGCCATGCACGGTCGTCCAGTGTCGGCACCGAACAGCTCACGCTGACGGCCGCCCGGGCGGCGGCCGTCTGAAGGACGTCGATGTCCCGGACGATGAGCGGCCCGCGCGTGATGATGGTGAGCGGGTTGTACCGCTGGCTCAGCACTTCGATGCAGGCGCGGGTCAGGCGATAGCTCCCCTCCGCGGGCTGGTAGGGGTCGGTAGCCGTGCCTATCGCCACGGATTCGCGGCGCCAGCCTGGCCGGCCCAGTTCCCGGTTCAACACCAGGGCGATGTTCGGCTTCACCCGGATCGATGCGCCGTAGCGCTCGTCGCTGGGCCGGTCAGCCCGGCGTTCGAAGGCCCGGACGTAGCAGAACGTGCAGCGGTGGACGCAGCCCATGTAGGGGTTGAGCGTCCAGCGGAAGCCGAAGTTCACCCCCGTGACGCGGGTGAGCGCGGTCTTGCAGGGCTCTTCACGGTAGACGGGTCGCACAGGGCATCATGCTGGCGCCGCCCCGGAGATCTCCAAGAGGTCCCTGTCACCGCCCGGTGGGTTACTTACGAGGGGTTGAACTGAATGAGCTGCACGTAACTGCCGTCGGCATCGAGGAACGTGGAGATGATGCCGCCCCAGGGCTCGACCCCTTCTTTGCGGATGAACACCACACCGTCGCCCTCCATCCGCTGGCGCTCAGCCACGATGTCGCTCACGAAGAGGTTGAGGAGGATGCGCGCCGGTTCGCGCGCTATCCCTGCTACCTGGTCGTGGCTGTCGAACGTGAGGCCCACGCCGCCAGCGTCGAGCGCGTGTTCGCCCATCTCCGGGCGCATTGGCAGACCGACCACGTCGGGGTAGAAGGTGAACAGCCGGGCGGGGTCGGGGCTGTTGAGGATGATACCAAGGCCAACCGTTTCCAAAATCAGCAACCCCCGCGATTAGAGTGGGCCGCCGCCCTCCACGTGGACGAGAGCGAGCGGCCGGGAGACGTCCAACCTGAAGCGCCCGCGCGCCGTCTTCTCGATCCGCAGGCATGCGCAGCGCTCCTCCAGCCGTTTGCGCAGGAGGATAAGCCGCGCTTCCAGGTTGTCCTTGATGTCGGGCAGCTCCAACGTCTGGTCGAGCCGGATCTCCTTGTTGCTGAACTCGGCCCGGCCCTCCTCCTGGTAGGCTCGCAGGAGCCGCCAGAGGATGCCCCCGGCGACGCCCTTGATCAGGTATTCGTTGTCCAGGAAGACGCTGTCGTCCTCGCCGTAATGTTTCACCTGGAGGGCTGCTGCGGCCGGTGCGCCCCGGTCCGCTGACACCACGTTCGCTGCCTCGCCGGCGCGGAAGGCGGCCATCGCCATGGCGACCTGGCTGCCGATGATGCCAGCGACACACTCGTCCGCCGCCTGGAAGGCCCCGGGCGCTTCGCTCTGGAGGCAGAGGACGCCCACCAGCTGGCGGTGGGCGAGCATCGGGGCCACGAGCTGGCTCTGGAGCGAAGGCAGCTGGGGCAGCGGGATCACCTGTTCGAGGGTTGCCGCATGCCGTTGGCCGGCCGGTTCCAGGGCCGCGTGCGAATACATCCGCTCGCGGCCCATGTGCGTCACCTTCACCAGTTGTTTTCGCGCCGCCGCCAGCCCAATGAGGCCCTCGCCAACGCGTACCTCCGACCCTGCCCCCGATGCGGGGAAGCCCGTGCTGCCCACGGTGTAGAGGCGCTCGCCGGTTTCGTCGGCGAGCATCAGGAACGCATGCGTGTAGCCCAGGACCTCGGAACAGCCCAGGAGGGTTATGGCGATGAGTTCGTCCATGTCCCCGGCTGCGGCCAGGCGCGACGACACCCGTTCAACCCTGTCGATCTCGACACCCCTGCGTGGCCGGCTGCCGGCGGCGGTGGGGGCTGGGACCGCCCGGCAATCCTCCACCCGGCAGATATCCGTGCCGCGCAGCTTGAAGACGTTCGTCATCCCTTCGTAGGCCGCGACCGCATCGAGTTTGGTGCGCATCCGTTCGAAGAGCGGGCCCTCCGTCTCGGTACGCAGGTAGACGAGGTCAAGGGCGTACGTCCGGCCGTCGTCGGGGCTTATCACCGTCACCTGCGCATGGGGGTTGACGATCGTGTTGTGGTCCGTCTTGTTGAAGAACTGCCGCGAAAGGGCGACGTGCGTCTCGTCCATGCGGTGCACGACCGAGAGGTAGGTGACGTTTGGGTACCCGTCCTCGTCGACCGTCGCTATCGCCGACGGGATCACGCCTTCGAAGCAGGCGGTGATCTCCTCAAGGGGGATGGCGAACGGCGGGCTCGTCATAACGGCCGTCCAGCATCAGGCCCCGGTGTCTGGTCGAACGCGCGGTCCGCCCTGAAGGTGATCCGGGTCACTTCTTCGAACCAGAGATTGCGGATGACGTCCGGTGGGTCCCCCACGAGCATCGTCGTCACGAGAAACGCCTCCCGGTGGCGCTGTACCCAGGCCCGGTCCGCGTCGTCCACCTCCGAGATCCCTTCGAATACGCCTTTCAACTGGACCGAACGGTAGGAGACGGGATGCCCGACGGTCATCGCTATCCGCCCCGTCGCCCGGAGGTCCGCGATGGCGCCGTCGCAGCGGGCCGTATCGAGGAAGACGTCAATCGTCTCGCGGTCACCCTGCACGCGCGGGCCCCAGGCGTAGGTCACGCGTGGCCGGCCGTCCGGGGTGGCGGTACCGACATGTACCGCGACGCCCGATTCAAGGAACTCCTGGAGGTCGTCATCTATCCGGAACACCGATCCCCCTCTGTGAAGTGGTTCACATTACGCCGCTCTTCGCGGGTGATTAGGGTTCTTAGGCGATTCTAGTAGGAATCCCTTAGGAATGGGTAGCGACCATTTAGGAACGGACTCCCGGTAAAGCTGCGCATGCTGTCTGTAGCAAAACCAAGGAGTTTCCAGTGACTACGCAACCCACCCTCAACGCCCCCGTCAGCCCCCATAAGCCCCTCAGCAGCGACAACCGGGCCGTCGCCGCTGACCTCCCCAACCTCCGCGCCCGCATCGCCGGCGACGTGCTGACCATCCTCGATCGTGACTACGACGAAGCCCGCAAACTACACGACTTCAGCTGGGACCGCCGGCCCCTCGCCATCATCCGCGCGGCGGTGTCGTCGGATGTCGCCGAAGCCGTCCGCTTCGCGGGCGACCACAAGCGCCCGCTGGCGGTCCGCAGCGGCGGCCACAGTGTCGCCGGCTACAGCGCCCCGGATGGCGCCCTCGTCATCGACCTCTCTGGCCTCCGCCGCGTCTCCATCGACCCGGTGAAGCGGACGGCTCGGGTCCAGCCCGGTGCGACCTCTGGCGACCTCGCCGGCCCGGCCCACGCCTACGGTCTCGCCCTCTCGACCGGTGACACCTCAACCGTGGGCGTCGGCGGGCTGACGACCGGCGGCGGGATCGGCTACATGGTCCGCAAGTTCGGCCTCGCCATCGATAACCTCATCTCCGCTGAAGTCGTCGTCGCCGGTGGCCAGGTTGTCAGGGCGAGCACCGACGAGAACCCCGCCCTCTTCTGGGCGATCCGCGGCGGCGGCGGAAACTTCGGCATCGTCACCGAGTTCGAGTTCCGGATGGCCGAAGTCGGCGCGGTGCTTGGCGGCGCGATCGTCCTGCCTGCCACGAGGGAAGTAGTGCGCGGCTACCTCGACTACATCCCCACCGCTCCGGATG
>JBJXGC010000320.1:0-3194 GCA_046154545.1 Dehalococcoidia bacterium | reverse complement strand
ACCGCCACGCACAGCCGCCCGGCCGCGGCTTCCATCGCGTCGAGGAAGGGGCCGATCTGCTCGATGTCGTACCCGATGTGCGAGATGAGCGCCACGTCGGCACGCACCACGTCCTCGCCCGGCCAGGTCGACTGGATGACCTGCACGTTCTCGATCGCGTGCTCAGCCATCCCCTCGCGCAAGACGCCGAGCATCCCCGCTGACGGCTCGACCGCGATGACTTCGCGGGCGAGCAGGGCAAGCGGCAGCGCATACCTGCCGCCGCCGGCGCCGATATCGAGCCACGCCTCGCCCGGACGGACGAGACCCCGCAGGGCGTCCAGCACCGGTTCGTCCGAGCGGCGGGGGTCCGCCTTGAACATGCTCGAAACGGGGGCGTAGAAGTCGGATGGGGGTCCGCCTTCGCGGACGCGTTCCGCCTGCTCCCGGTTTGTGCGGACGCGCCGGGCCCATTCCGCCAGGGCTTCCTCGCGCCCGGGCCTAAGGATATCGGTCATCGTGGAACACCCCTCCCGCCTGCCCGGATTCGTCCCCGGGCCCGGTCGATATGCTACGCTCGGAGGACAACTCGGGAAGGATTACACACTTCGCTCATGGCCACGAAAAACCCCAACGAACCGTTCACGCGCATCACCGTCGCCGAGGCGAAAGAGAAGCTGGACAAGGGCGAAGCCGTGATGGTCGATGTCCGAAACCCGGAAGAGTACGTCGAAGTGCACGCCGCCGGTGTCCGGCTGATCCCGGTCAACACGGTGCTCGGCGAGATCAAGCAGATCCGTGACTTCTCCGGCGGCAAAGAGGTGCTCTTCATCTGCAAGTCCGGCCAGCGGTCGGCCCTTGCCGCCGAGTACGCCACCGCCGCGGGCGTGGACGATATCGCGCTCTACAACGTCGAGGGCGGAACCATCGCCTGGGTGGACGCGGGCTACCCCACCGGAGACTAACCGCTCCCCTCCAGTGCCCTATACGTCGGCGTCGTTTGCGCTACTTCCGTCGTTGACCAATCGGTAAGCGAATCCTACGATGCCGCGGGCTGCGTACAGACCAGAGGGTCGCGCGAGTTCGCATCTCAGGAGGGGATTGAAATGAAGACACGACAACAGGGGCGCCTGTGGCTCATGGCCATCGCCGCGCTCGCATCCGTTGCCCTGGTCGCCTGCGGCGACGACGACGACGCGAGCGGGGGCGATAGTGGCGCGGTGACCTACGGCAAGGCCGGGTTCACGACAGTCACCATCGCGAAGGACGCGCCGGTCAAGCTCGGCATCTCGAGCGTCATCAGTGGCGACCTCAAGGCCCTTGGCCAGCCGATCGTCGATGCCGCCCAGCTGGCGGCCGAGGGCAAGGACATCAAGGGCCACAAGATCGAGTTCGTCGTCAAGGACGACCAGTGCAGCGCCGAAGGCGGAGCCTCGGCCGCATCCCAGATCCTTGCCGAGAACGTTGTCGCGGCCGTCGGGCCCATCTGTTCCGGCGCGGTCGTCGCTGCCCAGCCCCAGTATGAGGCGAAGGGCGTCACCCACGTGTCGCCGTCTTCGACGGCGATCAAGCCCACCAACCCGGACCGCGGCCAGGTCTTCCAGACCTTCTTCCGCACGACCTACAACGACGCCATCCAGGGGCCTGCCCAGGCCGACTTCGCCTATAAGACCCTGAGCGCGAAGACGGCCTACATCGTCTACGACACCGACGCTTACGGCGCCGGCCTCCGCGACTCCTTCAAAGCGGCGTTCACCAAGGCCGGCGGCAAGATCGTCGGCAAAGAAGAGGGCTTCGAGAAGAAGACCACCGACTTCAAGGCGATCGTCACGAACATCCAGGCCGCCAAGCCGGACCTCGTCTACTTCGCCGGCTTCTTCGCGGAGGCGACCCCGTTCATCAAGCAGCTCCGGGCCGAAAACAAGGCCGTCAAGTTTCTCGCCGCTGATGGGGTGAAGAACGACGAGTTCATCAAAGGCGCCGCGGCCGACGCTGAGGGCAGCTACCAGTCGCTGCCGAGCCCGATCTATTCCAGCCCGGCCTACAAGACGTTTGGCGATGCCTTCGAGAAGAAGACCAGTCTCAAACGCGATGCCAGCCCGTTCGTCGCCGAGTCGTACGACGCGATGACGATCATCATCAACGCCATCATCAAGGTCGGCGTTGACGACGGCGGCGCGCTCAAGATCGACCTCAAGAAGCTCAACGAGGAGATCCGCAAGGCGACCCTCGATGGGGCGTCCGGGAAGATCTCGTTCGACGCACGGGGCGATAACGGCGGCGGCGCTACGCCGGTCACGCTCTTCGTTGTGAAGAGCGGCAAGTATGAAGAGGTCAAGTAGCTCACCGGCCACTTCTTAGCCCCCCGAGCGGGAGGCGCCACCTTCGGCGCCTCCCGCTTGTGACTCTGACGAAGATCGCGGGCACATGACGCCGCTATTTCTCACCTCCACGCAGTTCTGGGTCGATCAGGTTGCCAACGGGCTGACGACAGGCAGCCTCTACGCGTTAATTGCGCTTGGCTACACGATGGTCTACGGCGTCCTGCAGATGATTAACTTCGCCCATGGCGAAGTCTTCATGCTGGGCTCGTTCGCGGGCTACGGCACGCTCGCCGCGATGGGTGGGTCTGACATTTCCGGCGCGATGATTGTCCTCGCGATTGTCCTGGCACTGGCCGCCGCAATGGCTGCATCGGCAGGCGCTTCCGTGGCACTGGAGCGCATCGCCTACCGGCCGCTTCGCGGGGCGCCCCGGCTTGCACCTCTGATCTCCGCCATCGGCGCGAGCATCTTCCTGCAGTATCTCGTGCTGGACCTGACCGACTCGAGCGCGAAGTTCTACCCGGACATCTTCCCGCGCGGCTCCTTCGGGACCGGCGCCTTCACGATCGAGTACATCCAGGCCTTCCTGATCGCCAGTTCCTTCGTGGTCATGGGCGCTCTCTTCCTGATCGTGCAGAAGACCCGGGTTGGCCGTGCGATCCGTGCCGTCGCCGAAAGCCCGACCAACGCGTCGCTCATGGGCGTCGATGTCAACCGCACGATTGTCATCGTCTTCGTCCTCGGCGCGGCGATGGCGGGCATTGGCGGTGTCCTTCATGGCCTCTTCTTCCAGACGATCCGGGGGACGATGGGCTTCCTCCCGGGCATCAAGGCGTTCACGGCCGCGGTCCTCGGCGGGATAGGCTCGATCCCCGGCGCGGTCGTGGGGGC
>JBJXGC010000319.1:0-4120 GCA_046154545.1 Dehalococcoidia bacterium | reverse complement strand
GCTACTTGAACGTCTTCCCCTCCGCCACGTCCTTCACGCTCTGCTCCATGATGTTGCGGGCGACGGGGCCTTCCCAGCGGTTGTAGATGATGCCCGTCTTGTCGACCACGTAAACGTAGGGCTCGATCAGGTTGCCGTCCTGGCGGATCAGCCACTCCTGGGCGGTCGGGTTCAGGACCTGCTTCACGCGGTCGCGCCAGATCTCGATGTGCACGAAATCGACCCGGTCTTTGTAGACGTCCATCAGGCTTTCGACCTCTTCGTTCACGGGGCCGCAGAAGCGTGAGGTGCAGTAGGCCGGGGTGGAGAAGACGACCACGACCGGCCGCCCGGCGGCGATCGCGTCCTTGATCTTCACGTCGTGCATATCGTTCGGGGGGTCCCCGGAGTCGATCTCGCTGATCTTCTCGACGTCCTTCTTCGTCAGGTTGTCGCTCTTCGGGGCGGCCTCGCCGGCGGCGGGGATGGCCGATTTCGCGGTCACCTGGAAGCCGACGTTGGCCACGCCTCTCGTGCCGTCCTGGAGCACCGCTTCCACCGCCACGCCCCAGGCGCCGGCATAGCCGAAGCGGGCGCGGACGAAGTAGCCGACGCGGTTGTCGTCTTCGCCGCCATGGGTGTGGACGTCGCCAGTGGCGTGGATGTGCTGCACCTGCGTGCCCACGCCGGGCGCGCTCTCGACGGCCTCGGCCTGGCAGACCGCTTTCGGCGTCTTCGGCTCGCTGATGTCGTAGAAGGTGACGCGGGCCTTCGCCTTGCCCTCCGGCTGGTCCTGCTTGTTCGTGATCCCGAAGACGAAGTTGTTGTCGCCGACGTAGAAGTCGAGGCCGGCGACGACGACGTTCACCTTGTTGCGCTGGTCCTCCGGGATGGACTTGGCCGGATCGACCGAGGGCGGGAAGTCCTTCGAAGCCGGCGCCTTGTCGGGCGGGAGGCAGAGGGTGAGGCCGCCGTCCGGGCCGGTGAGCGAGACCGCCGTCGCTCCCGGGGGCACCGTCGCCGCGGAGGGCGTCGAGTTGGCGGGCGATGCCGTGGGTCCGGCGTCATCCTGGTCACCTCCACAGGCAGCGGCAAAGGCAGCGAGGGCGAGGACGGCGGGCAGAAGAAAGCGGACCCTGTGAAGCATCCCGGTCAGGATATCCGACCGAAGGGCCGGCGGCTTCCGCACCGTTCCCCGGCCCTTGCCCGCTCCTTTATGATCGGCAGCAGAACAGAGCCTGGGAGGGGCGCATGAGCCGCTTTGAGAGACTGACCCCGTATTGGCCCGTGGGCCTGATCCTCGCCGCCGGGCTGGCCGTCGTTGGCTGGCTCGGAGCGACTGGCGACGACCTGGGGCGAATCGGCTGGGCCTGCGGCGGCATCGGCGTCCTGGCTGGCGCCGCGATCGCCGCCATCTCGGGCCGCCTCCAGGGGCAGAGCCGGGGCAAGTAGGCCCCGGGCGTGGTTGCGAGGCCGCGCCTATCATGGGCGGCTGATGAATAGCTACCGGGTCCTCCTCTTCCTCCATATCGCCGTCGTCATCGTGGGCTTCGGCGCCATCTTTGTCCTGCCATTCCTGCAGGCCTTTGCCGAGCGCACCAGCGTCGGCGCGACGCGGTTCGTGCTCCGCTTCTCACGGCGCCTCGAGAACTTCGTGATCTACCCCGGCAGTGTCCTGGTCTTCATCTTCGGCATCGGGCTGATGATGGACGACAAGACGGGCTACAGGGACGACATGCCAGTCTGGCTGACGATCGCCATCGTCTGGTTCCTGGCCATTGCGGCGCTGTCATACTTCGTCGTGCGCCGGACGGCAGCGCAGGCCCTCGCGTCGCTTGAGGGGGTGGCCGACGATGGATCGTTCCCTGCTGCCTACATGGCGCTCTCGAAGCGGCTCCAGATGGTGGGCGGGATCATCGGCCTCTCGGTGGTGGGGATCGCGTTCCTGATGGTCTGGGGCGCGGACGGCGGGTTCTGACGCACGCTGCACAACGCTAGCCCTCAGGCCGGGCGACCGCGGCCGGGGGGCTTCGCCCGTCCTACGCGGTGCTTGTGCAACCGCGGAGTCCATACCAGCACTCCCGGCACCAACAGAGTTTTGTCCCGTCAAAGCAGGCATCGCCACGAATCCCTGCCCACGCCTCTTTGCCGAGCCATGGCACCATCAAGAGCGCCGCGAGGGGATCGAGCCACCAGGCGCCGGCGAGCCATGTCACGGCGAGACCGGCCAGCGCGGTCAGGCTCAAATACGAGCAGGCAATGGTCTCTTTCGCTTCGGCGGCGAGGGCCGGAAGGTTCGCCCGCGCGGCCGTCCGCAACTTTGCAATCGCGAGGATCGGCATGATCGTGAGGGATGCGGCGAGGAGCGCGACTCCGAGCGGCGATTCCGATGCTCCGTCGGTGGACGCGAAGGCTAGCGCTGCCTGGAAGACAACGGCGACGGCAAGCACGAGGAACGTCACGCCTATCAGCCGCAGCGCTCGCTTTTCCGCCCTCTCGCCCGCTTCATCGTCCAGGTAGCTGAGCCGCCATATCACGGCAGCCGCGGCCAGCACTTCGAGGTAACTGTCCATGCCAAACGTAATCAGGACGATGCTGTCCGCCTGCAGCCCGCTTGTGATGGCGAGGAGACCCTCCACCACGTTGTAAAGCAGCGTAACCCCGAGCAGGAAGAAGGCCAGGGGATAGGCTCGGAGCTGGCGGCGCATCGTCCGATTCTAATGCACTCACAGATACCAACGGCAGCGGCGCCCGGTCAGGCGCCTGGCACGGAACGGTGCGGCCACCCGGCCACTCCGGGGGTGGGGCTTCAGCGTTTTGCGACGACTCCAGGGAGGAAACGACGCGAACCGGAGGCCTCCTTTGCAGTCGGGCTAAGGACGGGATCGCAGGCAAACGACGCGCTGCCAACGCATCCTTAGCCCGACCGCCAGGGAGGGCTCCGGTCCTTCGCGCGTCAACCCCGGCGACCGCGAACCTCGCAGTCCACGCCGCGACCGGACGGTCGCGGTCCATGGCTGCGCAAGACCATGAACCCCACCCAAACTCTGGCAATTCTTTCGTCTGCGTCCGGTAGACTGATGGAGCAGTCCCCGGCCTAGTCCTCTCCCGGCTTCGCGCCGGTGATGATGCCGGGGTTTTCTTTGCCCGTCGATGGGCCCCGAACAGTAGCCGAACCCACGTCCCGGCAGTAGGCTTGCTCCCACTCACCCACGCGGAGCAATGCCATGGCCAAGCAGATCCACTTCGGCGTCACCATCCC
Organism: Dehalococcoidia bacterium; assembly: GCA_046154545.1. GTDB lineage: Bacteria > Chloroflexota > Dehalococcoidia > Tepidiformales > Tepidiformaceae > JBJXGC01. The sequence continues at coordinate 879 of JBJXGC010000319.1, read as the reverse complement.
CCAGATCAAGCGCACCTGGGAGGAGGCGAAGACCGCCTCCATCGAGTTCGAGGCGATGGGCTACGACTCGCTCTGGGTCTGTGACCATCTCTACGGCCCGCAATCGCCGACGATCCCCATCCTCGAGGCGTGGACCGAGCTGGCCGGCGTGGCCGCAGTCACCTCGAAGGTCGAGCTGGGGACGCTCGTGACCCCGGCCGGGATGCGGAACCCGGCGCACCTAGGCAAGGTCATCGCCACCGTCGATAACATCGCCGGCGGGCGGGTGATCGCTGGTCTCGGGGCAGGCTGGATGCCGCGCGAGTTCACCGACTTCGGCGTCCCCTTCCTTGATACCGGGAAGCGGCTCGGCCAGCTGCGCGAGACCGTCGAGCTGCTCAGGCGCATGTGGGACCCGGAGCACGCCCACGTGACGATGGACGGCAAGTACGTCCAGGTCGAGAACCTGGTCTGCGAACCGAAGCCACCGCGCCGCGTGCCGATCCTGATCGGCGGCGCCGGCGAGAAGGTGACCCTGAAGCTGGCCGCCCAGGAGGCCGACATCTGGAACAACCTGGCCGGCCACCAGGCCGCCCTGGAACGGAAGATCGGCGTCCTCAAAGAGCATTGCGCGGCCGTGGGGCGGCCATTCGACGAGATCACCGCCAGTCAGCAGTGCCTGGTGACGATCGCACCGGACGAAGCCTCGGCCGGGCCGATGGTCGAGACGGCGAAGAAGATCTTCGGCGGCCACATGGGCGACCCCACCGGCCCGATGGCGATCGCCGGCAGCCCCGAGAAGGTGCGCGAACAGGTCCAGAAGCACATCGACCTCGGCTGCACGATGTTCATCATGGAGTTCTTCGGCCGGACGACGATCGAGCCGGCGAAGCTCTTCGC
>JBJXGC010000318.1:0-21672 GCA_046154545.1 Dehalococcoidia bacterium | reverse complement strand
GCTCCCTCCGCCTTTGGACTGATTCGCGGGGCGTGAACCGTTGGTATAGTCCGCCCATGACCATTCGTCTCCTCATCGCCGATGACCACGCCGTTGTCCGCCAGGGGCTCCGGATGTTTCTCGCCCTCGACCCCGAATTCGAAGTCGTGGGCGAAGCCCGGGACGGCGCTGAAGCGCTCAAGCTGTCCCGGGATCTCAGCCCGGACGTCGTCCTCATGGACCTCCTCATGCCCGTGATGGACGGGATCACCGCCATCGGCCACATCCGCCGCGAGCTCCCGGATGTCGAAGTGATCGCCCTCACCAGCGTCCTCGAGGACGCCTCGGTGGTCGGCGCCGTCAAAGCGGGGGCGATCGGATACCTCCTCAAGAACACGGAATCGGACGACCTCTGCCGGGCGATCAAGGCGGCCGCCGCCGGCCAGGTCCAGCTCTCCCCCGAGGCCGCCGCCCGCCTGATGCGCGAAATGCGGACGCCGGAAAACCCGGAGCCGCTGACCGAACGGGAGACGGACGTGCTCCGCCTCCTCGCCCGCGGCGCCGCGAACAAGGAGATCGCCCGCGAACTCCAGATCGGCGAGAAGACGGTGAAGACGCACGTCAGCAACATCCTCGGCAAACTCGGCGTCCAGAGCCGCACCCAGGCCGCCCTCCACGCCGTCCGCACCGGCCTGGTCCCGGCGGTCGCCGTCGTCAGCCCCTGAGGCGGTACGCGATGCGACTTCCCCGGCTCACCTTCCGTCTCCGGCTGATGCTCCTGGTCCTCCTCGCCGTCCTCCCGGCCCTCGGGCTGGTCGTCTATGCCTCTCACGAGGAGCAGGGGCGCGCGCTCAAACAGGCGGAGCGGGAGACAACGGTCGTCGGCCAGGTCGTCCAGGGCCAGATAGAGCGGAGTATCTTCGCCGTCGTCGGCGTCCTCCAGACCGTCGGCAGGCGGCCAAACCTCGACGCCATCACGCCCGCCGACTGCACCGCCCTCTTCCCCGAAGACGGGACGGGGCTCGATCAGGACCTCCGCCAGCGCTACATCGCAACGCCCGATGGGACCGTGCTCTGCGGCGACCGCGACCTCCCCCGGGGCAGCAGCGTCACGAACATCGACGCCTTTCAGCTTGCCCGCGAGCGCTCGGACCTCGCGATCGGACGCTACGCCCTGGATCGGACCGGCGCGCCCGTCATCCCCCTGGCCGGGCCAGTCGTTGGCCCGGATGGCGCCCTGAAGGCGATCGTCGGGGCGGCCTTCGACGTCGTGACGATCAACGAAGACCAGACCCTGTCTGGACTCCCCGATCGGTCGGTTATTCTGGTAGTCGATCGGGACGGAGTGATCCTCTACAGCATCCCCGGCGGCCTCGCCGACGCGGGGGAGCCACTGGCCGAACCCCGGCTCCGCGAACTGGTACGCGGACAGGGGGCGACCCAGACCCTGACCGTGAAAGCAGCCGACGGGATCGAGCGCCTCTACGCCCTCGGCCCATTCGCCGTGGGCGGCCCCAACCCTCCCTATTTCGTCGTCGGCCAACCGACGGCCGCCGTCTTTGCCGACGCCGACGCCGCCCTTCAACGGAACCTCATCGGGCTGGCCGTGGCCGCCGTATTGGCGCTGGGTGCGGCCTGGCTGATCGGCGACGTACTCTTCCTGCGGCGGGTGAAAGGCCTGGTCGCCGGCACCCGCGCGGTGGCCGCCGGCAACCTCAGCACCCGCGTGGCCACCAGGGGTAACGACGAACTCACAACCCTCGCCCGTTCCTTCAATGAGATGACCGAGGCCCTCTCCACGAGCCGCGAAGAGACCGGCCAGAAGGAAGACCAGTTCCGCGGCCTCTTCGAAGCGGCCACCGACGGCGTCCTCGTCTGCGATTCGGACACCGGCCGCGTCATCGAAGCGAACCCCGCCGCCGGCGCGGTGCTCGGCTGCAGCCGCGACCGGCTGATCGGGATGCACCCGTTCGGGTTCATCGCGAAGGACTCACAGCCTTCCTTCGGCACGATGATCGAGGCCGCCTTCTCGAGCCAGTTCCACGGGCGCGGGAGCTTCGTCCGCGGTGACGGCACCACCTTCATCGGCGACATCACGGGCACCGGCTTCATGTTCGACGGCCACCGCCAGCTCCTCTTCGTCGTCCGCGATGTGACCGAGCAGGTAGCCGCGGAACACCTGCTCGAAGAACGCGTAGCCGACCGCACCCGCGAGCTTTCGGCCCTGCTCGAAGTGGCCCGCAGCGTCGGCTCGACGCTCGAACTGCGGCCCCTCATGGCGGCCATCCTCGCCCAGCTCAACCACGTGGTCGACTACTCAGGCGCCACGCTGACGACCTTCGATGGCGAGTGCCTGACGGTGCTCGAATCACGGGCAGGCGACAACCTGGCCCTCGTTTCGCGCGCACCAACCGCCGGGCTGCGGTTCAAGATTGCCGCAGACCACCCCTTCTGGGGGCACATGGCCGAGGACAGGGGGGTCATCATCAACGACGTCCTGGGCGACTCGGGTGACGCGGCCCTGTTCCGGGGAACACTCGGCGTTTCCTTTGAGGACGATCCTGAATCGATCGGGTCATGGATGGCGGTGTCGCTGATGGTAAAGGGCAAGGCCGTCGGGATGCTCTCCGCCTCGCGGCCCGAGAAGAACTTCTTCGACGAGAGCCACCTTAGTCTGGCCCGGGCGATCGCCGCCCAGGCCTCGATCGCCATCGAAAACGCGCGACTCTTCGCCGAGACCAAACGGCGGGCACTGGAAAGCGAGACGCTGGCCCGGATCGCGTCCGATTTCACCATGGGAGGCGAACTCCAACCAGCGCTTGAGATGCTCGCCCACCGCGTCGTCGAGGCGACCCGGGCTGTCGCCGCGGCCGTGGCGATCATCGACGGCGGGCAGATCGCCGAGGCAGGCTCAGAAGGATACCCGGCGGGGTTCCTCGACCTCGCTCGCGAGGCGATCGCTCACGGCGCCGCGTCCCCGATCTTCGCGGCGATGGACCACCAGGCCATCCTCCGATTTCCGGACACGCCGGCCACGCTCCAGATGGCGCCGGGCTGGGCAGAGGTCGGGGCGATCCTCGCAGACGTTGAGTGGAAGAACATGGTTGTCGTGCCGCTCATCTACCGCGGCCAGGCGATCGGCGCAATCTCCCTGGGTTTCGTTTCGAACGGCGACCCCTCCACCGAAGACGAAGCCTTCCTCCGCGCCATCGCCGACCAGGCAGCCGTCGGCATCGAGAACAGCCGGCTCTTCGCCCGGGCCCAGCGCAGCGCCCGCGAGAACGCCGCCCTCGCCGCCATCGCTTCCGATGTCGCCCTCGACCAGCCGCTCAGCGCAACGCTCGATGCCATTGCGGCGAACGTCGCGGGCGCTTCCGGGGCGGTCTCCTGCGCCATCCACCTGGCCGGCCAGGCCGGGGCCCTGGAGGTGGCTGGCGGCTTCGGCCTCCCTGGCTGGTACCGCGAGTCCGTCGCAGCTCGCCCGGCGATTTCACCGGGCACGCTCCGGCACGAAGCGATCACCACCGGCGAACCGGTGGTCCAGCGCCACGCCCTTGCCCGCATACGCGCCTATCCCGAGAACGCAGCCCTCGTTGATGCGATCGACCACACCCTCTGGGAGACGCTCGTGGTCCTGCCCGTGCGCTACCGGGGCGAGCCGTTTGGCGCGCTCACGATCGCCTTCAAGGAGGACTTCGAGCCGAGCGCGGACGACCTCCGGCTCCTGACGGCGGTCTCGGACCAGTCGGCGCTCGCCATTGCCAATGCGCGGCTCTTCGCCCAGGCCCAGCGCAGCGCCCGCGAGAACGCCGCCCTCGCCAGCATCGCCGCCAACGTCACGCTCGACCAGCCCATGCGCGCGACACTGGACGCCATCGCCGCCAACACCCTCGCCGCGACGGATGCGGCGGCCTGCGGCGTCATCCTCGTGGACGTTCCCGGCGACCGGATCCAGCTTTCCGGCGGCGCCGGCCTCGCGCCCGGGTTCGTCGATCTGATGGAGAGCATCCCCGCCTCCGACACCTTCAGCGTAGAGGCCCTGCGCAGCGGCCAGCAGATCTTCGCCGAAGGGGCGCGGACGCGGATGCTCGCGAACCCAAGCTTCGCCAGCGTCCACACGTTCCTCGAGCAGGCGGCCTGGGAGCACATCCTGATCGTCCCCGTCCGCTATCGCGGCCGGCCGATCGGCGCACTGAACGTGGCCTACGCCGCGGGGACGGCGCCCACCCCGGCCGAGCGCGAGATGCTCAAGGCCATCGCCGACCAGGCCGCCATCGCCATGGAGAACGTCCGCCTGTTCGACCAGAGCGGCCAGCGCGTCGCCGAGAACGCCCGCCTCTACGCCGAGGCCGAACGGCGCGCGGCCGAGCAGGAAGCCGTTGCCTCCATCGCCTCGGCCATCACCTACGACCGGCCGCTCAAAGAGGTGCTGGACACCCTCGCGGCGAACGTCTGCGCCGGCACCGGCGCCCTCGCCTGCGCCGTCCTGCTCGTCGATGACGCTCACGGCGCAAGCGCCGTCGGAGAGTGCGGCATCCCCGGGGGCTACTTCGAGGCGATGATCGCCGCCCGCAACGGCTGGCCAGACTACTGGCGGGAGATGAACGCGGAGACCGAAATCACCGTCACGCGGGATGCGCGCCAGTTCATCCGCACCCATCCCGCCTACGGACCGGTGCGGCCCTACATCCAGGACGTGGACTGGGACTGCGTGGTGCGCGTGCCCGTCGCCTACGGTGGCTCCTTCCGCGGCTCCGTCGTCATCTACCTGCCGGGCGAGGTAGTCGTGGGCGAAGCCGAGAAGCGCTTCTACCGGGCCATCGCCGACCAGGCCGCGGCCGCCGTCGAGAACGCCCGCCTCTTCAGCGCCGTCGAGGAACGCACGCGCCAGCTCCAGTCGCTCTACCGGGCCGACGAAGTGCTCCACCGCTCGCTCCAGCTCGAAGATGTGACCAAGGCCCTCCTCGATGTCGTGGTCGATACGCTGGGTGCCGACGACGCCTCGCTCATTCTCTGGGAGCCAGACGCCATCCGGCCACGCGTCCTCACCTCCCGGGTGAACGACCCGCAGCTGATCGAGATCGTCGAAGCGAGCCTCGCCCGGGAGGGCCGCCGTCCCTTCGCGGCGACCGCCGGGCACGTGAGCGTGATCGAGGACACCGCGCCCGCGGCCGGGGAAGCACGCCGGCGCACCGCGGATATCGGCATCGGCGCGGCACTGGAGACCGGGCTCCTCGTCGATGGGCAGTTCTTCGGGCTCCTCGACGCTATCTACATGCAGCCCCGGCGGTTCAGCCAGGACGAGGTCCGGCTCTTCACCTCCCTCGCCAAGCGCGCCGCCCTCGCCATCGAAAACGCCCAGCTCTACGCCCAGGCCCAGGCCCTGGCTGCCGTCGAGGAGCGCCAGCGCCTCGCCCGCGAGCTCCATGACTCCGTCTCCCAGGCCCTCTACGGCATCGCCCTCGGCGCGAAGACGGCCCGCACACTCCTCGACCGCGACCCCGCCCGCGCCATCGCGCCTGTCGATTATGTCGTGCAGCTAGCCGAAGCTGGACTCGCCGAGATGCGCGCCCTGATCTTCGAGCTGCGCCCGGAGTCCCTCGCCACGGAGGGCCTGGTCGCCGCCCTCCAGAAGCAGGTGGACTCCCTCCGGGCGCGCTACGGGCTGGCCGTCGATGCCGGCCTCCCGGAGGAGCCCGAGGCCCCCTTCGCCGTGAAAGAGGCGATCTACCGGGTGGCCCAGGAAGCGCTCCACAACGTCGTGAAGCACGCCCGTGCCCAGCGGGTGACCCTGTCGCTCGGCTGCGAAGGGGAAGCCCTCGTCCTCGTCGTCGCCGATGACGGTCAGGGCTTCGACCCCGGCGGCGACTTCCCCGGCCACCTCGGCCTCCGCTCGATGCGGGAGCGGGTCGAACGGCTCGGCGGCCAACTCACGCTCACCAGCGCCCCGGGCGAGGGGTCGCGGCTGGCCGTGCGGCTGGCGGCCCCTCCAGCCGCGACCAAAAACGGCGCCAGCCACGAGATCTGAGCCCACTCGCAAACACTCCGTTAACCCGCCCCCGCGAATCTGCCCGGATGCAAGCCGTTGTCCAGCTCGGCGCCCTCCAGTTCGCCCTCACCCGCTCGTTCACGACCCACCTGCCGCCCCTCGAGGGCCGGCCGTTCACCCACCTCGACGGCGACCTCGTCCAGCTGGTCGAGTCCGATGGCAAGGCCTACCTGGTCATCGACCACCGGCGCGAGCCCGAGGCCCAGCGGCCCGCCTGGGTAGAGGTCTGGACCCAGACGAACCCGGGCGAAGCCCCCATCACCGCCCTCCTCGCCCTCGCCGACGTGTATGAGGTCCCGGCCGGCTGAGCGGCCCTTCGTCGCGCGTCCCGTAGCGCGACCGTGAGGGAGCGCTGCCCCCCCCCCGCCAACCACGATCACACGAGCGTCCGTGCGCGGTTCCGCGCGGCACCAGCCCCATCTCACCTTGCGCTGAACGTCGTCCCCTCGGGACCATCCTTCAGTTCGACGCCCAGATCCTGCAGGCCGTCTCGGATGCGGTCGCTCGGGGCCCACTGCTTCGCGGCCCGGAGGTCCGTGCGCACGTCGATCAGGAGCTGGATGAACGGCTCCGCGCCCTGGATGGAGACGGGCGGCGCCGCCAGGGTGAAGCCGAGGATGCCCGCCAGTTCGCGCAGGACCGCCTGGGCCGGGGCGAACGACTGGCCGCCATCGCGCGCCCGGTTGACGAACCGCGCCAGCTCGAACAGGGCGGCCAGCGCCTTCGACGTGTTCAGGTCGTCGTCCATCGCCTCTTCGAACCGCTCACGCGCGGCCTGGCCGGGGTCGTTGATCGCCTCGCTCAACGACCCCGGTGAGCTGGCCCCGGTCGGCGCGGCGAAGGCCGCCTCGCGCAGCCGCTGGGCGCCCACTTTGGCCGCCTCCAGGGCGTCCTCGGCGTAGGTCAGCGGGCTGCGGTAGTGGCTGGCGAGGATGAACGTGCGGATCGCGTCGGGGCCGTAGGCGGCCACCACCTCGTCCAGGTCCTTGATGTTCCCCAGCGACTTCGACATCTTCTCGGCGCCCATCTTGAGGAGGGCGTTGTGCATCCAGATGCGGGCGAAAGGCGCGACCCCGGTGAAGCCCTCCGTCTGCGCGATCTCGTTCTCGTGATGGGGGAAGATGAGGTCGGCGCCGCCACCGTGGATGTCGATCTGCGCGCCAAGGTGGCCGTACGACATCGCCGAGCACTCGATGTGCCAGCCCGGGCGGCCCGGGCCCCAGGGGCTCTCCCAGCTCGGTTCACCCGGCTTGGCCGCCTTCCAGAGGGCGAAATCGAGCGGGTCGTCCTTCAGCTCGCTCGTGTCGGCGACCCGCTCGCCGCTACGGAGGTCGTCGATATTGCGGTGCGAGAGCTTGCCATAGTCAGCCTTCTTGCGAACGCGATAGTAGACGTCGCCGCCCGAAGCGTAGGCGAAGTCCTTCGCGATCAGACCCTCGACGATCTCGATGATGCGCGGCACCTCCTCGGTCGCCCGGGGGTAGAGGGTCGCCGGCTTCACGTTCAGACGCGTGAGGCTGCCCATGTACTGCTCGCTGTACTGGTCGGCGAGCGCCTTCACCGTCGTGCCCGTCGCCTCCGCCCGGTCGATCAGCTTGTCGTCGATGTCGGTGAAGTTCTGGACATGGCGGACGGTGTAGCCGCGGTATTCGAGGTAGCGGCGAAGGACGTCGAAGACGATGGCGGGCACGGCATGGCCGATGTGGCTGCCTGAATACGGCGTGATCCCGCAGACGTACAGCGTCACCTCGTGGGGCAGCGGCGGCAGTTCTTTGAACTCGCCGGATAACGTGTCTTGCAGCTTAAGCATCGGGGACCTCCTCGCGGCCGGTGACGGACGCTGGGCTCGCGCGCCGTTCCGGCCCCGGGTGGGGCCGCCTGGCGCCTGGACGGTCGGGTAGAGGAGCGGCGCCGCTAGGGGCGCGAAGTACAGGCGCAACTCACGCACGCTGAGCGAAGGAGGAGGCTCATGCGCGCATTGTAGCAAACCGCCGCGGGCGGAGGCGCCGCATCCCGCCAGCTACTTTCGCCCCGGAAAAGACAGAGGATGAAGCGGTCCGTGGTTTTCAGTGATCAGCGGCGGCGCCGGCGCCGTACACACGGGTAGCAGACATTCCGGACTCTCTTGACGGATGTCTCCCATTCCGGCCGGTGCACGAAAGGAACAAAGCGACGCAACACCACATGAACTCCATCCACCTCCCCCATCGAGTCGCGTTCAGCCGGGCCGTGGCAGTGGCAGGCCTCGGGGCCGCCCTCCTGCTTGCGGTGGCAGGCCCGCGCGCGACAGCGCACGCCCAGGCCCCTTCCTGTGGCAACACCACGCAGGGCGCCGCGGCCGAGAACAACGAGGCCTACGTTGACCTCGAGGCCGGCGGGAAAGCAGGGTTCGTCTGCATCAGCTCGAGCGCCTTCACCGGCGGCAAGAGCGAGCCCATCACCGCCAACGGCCCGGCCGGCGGCGGCTGCTACATCGTCGAGGGCATCGGCACGTCGGTCGTCGTGGTCTTCCGCGAGTCGCCCGCCGTGAAGGCCAACTGCCCCGACCTCGTCCGGATCGACGTTGGGATGCAGACGGCCGCGGCCACGCCGGCCCCAACCACCCCCGCATCCACGCCGGCAACACCGGCGCGGACAGCGACACCAGCCGCCACCGCAACGCCAACCTCGACGCCGACGGCCGCCCCGGCCACTCCCCGCCCGCCTTCGACGGGCACGGGCACGGCCGCAGAAGGCCAGGACGCCCTCGCCTGGCTCGGGATCACTCTCACCGTCGTGAGCGTCACGCTCGGCGGGAGCTTCCTGCTGGCCCGCAGGCGCGCGCGGCCCTAGAAAGTCCGACCCTGGCGGGCCTCATAACGGCCAGCCGCCAACCGGGCGTCCCCGGCGAAACCACCGATCGCCGGGGCGTAGCGAAGCCATGCCTGCGTCCCGCGGGCGAACACAACCAGGTCCACCACTCAAGAAAGGTCCACCCCCACCATGCGAAAGATAGCCATCCTTGGCGGCCTCGCGGCCATCATCGCCGGCATCGCGGTCACGGGTACGGTGAAGGAGACGGACGCTTCGTCACACCGCGAAGCGCCCTACATCAGCACCGACCCCCTCGCCGACGCGACCGACCTCTACGCCTTCGTCGCGAACGATGCCCCTGACTCCGTGACGTTCGTCGCGAACTACGTGCCGTTCGGCGTGCCCTCAGGCGGGCCGAACTGGAACAAGTTTGGCGACGACGTCCTCTACGAAATCAACATCGACAACGACGGCGATGCCAGGGACGACCTGGCATACCAGTTCCGCTTCAGGAGCGACATCAACGCGGCGAACGCCTTCAATACCGGGACGTTCCTCTACAACACCGGCCCCGTCAGCGGGCCAAACGACCCCAACCAGAACATCCGCCAGTTCTACTCGGTTTCCACGCTGACCGGGAACCGGGGCTCGACGCGGCAGGGCACTGTCGTTGCCGAAAACCTCCAGGTTGCGCCCGCGCGAGTCGGCCCGAAGTCATTCCCGAACTACGGGACCGTTGCGGACAAGTTCAACTTCACCATCGGCAACGGCGTCAAGGTGTTCGCCGGCCCCCGGGACGACCCCTTCTTCATCGACCTCGGCGGTACCTTCGACCTCCTCAACCTGGGCGGCGGGGTCGACTACGTGAAGGGCCTGAACGTCATGAGCATCGTCATCCAGGTGCCGAAGGCTCAGCTCACGAAGTCCGGCGTCGCGCCCACGGGCGCCAGTGACCCGAACGCCATCATCGGCGTCCGCACGACCGCCTACCGCCAGAGCATCCGCGTCCTGCGCCAGCTCGGTGACGGCGGCAGCGACGACGGCCCGGAGGGGACGGGCGCCCGTTCCGGCGAGCGCGGCTCGATCAGCCGGGGCCCCTGGGTCCAGCTCTCGCGCCTCGACCTCCCGCTCATCAACGAAGCGGTCATCACCCTGAAGGACAAGGACCGGTTCAACGGCTCCAAGCCGGCCAACGACGGCCAGTTCCTGTCCTACGTCCAGAACTCTCACTTCGCCGCGCTGCTCAATCTTGTGCTCGGTGTGAACGTCCCCGCCAACCCGCGGAACGACCTCGTGGATACCCTGCTCAAGGGAATCGAAGGGCTGAACCGCCCGGCTGGCGTCGTGCCTTCCTCTCAGCTTCGCCTGAACATGGCCATCGCCCCCTCCGCCACGCCCAACCGGCTTGGCGCCGTCGGTGGTGATACGGCTGGCTTCCCCAACGGCCGCCGGCTCACCGACGACATCACCGACATCGAAATCGCGGCAATCGCTGGCTGCCTCCAGGGCGGCGTCTTCGCCGCAAACTGCACGCTCGGCGACGGCGTCAACACGAACGACAAGCCATTCCTCACCAAATTCCCCTATCTCGCCCTTCCGCACGACTACGCGAATACGGCTGACTGAGGGATCGACCAAACCGCCGGGGTGAGTGCGGACTCCGCACTCACCCCGGACATCACCCGCAACGGAGGACCAGGATGACGACACCGACCCCACACCGCTCTTCACGCCCACGCCGGCGCGGCCTCCTCGCAGCCGTCATCGTCGCGGCCATCGGGATTGCCATCGCCACTCCCGGTCTGCTCCGGAACTTCGGCCCCTGGGCCGATGCGACGGAGACCACGCAAGCGGCGAGTGCGGGATTGCCCACGACCCGTCCAGGCCGCGCCGCCGACGCCGGTCTCGAAAAGCTCGAGCAGCGGGTGAAGGACAACCCAGAGGACTTCGCCGCCCACCTCACCCTCGCGACCGCCTACGTCCAGAAGGGTCGCGAGACCGGGGACCCGGCCTATCAGTCGAAGACGGACGAGGTCCTGAAGGCGGCGGAGCGCCTCGACCCGGGCCATCCCGAACTGCTCGCCCTGCGAGGCATCCTCGCGCTCGCGCGCCACGACTTCGCCGGCGCGCTCGCCCTTGGCAAGCAGGCGCTCGACCAGGACCCCGAGCGAGCCCGCTACTACGGCATCGTCGCCGACGCGCAGGTCGAACTGGGCCTGTACGAGGACGCCGTGAATTCGCTCCAGGAGATGGTCAACCGCCGGCCTGACTTCGAGGCCTACTCACGCATTGCCTATGTCCGCGAACTCCATGGCGACCTGGAAGGGGCCATCGAGGCGATGCAGTTCGCCATCGAAGCGGGAGCGAGCGCACCCGAAAGCGTCGCCTGGGCGCACGTCCAGGTCGGGAACCGCTACTTCGAGCTGGGCCGGCTCGATGAGGCCTCCAGGGAATACGACGCGGCGCTGGCGACCGTGAAGGACTACGCCTCAGCCTACGCCGGGCAGGCCGAGATCGCCGCCGCCCGTGGCGACCTTACGAAGGCCGCCGCGCTCTTTCAGCAGGCGCTCGACCAGTCACCCACCGCCCACTACGCGATCGCCCTCGGCGACGTGGCCGGGAAACAGGGCGACGCGGCGAAAGCCGCCAGCTTCTTCACGCTCGCCCGCGAACTCGACCGCGTCGATGCCGCGAACGGCACGAACACCGACCTCGAACTCGCTCGCTTCCTCGTCGAACGCGACTTGGACCCCGGCGAGTCGCTGTCGAAGGCCCGCGCTGCCTATTCGGCGCGGCCAAGCGTCGATGGCGCCGATGTCCTGGCCTGGGCGCTCTTCAAGGCGGGCAAGACCGACGAGGCCGAGAAGTACGCCATGGAAGCGCTAAGGCTCAACACGCGCGACTCGGTGAAGCTCTTCCACGCGGCCATGATCCAGAAGGCGCTCGGAAAGAAGCCAGAGGCGAAGGCGCTGCTGGAACAGGCGACCAACCTGAACCCCCGCTTCTCGCTGCTCCACGCCGATGCCGCGGCCGCCGCGCTGCAAGAGCTGCGGGGCTCCTGAGGCCCCGCGCGGCCCCGGGCACAGAGGAGGCGAAGGCCGCTAGACGGGCCTCGCCTCCTCTGTGCGCGCGACGCTGTCCTCTTCCTCGTCATGGTGGCCGTTGTGGATGTCCGTCGCGTGCTCTTCCAGGTGATGGACCAGGTCGTGCAGCTCCTGCACCTTGCGGTCGAGTTCGTTCATCCGCTCCCACTCCGGGTCGGGCAGGCGCTGGATGACACCGTTCGACTCGTCGTGGAAGGCGACGATATGGCCGGGCACGCCAACGATCGTCGCCCTCGCCGGCACGTTCGTGACCACGACCGAGCCGGCCCCCACGCGGGCGTCCTCGCCGATCTCGATCGCCCCGATCACCTTCGCCCCCGCACCGACGACGACGCGGTCGCGCAAGGTGGGATGGCGCTTCACCCGCTGGGTGCTCGTCCCGCCCAGGGTGACGCCCTGGTAGAGCATCACGTCGTCGCCGATCTCGGCCGTCTCACCGATGACGACTCCCATGCCGTGGTCGATAAAGAAGCGCCGTCCGATCGTCGCGCCGGGATGGATTTCGATCCCCGTGAGGAAGCGCGTCAGGTGCATGATCCCCCGGGGCAGGAGCGGCAGGCCGCGTGTGTGGAGGGCGTGGGCGAAACGGTGGGCGAGGCGCGCATGGAAGCCCGGGTACCAGAGCACGACCTCCAGGCCGGACCGCGCGGCCGGGTCCCGTTCCAGGGTGGCGCGGATATCCTCGCGGACCTCTTGTAATGTCGACATCACGATCGAGCGTACAGAGCCTTGGGGCCGGTCGCCACCACCGGGACCGATAGCGCTAGACTGCGGCCATGCCCGGCGAACCCGTGATCGAGTCCATCAGCGCCCTCACCCTCGCGACCCACGACATGGCCCGCTCAGTCGCCTTCTACCAGGCGCTCGGCTTCGTACCCGTCCACGGCGGCCCGGAAGCGGATTTCACGGTCTTCCGGGCCGGCCCGAACTACCTCAACGTCGTCCTGGCCGCGCCCGAGACCTCCTGGAGCTGGTGGGGCCGGTACATCGTCTACGTGGACGACGTCGATGCCCAGTACCAGCGCGCCTTGGCGGCTGGCATCGCCCCGGACTTCGCCCCGCGCGATGCGTCCTGGGGTGAGCGCTACTTCCACCTGACGGACCCGGACGGGCACGAGGTCAGCTTCGCCCGCCGGCTCTAGCCGCGTCCGTCGCGGCCGCTGGGGTTCGGCCGATGCCCGGCGCTTCGCCCGCAGGCCGTAGCCGCGGCCGTCGCGGCCGCTGGGGCTCGTCCGATGGCCGGCGCCGTCGCACGTGACCGCATGTCCAAGCGGCCGGCAGGGACGCAACGCGGGAGGACGTACGGAAACCAGCGACCCAGAAGGTCGCGGCTACATCGGGGCATCGCGGGCATCCGGTTTATGTCACTTTCGCCGCGGCAACCGCTCACGGACGAACCGGACCAGGCGGCGCCCACCGCGCGGCCGCCGCAGCCAATGCAGGCTGCGCTCGGTGAACGAGCGCTGGCCAGGGTCGAAGTGGCCTGAGACAGCGTCCCGATACGGCCCGCTCACCCGCGCCGCGTAGGCGCCGAAGCCCTCCTGGCGGACCGGGCGCCAGTCCTCGCCGTATGGCACCACCAGGTGGGTGCGGGGCACCTTCTTCGCCGAGACCAGGAACGCGAGCCCAACGCCGCTCGAGACCTCGAGAAGTGAGCGGTCTTCCTGGCGGGCCGTGCGCACGAGGCCGTTGAAGAGCGCCGCCAGCTCGTTCGGCGTGGGCAACGACGTGGCGTTGTCCCGCAGCTCGCGGACCGAGCGCTTCAGCTCGGCCAGTTCGAGCGGCGGCAGGTCGATCGTGCTCGCGGTCGTGCCCGTCGTCCCCTCGAGCGCGCCAAGGAGCTGGTCGAGCGAGCCGAAATGCGTGTCCGGCGCAAGCACCCCGGCCTTCGTCAACTCCTCCTCCAGGGAGTGCAGGTAGACGCGCGTGCCATTCAGGACATCGGAAGCGCCCGCCAGTAGCCAGAGCGGCGAGAACCCGAAGGCGGCCACCGAACCGAACTCGACAACGTTGCCCGCCACCTTCTTCGCGGCCACGCGGCCCGCGCTCATCTGCGGCTCGTCACCGGCCGGGACATCACCCGGGGCGGGCTCGACCCCGCCCACCAGCTCGATCGCAATGCGGAGCGCGTTCCGCGCCGTCGCTTCGTAGAAGCGCGAGCGCCGGACCATGCGCGGCAGGACGAGTTGGGCCGCCTCCTGGGCGCCCCCAAAGGCCGTCGCGCTGAGCGCCCGCACCGCCCGCTCGGGTAGTGACGCGACGAAGGCCCCGCGCCCGGCCCAGCGCCCGATCAGCCTCGCCGGCCGGGTGGATGGCGACGGCTCGCTCTCTTTCGTCATGATGCCTGGGCCGTTTCGGCCGGGGCTGCTGGCGTCCGGTCGCCCATGTGTGGCGGGGCCATCAGGAACCGGGAGAAGATCGTCATCGTGGTCGCCAACGCATAGAGCGGCAGGCCCCAGGTCGGCCGCGTACCCCAGGCGTTGGGCCAGCCGAAGAGCCGCCACCCGGCCGCCGCCAGGCAGAAGAGCGTGCTCGCGATGTAGGTCGCCCGGGCCGCATGACGCGACCAGAAGTAGCTCCCCACCACGAGCGCCACGTCGAACGGGACGTAGACCGGGAAGCAGACCAGCGTCGTGCCGGCGCTCGTCCCCACGCCCTTTCCCCCGCGGAACCCGGCCAGCGCGGGGTAACAATGCCCCGCCACCGCGGCCGTCGCCGCCGCGTACGCCCCGGCATCCCCGGCCACGGCCCGCCCGGCAGCGGCTCCGATCGCGCCCTTGGCGATGTCCCCGGCGATGACGCCCACCCCCCAACCCTTGCCGAGATTGACGAAGGCATTGGCGCCGCCCGGGTTGCCGCTTCCCACGGCCCGGAGGTCGATGGCTTCCCCGTTTCGCCGGTTCGCCAGCCGCGCCGCGATGTCCGCCGTCAGCACGCAACCAATAAGGTAGCCGAGCACGGCCGCGACCCAGACACGATAGAAGCGGAACGCCCCGCCTACGACCGTCAGCATCGGCCCATTGTAGCGGCTACCCGAGGCGAAACGCCGTCGCGAGCCGGCCCACCGTCTCGGCGGGGGTTTCACCCGTGGTGTCGAGCACGATCTCCGGCGAGGCGCTGAAGGCCGCGGCGAACTGGCGATGCATCAGCTCCACGACCTCGCGGTCGAGCCCACCCCGGGCCGGGCGCCCTTCGAAGCGCCGGACCGTCTCCCGCTCAGCCGGAAGAAGGACAGCGAAGGCCGGATCCACGCCGGCCCGGGCGCACTCCTCGCGGTAAATCGCCATCGCCCACGGCAGGACAACCCCGTCGATGACGACCGCGTACCCGCCCTCCGCGTACGCCAGCGCAGCCCGCGCGGCGACGCGGACGAGGGTCTCGTTCTGGCCGTGGCTCTCGCTCAGCCATGGCGGGATCAGCCCGGCCGTGATCGCCTCGAGGAAACCGTCCGTGACCAGGTGCACGCCCCGTTCGAAGCGCTGGCTGAGGAGGTGGGCGGCCGTGCTCTTCCCGGCAGCGGGCGGCCCAGAAATGATGAACACGCGGCCGGTCTCGTTCACGGCACCCCTCCAATAGCATCACGGACCTGGTCTCTACGTTCGTCTTCTTGGCGTCCTTGGCGCCATGGCGGTTCAGCCGGCCCTCGACCCGGCCAGCTCTGGACACCTCGTGGATTCTACGGCGGCCCGCGGCTCGTTAGAATCCGCGCCATGGCTACAGCACCCGTGAACGGCATCCAGCTTTACTACGAAGTCAACGGCCCCGCCCTGGGGACCGCGCCCGTCATCGTCTTCGCCCATGGGGCGGGCGGCAACCACCTCTCCTGGTGGCAACAGGTGCCGCATTTCCAGGACCGTTACACCTGCATCACCTTCGACCATCGCGGGTTCGGCCAGTCGCGTGACGTTACCGATGGGCCGGGCTGGTCGGCCTACACGGGCGACCTCCTTGCCCTTCTCGACCACCTCGGCGTCCAGCAGACGAACCTCGTCGCCCAGTCCATGGGCGGCTGGACCTGCCTCGGCCTTGCCCTTGCCCACCCGGAGCGCGTGCTCAAGCTCGTCATGGCCGACACCCACGGCGGCGCCAGCGGCCCCGAGATCCCGGCCCGTACACCAGCACCCCCGGCCGACCGGGCAACCGGCTACCACCCGGCGGTGGCCGCGGACTACCGGCGGACGAACCCCACGATGAACTTCCTCTACTGGCAGATAAGCGACCTCAATGGCGAATCCGACCTGCGGAGGGGCGTAGCCGCTGCGCCAACGCCGACAACGGCTTCGTTGCGCGGGCTGGCCGTGCCCACCATGTTCATCATCGGCGAGGAGGACGTCGTCATCCCGCCCGCAGTCATCGAGGCGGCCGCCGCCTGCATCCCCAACGCTCGGGTCGAGCACGTGGCAGGCGCCGGGCACTCGGTCTACTTCGAGGCCCCGGCCGCCTTCAATGCGCTGGTCGCGGACTTCCTCGGCGATTAGCCCGCCGGGTGCGCCCGCCGCACTGCGTAGCGCGGGGCGACAACTCGCGTGCCATCGGCGAACTCAACGCCCACCTTGCCATCGAAACCGCGGGCCAAGACCCGGCAGGGCTCGCCGAACCGCCCTGCAAGCGCCTCGCTGAGCGGCCCGTAGCGCGTCTTCCGCCAGCGCCATACGTGATCGGTTCCGTCATCCAGGCCCACGCCGACAATCTACTGTACCGAAACCACCGTTCCTCCGGCGCCCCGGGGAGAAGTGGCCGATTTCGAAACGTCCCCCGGCGGCGTCAACGCCTCGTCGATTCCACCGTCCGAGCGCGGCCGGGAGGCCGCTCAACACACCGCCATCGACCGGCGCGTTACTCGCCCGGTCCGTCGGCGGAGATGCTCGAAGCGATGCTGCAGCCGGTGATGGGCGCCCGCGTGACCGGCAACAGCCCCGTGCACGACGGGTGCCGCACGATCGGCGCCGGCACCGGCGTTGGCGTCCGCGTGGGTGTCGGAGTGGGCGTCGGCGGGAGCGGGCTGCACGAAGCCTGGGCGTTGGGGTCGATCGGTGCAACGATGCGTCCCGTGTGTGACGGCGTGTACTTGTCCCGGTAGGACCGGTCGATGGCCGCGTCTACGGCTATCACGAGGATGCTTTCGGCGCCGGGGAGGATGTCCTCGCTCTCGGCCAGCGGTGGATTATCGACACCGCCCAGGTCCAATACCTCGACGCGCGCGATCTTGCTGCTCTTGTTCCGCCAGCGGACGCGGTCGCCGTTACGGTTCACCTGGCAGAGTTCCGGGTTGAAGCCCGTGTCGATGATATCGATCGTGTAAACGCCCGCTGCGCCAGCAGGCTGCCCGTTCACGCCCGCGATGGCGGCCACCACAAGACCAAGAGAACCGAGCAACGCACCGAGCGCGGCCCATCGCAACCATCGCCCCATCGCGACCCTCACCAGCCCCATGCCCCGCCAAGGGCAATCGCGACCGTATCGCGCGTTGGCACAATAGTCGAGTTTATGACGTGTCACCGCCGGTGGCCGGCGCCGCCCCTATCGGTGAAGGAGGACCGCTGCCAGGGTGCCACCGATACCCATGCTGGTGACGAGGATGCAGTCGATCTTCTCTTCGCGCGGCTCCCGGACGTAGGCCAGTTCGACGCCCTGTTCCCCTGTCTCGAAGCCGGCGATGGGGAACGACGTCTGCTGCCGGATAGCCTCGAGCGCCATCGCCACGGAGAGCGGTCCACTCGCCCCCATGGCGAAACCGAGACCACCGGAAACGGTGGTGACGCCGGCGTAATAGGCGTGGCGGCCGAACGTCCGCATCACGCCGTACCCCTCGCTGAAGTCGATCGCGAGGCGGCCATCGGCACACGAGACCATCAGGTCGACCTGGTTCTGGAGGAAGCCCGCGTTGCCGAGGGCGAGCTGCTGGACGCGCCCGGCCTCGGCCGCGTCGCTGTAGGCGAGCGGCTCAGCCGTGGTGTCGAAGATCTCCGCCGAACCGGCAATCCGCGCGATCGCCGGCGCGCCCCGTTCACGGGCGTGACTCTCGGCCTCGATCACAACGTAGGCCGCCGCCTCGGCCGGGACACAGCCCGCGTGCGCGGCGTCGAAGGGCCGGGCCGGCTGCCGGCTGGAGAAGCCCTGGGCCCGGAAGTGCTCGAGCAGCGGCTCCTGCAGCGCCTGCGCAGCGCCAGCGATGACCACATCCGCGTCGCCGTTCGAGACGAGCCGCGCGGCCGCCACAATCGCCGTCATCCCGCTCGCCTCGGCCCCGCCAACGACTTCGACGAGGCCGCGCACGCCGAGGGCCCTCGCCACCATGTGGCCGTAGGGCACAAAGAGCACCGGCTGTCCGGGAGCGCGGTAGGGTAAGCCATCGGCCACCGCGAACCGCCGGGAGTCTCCCGAACCGGCACCGAGCCCGGCGCTGGCGACCGCCTGGAGGGCCGCATCGACTGCCATGGCCGATCCACGGTCGAGAAAGTGCGAAAGGTTGCGCGGGATCTCAGGGTGCGTCCGGTAGTCGTCCGGGATGGGCGCCGCGAAAAAGCCGGTCGCCGAGCCATCCGGCCGGAACTCACGCCCGGCGGGCACTGCCCCACGGAGCTGCTCCCACGCGAGGGCCGCGCCACTCCCTGCGGTCGAGACGACACCGTAGCCCGTAACGACGGGCCGGCGGCCTGCGGATGCTTCTGGTGACGTCAGTTACTCGAGTTCTTCATCAAGGAATTCGTCGTCGCTACTCTTCCGGCGCCAGAACATGAGGGCGGCGGCGGCGGCTCCGAGGAGGGCGAAAAGTCCGAGGATCTTCTTCACGATGTTCTCCTTGTCGCTCCGGTGGGAGCCGGGTGTGGGCGCGGAATGGCAGTATAGACGAGCCCGCCCTTTACGGGGAAAGGGCACCGGCAGAGGCGCGCGCGTCGGCGTTTTGCGTGGAGGGACCGGTGGTCCCGCGGACGGCGCACATCGCGTCTCATACCTTCCCCACGAATCCGGAGTCACCCAGGCACCCCCGCGTCACCCAGAGCCACGACCGTAAGGGAGTGTTACGCGCCCGAACTCCGCGATTCTCCCAGGCGCGCCGCACTGCAATCCATGCCACGGGCACCGTCGCAGCGCTTGCTCACGCGCGCCCCTCTGACCCATAAACCCCAGAGTCAGCCCAGACACCCCGGCGTCACGCAGAGCCACGACCGTAAGGGAGTGTTACCCGCCCGAACTCCGCGATTCTCCCAGGCTCGCCGCTCTCCAGTCCCTACCACGGGCACCGTCGCAGCACTTGCTCACGCGCGCCCCTCCTGACACGCCGCCCACCAGCATGCTGCGTCATGCGGAGCCACGACCGTAGGGAGTGTTACGCGCCTCAACTCCGCGATTCTCCCAGCCGCGCCGCACTGCAGTCCATGCCTCGGGCACCGTCGCAGCGCTTGCTCACGCCCGCGCCCCTGACACGCCGCCCACGGTGCCCCGTCGGTGGCCAGGTGTCAGCGTTTTGGGTGGAGCGACGTGTGGCCCGCGGCCGATGCGAGAGACGCGCATGGTCCGGGTCCGAACGCGGCACTCCCTCGCCCGCCGCAGCGGGAGGCCAGTACGGCCTCCGACCAGAGCGAGGGATGAAAATGGTCGGGTTCCGAACGCCACACTCCCTCGCCCGCCGCAGCGGGAGAGGGCCGGGGTGAGGGCAGGACGGCCAGGCGGAGCCCAATATCGACCCAAGCGTACAGCGCGGACATTCAGACCAGCGGGCCGGGGTGAGGGCCCGCCGCCGCCTGGCGGAGCGGTGCTCACACCCGGACCCGGCCAGCGATGGCCGCGCCATCCTCCACATCCCGCAAGAACCGCACGAGCACCTCTGTGAAGAGCTGAGGGACGACCGCCGGGAGGCCGTGGCCCGCTCCCCGGAACGCTACCACCCGCGCCGTGGGGAGCTCGGCTGCCATCACGTCCAGCGCGCAGAACACCGGGTCATCCTCCCCGTTGCAGATCATCACCGGCATCGTGATCCGCTCGTGGAGGATCGGCGTGAGGTTGGGGCGCTCCCGCCGCGCCATTGAGGCGCCAACGTAGCCCGTCGCGTCGAGGTTGGCGTATCGCGCCCGGATGCCCTCCGCCAGGAAGCTATCGGCGACATTCGTCGCCAGCCGCTTCCCCAGCGTGGCCGTCCCGTACTGGCGCACCACTTCCTCTGATTCCCGCATTCCACGCTCGCGTTCGCGGAACTTCTCGTCGTATCCCGGGTGGTCGTAGGCCGGGGACGAATCACTCACGACGAGGCAGGCGAGACGTTGCGGCCAGGTCGTCGCGAACTGCAGCGCGATCATCCCGCCGAAGCTGCAGCCAACCAGTGCGCACAGCTCCGCCCCGATCGCGTCGAGGAGTTCCCGGATGTCTTCGGCGTAGCGCTGGATCGAATACCGGGCGAGGTCCTCCGGGGCTCCCGAGCGGCCATGGCCGCGGAGGTCCGGCGCCACGACGCGATAATCCTGGGACAGCGCCTCGACCTGGTTCTGCCACATCCGCAGCGAGGCCGTGAAGCCGTGGAGGAGCACCACGGCCGGGGCGGAGTCATCGCCCCAGGTTTCGTAGTTGATTTCGACGCCGTCTGAGGTTTCGAAGGTGGCCATAGAGGGAGCCTACGCGGCCGCGCCGTAGGAGTCGCGCCCCCCGCCATCCCGGCGGGCCGTCAGTGTCTCGGCGCGCGCGGACCTATGGCCTGCGGCCAGATCGACGGATGCGAGTGGTCCGGGTCCGAACGCCGTACTCCCTCGCCCGCCACAACGACAGCCAGGTATGGCCTTCGGCCAGAGCACGGGATGAAAAGACCAGGTCTCCGGCTCCCCCTCTCCCCGCGCACGGGGAGAGGGGGCAGGGGTGAGGGCGCGGCGGCCAGGCGGAGCCCAACGCCAAGGCTGAGCCTACGCCCGGGCTGCCGCCCGCTCGAGGGCGCGCCGGGTGAAGACCTTCACCATCGCCCGGCGATAGGCCTCGCTGGCGTGGATGTCGGCGTTCACATCCTGCAGCCCCTGCCCCGCGAGCGCGGCCGCGGCGTCGAACGTGGCCTGGGTGGCCGGCTTGCCGGCGAGGGCCGCCTCCACTTCGGGCATCCGCTGCGCGTGGCTCGAAGCACCAGTGAGGCCGAGCCGGGCAGACTGGATGGTGCCGCCGTTGATCGTCAGCGCCGCCGCCACACCGACGATGGCGTAATGCGAGGCCTTCTGGTGGAGCTTCGCGTAGGCAGCCGCCCGCACCGGCGCGAACTGCACACCAACGATCAGCTCGTCCTCCGCCATGTCGACGGTGAACATCCCCTGGAAGAAGTCCGCCGCCCTCACGGCCCGGAAGCCGCCGGGACCCTTCAGGTGGACCTCCGCGTCGAGAGCGACCATCACGGCCGGCATGTCCGCCGCCGGGTCGCTGTGGGCAAGGCTGCCGCCCAGCGTCCCACGGTTCCGCACTTGCGGGTCGCCGATCTCACCCGCCGCTTCGGCCACCACCGGTGCCAGCCGCTTCAAGAGGTCGGAGGTGGCGACATCGTGATGCGTCGTCGTCGCGCCGACTTCGAGCTTCCCGTCCTTCTCGCGAATGCCGCCGAGGCCCGGCACCCGGGCGATATCGACCAGCACCGAGGGCTCGCTCAGCCGCAGCTTCATCAGCGGCACCAGGCTATGGCCGCCCGCGACGAACTTCCCGTCGCCGTTCGTGGCCTTGAGCAGGGCGATGGCGTCATCCATCGAGGTTGCGCGCTTGTAGTCGAATTCGGTCGGGATCATG
>JBJXGC010000317.1:0-3748 GCA_046154545.1 Dehalococcoidia bacterium | reverse complement strand
CCCTGGTGGCCTCCGCGTGGTTCGAAGTGTCCTCGCTCGTCGTGGGCTGCTGGCGCTCGGTCGGTGGCGCTTTGCTGTCCACCGGCAAACATCAGCAAAGCGAGATTAACATTTACGTGGTCTATGTCAATATCCCTGTCGATTCGCGTGACCGCGTTGCTGCCAATTTTCGCCTTTGCCAACCCCTTGCGCTTGGCCGTTGTCTTGCTTCAAAATGCCGTTAGCACTCAACTCAGGCGAGTGCTAAACTCCCACAAGAACAACTTCATAAGACCACACGGAGGAGGATGAGCATGGCAAAGCAGCTGCTCTTCGACCAGGAAGCGCGAGCGGCGATGAAGGACGGCATTGACGCCCTTGCAGACGCCGTCAAGATTACGCTCGGCCCCAAGGGACGCAATGTCGTCCTCGACAAGAAGTTCGGCGCCCCGACGATCACCAACGACGGCGTCACCATCGCCAAGGACATCGAACTCGAAGACCCGTTCGAGAACATCGGCGCCCAGCTGGCCAAGGAGATCGCCTCCAAGACCAACGACATCGCCGGTGACGGCACCACCACCGCCACCGTCCTCGGCCAGGCGATCGTCCAGGAAGGCCTCAAGAACGTCGCCGCCGGCGCCAACCCGATGGCCCTCAAGCGCGGCCTCGAAGCCGGCGCCGCCGCCCTCGTCGAAGCGATCAAGAAGCAGAGCATCAAGGTCACCGAGCGCAACCAGATGGCCCAGGTCGCGACCATCTCCGCGAACAACGACCCCTCCGTCGGCGCCCTCATCGGCGAATGCATGGAAAAGGTCGGCAAGGACGGCGTCATCACCGTCGAAGAGTCCAAGGGCATCGCCACCGAAGTCGAATACGTCGATGGTATGGCCTTCGACCGCGGCTACATCAGCCCCTACTTCGTGACGAACCCGGAGCGGATGGAAGCGGTCGTCGAAGACCCGTACATCCTGATCACCGACAAGAAGCTCAGCTCGGTCCAGGAGATCCTCCCCCTCCTCGAGAAGATCCTCCAGGTCAGCAAGAACATCGTCATCATCTGTGGC
Source organism: Dehalococcoidia bacterium (assembly GCA_046154545.1). Classification (GTDB taxonomy): domain Bacteria; phylum Chloroflexota; class Dehalococcoidia; order Tepidiformales; family Tepidiformaceae; genus JBJXGC01. The sequence continues at coordinate 2,702 of JBJXGC010000317.1, read as the reverse complement.
GACCTCGAGGGCGAGGCCCTCGCCACGATGGCTGTGAACAAGCTGCGCGGCACGATCAACATCCTCGCCGTCAAGGCCCCGGGCTTCGGCGACCGCCAGAAGGACAACCTCGGCGACCTCGCCGCCCTCACCGGCGCCACCGTCGTTAGCGAAGAGATTGGCCGCACCCTCGAATCCGTCGAAATCGCCGACCTTGGCCGCGCCCGCCGCGTCGTCTCCACCAAAGAGGAGTCGACCATCATCGAAGGCAAGGGCAAGAAGAAGGAAGTCGACGCCCGGATCAGCCAGGTCCGCGCCCTCCTCGAAGAGTCGAAGAGCGACTGGGACAAGGAGAAGGCCCAGGAGCGCCTCGGCAAGCTCGCCGGGTCCGTCGCCGTCATCAAGGTCGGCGCCGCCACCGAAGTCGAACTCAAAGAGAAGAAGCACCGCGTTGAGGACGCCCTCAGCGCCACCCGTGCCGCCGTCGAAGAGGGCATCGTGCCCGGTGGCGGTGTGGCCCTGATCAACGTCCTCTCCGCCCTCGACAAGGTGAAGCTCGAAGGGGACGAGGCCACCGGCCTCAAGATCCTTCGCCGCGCCATGGAAGAGCCCCTTCGCCGCATCGCGATCAACGCCGGCAAAGACGGCTCGGTCATCGTCGAAGAAGTGAAGAAGCTCAAGAAGGGCGAAGGCTACGACGCCGCCAAGGATGAGTTCGGCGACATGGTCGCCCGCGGCATCATCGACCCGGCCAAGGTCACGCGGTCGGCCGTCGAAAACGCCGTCTCCATCGCGGCGATGGTGCTCACCACCAACTGCCTCGTCACCGACCGGCCAGAAGCCGGGCAGGGTGGCGGCGGCTCGCCCCCAATGTACTAAACCCACCCGCGAGTGGGCCTCAACGAACGCCCAAATCCGCCGACCATTAGGGTGGGTGGATGTGGTGGTTGGAGTTGGAGAGGGGGTACGGCACACGCCGTGCCCCCTTTCCCGTCTCTGGCGAAAGCCACACCGATGAGGACACGATGTTCACGGAAAACGGACTGACAGTTGATATGGATGCGGTCGATGACCTGCTCAGGCGGGCCGACGTGCTGACCGTCGGCTTCACCACCTTCGCCGAGCGGCTGATCATCGATACGCGTTCGAATGACGACGATGGCCCCATGGTCGGCATCGTCGAGCCCGTCGCCACCGTCCAGGAGCGCTACCTCTGGCTCGGCGCCCATCGCGGCAGCTTTGGCGCCCCTCAAGGGTTCTCCTTCTTCGTCTGGCCCCACACCGTCCGCGGCATGGTGGAGCGCGGCGTCCTCGCCCCAATCCGGGACCGCCTGGGCACGCAAGGCCGCGCCCTGGACGAGACGCTCCAACAGCTCATGCGCCTCGAGCGCGAGGCCATGCGCGACGCAGTCAGCGGCGAGGACACCTTCAAGACCCTCTGGGAGCGCGTGGGCTAAGCCGCCGTTCGTGCCGGTATACTGGTGGCATGAGCGCAACGACAGCCTCGAAGCCGCCTGCCGTCGTTTGCCCGGCGCTGGAATCCGGCGACCGGATGGACGCGGCCGAGTTCCACTGGCGCTATGAGCGCCGGCCCGACATCAAGAAGGCTGAACTGATCGACGGGGTGGTGTACGTGGCCTCCCCGCCGAACTTCAGCAGGCACGGTGTGCCCCGTTTTAACCTCATCGGTCAGCTCGGGTCGTACACAAGTCGGGCCCCGGGTATCGTCGGCGCGGTCAACCCAAGCATGCTCGTCGGCGGGATGGACGAGCCCCAACCCGACGTCGCACTCTACTGGGATGCCGCGCACGGTGGACAGACCCAGTTGGACGGGGAGGGCTGGCTGGTCTCGGCGCCCGACCTGGTAGCCGAGGTGGCCCACTCATCCCGTAGCTACGACCTCACCGTCAAGAAGGACCTCTACCGCCGCATCGGCGTCCGCGAGTACATCGTCTGGCAAGTCGAGGACGGCCGCATCAATTGGTGGCGGCTGGACGACGGCTCCTACGTGCCACTGGCGCCGGATGAGTCCGGCGCCGTCCATAGCGTCGTGTTTCCCGGGTTGGCGCTCAACGTGCCGTCCCTGCTCGCGAAGGTCCCCGGGACGAAGCTCCCCCGGCGGTTGCGCAGCCGCAAGTAAGCGGTGCCTACCCCCTCGCCCAGGCCTTCGCCGCGTCCGAAGCGACCCACTGGATGGCGTTCGAGAGGAGCCTGCGGAAGGCCGGGTTCTCGTAGGCGGCTGGGCCGTCGCCGCTGTCCATCGCCACCACCGGGCTCTGCCTGGTGCGCTTCGCCCAGACCGTGAGGTTGCTCCCGGGCGGGTGGCTCCAGTTCGCCTGCTCGTCCCGCGGGGCCATGGGCGGCGGGTTGAAGTTCGCCTGGACGTAGGCATAATCGCTGCGCAGGAGGGGGACGATGCTGGGGTCGCTTTCGAAGCCCGCCGTCTTCAGGTAGAGCTCATCGACGATCTCGAACCCGGCGCCGAGCCCTTCGAGGACGGGGTGGCCCGGCGCCGCGGCCGAGAGGAAGTGCCGGGCGTTGCGCTGCGGTTCCCCGCCGCCACCACGGTAGCCTGAGCCCGGCACGGTCTCGCCACCGAGTTCCCCCTGCCGGAGCATGAACGATGTCCCGCTGATTTCGCGCCAGAGTGGCCAGCCCGGCCACTGCACGAGGGCGTGATTGAGGAGCACCAGCCCCGTCCCCCGCTCGAGGAGCGCCTCGAT
>JBJXGC010000243.1:0-13818 GCA_046154545.1 Dehalococcoidia bacterium | reverse complement strand
TGCGACGCGCCTCTGAGGTTGACGAGCTCGTGGCGGCCGCCGTCCGGGAGATGGCCGCTGACCCGGCATGGTTCGACAAGGCGGAACGGCAAGCGCTCGCAGACGATGGGTCAGAGCGCGTCCGTGTACAACGCCGCGCCTTGATCCAGAAGCGGGATCGGCTGGGACTGGCGATGACCGAGGGCCTGCTCCCGGTCGAGCGTTGCCGCGCCGAGATCGCGAAAGTAGACAGGGATCTGAACCGCTTGCCCCTGGACGCTGCCGCGGTGTTCGTCTCGGGAAGCCGGTTCAAGGACATCGGCGAAGCGTGGGATCTGGCGACGACTGAGGAGCGGAACGGGCTGTTGCGAATCCTGCTCGACGGCGTGTCGCTTGAGATGCAGCCAGGCGGCGCGGTCTTCGTCCGTCCGGCCGCCGAATTCGAGGAGCTGTTCGAGTTGAGGTATCGCTGGGCGAAGTGTGGATCTACCCCCGACAGGACTCGAACCTGTGCCTTCGGCTTCGGAGGCCGACACTCTATCCGCTGAGCTACGGGGGCTCGCCAGCGTCCGATCGTACCGCCTGCGCCTCTAACCCGCATCAGCCGGGTGGCCGCTCCCGGCCCCAACCGGCCCGGCGGCCAAACGGCGTTCACGATATCATCGCCATTATGAAACGCTCGGGACTCCTCAGTGCGGCCCTACTGCTGGCAGCCCTGCCGGGTTGCGGCGGGCCCGGCGAGCCGGTGACGCGTGAAGCTGCGGCGAGCGCCGTGTCGGCGGGGCCTGGCTTCCAGGACACAGAAACCGGTGGTGGCCCGGTGACCGTGGTGGTGCCCGCCATCGCCAGCGACCTGACCAGTGTCCTTACGCTGGCGGCCGTCGGCGACGTGATGCTTGCCCGCTCCGTCGGGCAGGCGGTGCTGCGGGAGGGGCCGAGTGTCGTGTTCGCCGGGGTGCGCGAAGTGCTCGCTGGCGCGGACATCGCCGTGGCGAACCTGGAGACGGCGATCGCCGAGAGCGGCGAGCCCGCGGCCAAGTCCTACCGTTTCCGCGCCCCGCCCCCGGCCGCCGGGGCACTCGCTGATGCCGGCATCGATGTCGTGGGCCTCGCCAACAACCACACGCTCGACTATGGCACTGAGGCGCTCTCGGAGACGTTGTCGTCGCTGGATAGCTGGGGCGTAGCCCATGCGGGCGCCGGGATGGACGCGAGCGCCGCCCACAAGGCAGCGACCGTGATGCGCCACGGCCTGCGCGTTGCCTTTCTCAGTTATGTGGATGTGCCCGCCGAAGGCACGTTCAATCGCGTTAACTGGGACGCATCGGCCACCCGGCCAGGCGTGGCCTGGTTCGACGAGGCGGCGATGCGGGACGATGTCGCAGTTGCCCGTGAAGGCGCGGACCTCGTGGTCGTCCTGCTCCACTTCGGCCCCGAAGGCAGTTCCACGCCCTCGGCCACCCAGCGCGCCCAGGCCCGGGCGGCGATCGACGCGGGGGCGGCGCTTGTCATCGGCTCGCACCCACACGTCCTCCAACCGGTGGAGGAGTACAACGGCGGCGTCATCGCCTACAGCCTCGGGAACTTCGTCTTCGACGGCTTCGAAGGCCACGCCAACGAGACCGCCATCTTCGTCGCGGAACTCACCCGCGACGGGGTGCGCTCCTGGCGGCTGGTGCCGGCGTCGATCGGGTTCGACGGGCTGCCGGTCCTGACCGGTGAGTGAGCACCGGCCTCGGGTCCGGGCACTGGCGGTGAGCCACAGTTCCATGGAAATGGGCGGCAAGGAAACGGGGCAGGACGTTCGTCCTGCCCCGTTGGCGGTTGTCTGTGGGAACCGGAGGGTTAGAGGCCCGGTTCGCTGCCCACAATTGAGACGAACGAGACGCAGTTGCCGGGCGCGCCGCCCAGGTTGTGCGTCATCGCGAGCTTCTTGCCGTTCTTGATCTGGCGTGCCTCGGGGGCTTCCCCGCGAAGCTGGAGCCAGCACTCGAAGAGCATGCGCAGGCCGCTGGCGCCGATCGGGTGGCCGAACGACTTGAGGCCGCCGTCCGGGTTGACGGGGAGCTGGCCATCGAGGTCGAAGGTGCCCGCATTCACGTCCTTCCAGCCTTGGCCGCGCTCAGAGAAGCCAAGGTCTTCCATGAGGACGAGTTCGGTCGGGGTGAAGCAGTCGTGCACTTCGGCCATGGCCAGCTGGTTGCGGGGGTCGTCGATCCCGCACTGCTGGTAGGCGTCCTTCACGACGGCGACGCACTCATCGAACGTGGTGTAGTCGTACTCGGGGTCCAGGGGGCCACGAGCAGGGCCGGCGACGAAGGAGAGGGCCTTCACGTAGATCGGCTTGTCGGTGTACTTGTGGGCGTCTTCGGCGCGGACGATGATGGCCGCCGCCGAACCGTCGCTCACGCCTGAGCAGTCGAAGATGCCGAGAGGGCCGGCGATCAGCGGGGAGTTCTTGATGGTCTCCTTGGAGACCTCTTTCTTGAACTGCGCACGCGGGTTGAGCGCCCCGTTCTTGTGGTTCTTCCACGCGATCCGGGTCATGGTGTCTTTCATGTCGTCCATGGACACGCCGTACTTGTTGGCGTAGGCAGGGGCGAGGAGGCTGAAGCTCGCCGGTGCGGTGACCGAGGACTTGGTGCCATCGTTGGGGGGCGCCGAGCCGACGAGGCCCGAGTAGCCCGAGTCCTTGAGCTTCTCGACGCCGATCGCCATCGCGATGTCATAGGCGCCCGAGGCCACGGCATAGCAGGCGTTGCGGAACGACTCGGAGCCGGTCGCGCACATGTTTTCGTTGCGGCTGACTGGCTTGTACTGGATCTTCAAGGGCGCTGAGAGCGTGAGGCCGCTCACGCCCGAGCCCATGGTGCCGAGCCAGAAGGCATCGACGTCGTCCATGGTGATGCCGGCGGACGCGACCGCCTCGTTGGCAGCATCGATGAGCAGGTCATCGACACTCTTGTCCCAGTGCTCGCCGAAGGGGGTGCACCCCATACCGACGATGGCTACGCGGTCGCAGATTCCTTTGGACGCCATTACGAGCTCCTCCTGATGGGCCGTGCCTTCCAGAAATAGTTGTGCACGCCTTCGGCAGTATAAAGGCGGCGGAACGTCATCTCCACTCTATCACCAATCCCGACCGAATCGGGGTCAACATCGGTCATTTCGCAGGAGAATCGGCCGCCGCCGTCGAAATCGACGACCGCCGCGACGACGGGCGGGCTGGGTGAGAAGGCGAGGCGGTCGATCGTGAAGGTCGCCACCGTCGCCTGGATGTCCGCCACCCGCTCAAGCGAGGTCTTGTCGACGGCGCGGCAGGAGCCGCAGACCCGCTGGGGTGGCAGAGCGCGGGTGCCGCAGGTGTCGCAGCGGCTGGCCATGAAACCGAACTTCCATGGGTCCGAACGGAAGGAGGGCGGCGCGGCCGGGCGGTCCGGGTCCGGCCGGCGCGGTGGTTCGCGATTGAGCAGGTTCCGCCAGGTCAGGTAGCTGGCGTAGCTGAGCCCGGGCTTGCCGCTGGCGACCAGGTCTTTGACGGTGGCCTGGGCCTTATAGGCGGCGAGCGCGTCCGTCGCCCGGAAGAGCATGACGGTCGCTCCGTCGGCGAGCAGGAGGAGCGAAATCAACTGGTTTGGCTCCGCCCGGTCGAGGACGTCCGCGAGCATGATCCCACCGTGGGCGGCGCCGCAGTTCCCCATGACGGCCGTCATATCGTCGGTTACGGCTTCGGGGCGCGCCCCAGAACCGGCGGCGACGGTGCGGCCCGCCCGCCCATGCATGCCGGCCACGATGAAGTGCGAGATGTCCTCGACCTTCACCTCAGCCTTATTGAAGGCGTCGGCGAGGGCCTGCTTCGCCAGCGGCACATAGACGTATTCGCCGAAGCGCTCCTCCCAGACTTTCGAGGCGAGATCGCCGGGAAGCCGATAGCGATCCAGGAACTCCTGGGTGACGGAGGCACTGCCGATGTACTCGGCGATGACCTGCGGCCCCTCCCCGCAGAGGAAGGCAGCCGCGCCATCGCCTCCGTTGGACTCGTCGGGGCTCCCGGGCAATCCGACCCGGACATCCGAGAGGACAGCGATGGCAGGCTCCCTGGAATCGACGGCTGCGCGCAACGCGCCCGCGCCAGAGCGGACCGAACCCATCATATCGACGGCGAACACGCTCGCATCCATGCCCGCTGCGGCGTGGATGGCGGATGCGTTCGTTTTGTCCAGGTAGGCCGGCTCGGCCGTCGCGAAGTAGAGCGATGTCGGCTTCACGTCGGCCGGGGCCGTCGCGAGCAGCGCGCGCGTGGCCTCGACGCCCATTGAGGTGCTGTCTTCGTCGTACGAGGCGACGGCGCGTGTCCCGCGTCCGCCGCCGCTTCCGAGCATGGCGCTGATGGCCGAACGTTCGAGCCGGTGATAGGGCAGATAGGCCCCGTAGGCGATGATCCCTCTCATACACTCCCCTGTGCGCTGCGCGTCAGGCGCGAGTCGCGCAATCCCCGACTATAGGGTGCGGCGGGCGCTGGGAGAATCCTCGCCCATGGATTCGTGTGTCCGGGCGCGAAGAAGGGCCGCCCCGGACGGGGGCGGCCCTGCGGACGATACGAGCGGGGCCTGGTTCGCTGGCCTTACTGGCCGTTGGGTGCGGGAGTGGCAGTGCCGGTAGCGGTGGCCGCGCCCTTGGCCGCATGCTCAGCGGCTTCCCGCTCGGGGGTTTCGTTGGCCTCGTGGGCAGGGTCTTCGTGCGGGCCGCCGTGCCGGCCCATGCCCGCGTCCTCGGCTGCGTCCTGCTCCGGCGTTTCGTTCGCCTCGTGGGCGGGGTGTTCGTTCGGGCCGCGGTGGCGGCCCATGCCCGCGTCCTCGGCTGCTTCCTCTTCTGGCGTTTCGTTCGCCTCGTGGGTCTGGTCTTCGTTGCTCGTCGGCGTCGCGTCCGCAGTCGGGGCCGGGGGCGTTTGGGCCGACGTGGTCTGGGTGGCGAGGGTCGCGGCTGTGCCGGCGAGACCCATGAGCGAAAGGACTGCGCCGCCAATGATCAGGCGGTTCTTGAGTGCGTTGGTGAGCGACATGAGGGTTTCTCCCATTTCCTGTGCTCTCCTTTTGAGGAGGCACCCTCACGATGCGCCCGGTTCCTGTGGGGAGGATGGGCGACGGATTGGAGATGTCCGATCTCGGCCGTCACCGTCAAGGGCCGGTCAAGGAGCCCGAACTTCGGTGAGGTTGGCGGGTTGCGATCGTCGCGGGGAGCGTTAGCGTTGGCCGGTATGTACCCCAGGAGGCGCAGCCATGGCGTTCGGCAGCCGATACATCCAGTTCTGTGCGGCCGTGCTCGCCGCTTCGGCGTTCCTGATTGGCGCCTGCAGCGGAGACGACGGCGAGGATAGCCCCGGTCTCAGCCCCATCGCTACGTCCGCTAGTGCCGCGTCCACGTCCCCGGCGACGGCCGAGGCCTCGGCGGCGGCCACCGGGACGAAGGCCGATCCCGGGACGACGCCCGCGCCGGCCACAGCGCCGCTCCTCAAGATAGGCCAGAGCAACAAGGGGAACGTCCTCACGGACGCCAACGGCTTGACGCTCTACACGTTTAAGAACGACGCCGGGTCGCCCGGCAAAAGCACCTGCAACGCGAGTTGCGCCGCCAGCTGGCCGCCCCTCACAACGAGCGAGACGATCCCAGCGGCCCTGCCGGCGGGGGCGAGCGGGACGGTGAGCGCTATCACCCGGGACGACGGGTCCCGGCAGATTACCTTCAACGGTTCGCCGCTCTACCGCTACGAGGGCGACCGCGAGCCCGGAAGCGTCGCCGGCGACCGCATCGGGGAGGTGTGGTTCGCCGTCATGATCGGCGCAACCACGACCCCGGCCGCAGCGCCAGGACAGGCGGGCGAGAGTCCGACACCGTCGTACAACTACTAATCCGAGCGCTCGCGGTACTGGATACTCTCGGCGACGTGGGCCGAGGAGACACGCTCATCACCGGCCAGGTCTGCAATGGTGCGTGCCAGCTTGAGCAGGCGATGGAACGCGCGGGCTGAGAGGTTGAGCTGTTTCACCGCCATCCGCAGGAGATCGGCGGCGGCCTCGTCCATGGTCAACTGGACGAAGTCGCGGACGAGCGGCGAGGTCATCTCGGCGTTGGTGTGGATGCTCGGGATGCCGGCAGCAGTGAAGCGCGCGTCCTGCCGTTCCCTGGCGTCCCGGACCCGCGCCATCACGGCGGCGGAGGGCTCGGACTTCGGGGCAGCCGCCAGCTTCTCGAAGTCCACCTGGGGGACGTCGATGAAGAGGTCGATGCGGTCGAGAAGCGGCCCGGAAATCCGCCGCTGGTAGGCGGAGACGGCCATGGGTGGGCAGGTGCAGGGGCGGTCAGGGTCGCCGTAGAAACCGCAGCGGCAGGGGTTCATCGAGGCCACGAGGGCGAAGTTGGCCGGGAACGTGGCTGTATAGCGGGCCCGGCTGATCGTCACGATCCGGTCTTCCAGTGGTTGGCGCAAGACTTCGAGGACGCGCGGGTCGAATTCGGGCAGCTCGTCGAGGAAGAGGACACCCCGGTTCGCCAGGGTAATCTCGCCCGGCCGCGGGGGCGAGCCCCCGCCGACCAGGCCGGCGTTCGAAATCGTGTGGTGGGGCGCTCGAAACGGCCGCGTCCGCACCAGCCCGGCGCCGGCGGGCATGAGCCCGGCGACACTGTAGATGCGGGTCACCTCCATCGCCTCGTCGTCGGTCATCGGCGGGAGGATGGTGGGGATGGCCCGGGCGAGGAGCGTTTTCCCGCTCCCCGGTGGACCGCGCATGATCAGGTTATGTCCGCCCGCCGCCGCGACCTCGATCGCACGTTTGGCGTGCTCTTGACCGACGATGTCGGCGAAGTCGGTGACCGGGCCGGTCGTGCTTTGCGGGGCTGAGGCGACCTCCCCGGTGTGGGGCGCGATGGGAACCGCCCCAAGGAGGTGTGCGGCCAGGGCTGGCAGGCTCGCTACCGGGTAGACGTCCAGGCCCCTGACAAGCGACGCCTCCGGTGCGTTGGCCGACGGCACGAAGAGCCTCGTCATGCCGCGGGCCCGGGCGAGCGCGGCCATCGGCAAGACGCCCCGCACCGGGCGCACGTCGCCCGTGAGCGCCAGTTCGCCGATGAAGGCCGAGTCGTCGATGTTCGCTACGACCTGGCCACTGGCGACCAGCATGCCGACGGCGATGGGCAGGTCGTAAGAAGGGCCCTCCTTGCGCAGGTCGGCCGGGGCGAGGTTCACGGTGATGCGGCTGTTGAACGGGTAGGTGAGGCCGCTGTTCCGGATAGCTGCCCGGATCCGTTCCTTCGATTCCTGGACGGCGATGTCAGGCAGGCCCACGATCGTGGTGTTCGGTTGGGCGGCGCCACGCGAGATGTCGACCTCGACCTCAACCAGCTCGCCATCGAGCCCGACGACCGCACAGCTAAAGACGCGCGCCAGCATCGCGGGATTCTGGGCGCGGCAGCGTGCGGGGTCAACGAGAGCGGTTTACGCCCGCCTGCTCCTGACCGGCGTCACTGTGGCGTTCGTTCGCGGTCGCCGGGGTCGTCCCAGCCCCTAAAGACGGGCGCACGTCTTTCGGCGAAGGCCCGGCGCGACTCCATGAGGTCCGCCTTCGCGCCGTGGTCGCGGAGGCGGGCGGCCAGGGCCTCCAGGTCGTCGGGGATGGAGGGGCGGAGGGCGCGCGTCATCGTCAGAGTGTTCAGGCGGGTGGCCGGGGAGAGCGAGAGCAGATGTTCGGCCGCCTCCCGCGCCCGCGGCAGGAGTTCGGCCGGTTCGGCCAGCCAGTTGATAAACCCGAGCTGGTGGAGCCGTTCGGCCGTGAAACGGTAGGAGAACGCCATCTCGGTGAGGATCGGATGGGGCAGGCTGGCCCAACGGCCGTGCTGGTAGCCGCCCAGGAGCCAGCGCTTCGCCTCCGACATCTCGAAGACGGCGTCCGGCACGGCCACGCGCAGGTCGGCGCGTTCGGCCAGCATGAAGCCACCGCCCATGGCGAAGCCGTTGATGGCGGCGATGACGGGCTTGCGCAGGGTGCTGTCGTTGTAGGGGTCGTCGAGCGCGGCGGAATCGAGGCCTGGGGCGCCGCGTTCGAGGGACTCCTTCATGTCTTCGCCGGCGCAGAAGGCCCTCCCGGTGCCGGTGAAGATGGCCACTTCGAGGTCGCCTGCGTCGCGGAACTCACACCAGGCGGCCGCCAGTCCGCGCCGCATCTCGGCGCTAATGGCGTTGAGGCGCTCGGGACGGTTCATCTGGATGACCATGACCCCGCCGCTGCGATCGGTCTCGACGACGCCCATGACTGCCTCCCGTGCGGCCCCGCTACCGTGGGGGCCGCACGACACGATACGCCTCCCGGCCGCCTGGTTGCGCGGCGTGAGCATGGCGAAACGCCCGCCCACGGGCCGCGTCCGGGCCGACGGAAGCCTTGACTTTTCGTTTTGGAAGGAGTTGGCTCTTGTGCGAACAGTCCCCACTTCTAGCAGCCACAGGAGGCCCGTATGAATCGCGCCGAGCTCTTGTCCTCGCCCAACCTGGAGCGAATCGCCAGCGAGAGTCTCGCCTGGGGTCTGGGCCTGAGCGTCCAGGGTATCGAGGTAACGCAGGCGATCCAGTACTTCGATGCCGCCGATCACCTCACCGACGCCGCTGACCGCGGCGCGAACAATGCCGTCCGGCTCGTGTCGGGGAAACCGGCCTGGGTACGGGTGCACCTCTCCAGCCTCTTTGGTGCAAGCGGTGTCACCGGGACGCTCGAGGTGCAGCGCCGCTCAGGCGGCTTCTTCTGGAATACGGTGGCCACCCTGAACCCCGATCCGTCGTCTGCTACGTCGGTCGCCTCTTCCCTGCTAACCAGCTATGCGGCAACACGAGGCAGCCTCTCGGGTAGCCTGAACTTCATCATCCCGGCCGCCGAGATGATCGGCACGCTCCGGCTCATAGCGAGGGTGAGCGCCGGCTCGCGGAAAGCCGAGGCGAGTGTGGATGTGGGGGTCACCCTCCGCCAGAGGCTCCGGCTCGCGGGCGTCATGATCTCGTACAACGGCCCGGCCAGCAACGCCCCCGGAGCGCCCAACCTGACCCTCGCGGCGCCCACGACCGTGGACCTGCAGGCGATGTCCGGCACCACCCTGACCCTGTTCCCGGTTGAATCAACGGCAGCGTTCAGGGCCGCGGGCACGCTGCTGCAGACCAACCACCTCCAGGACACGACCTTCCCCACCTCCGGTTGTGGGGCCGAATGGGATGCCCTTCATGGACGGGTGGCTAATGCGCGCACCGCGGACGGTAACCAGCCGGGCTGGATCTACTATGGCCTTCTGCCTGCGGGGGTCCCCATGGGTCCTGTCGGCGGGTGCGGCGGTGGCGGCGTGGCCGTTGGCCCGATCAACCAGGCGGGAACGTTGGCTCATGAGGCCGGTCACGCCTGCGGGCTCGAACATGCCCCCGCGGGCGGGGCCCCGAACCCGGACCCCTCGTACCCCGCCTACGAGCCGTACGACCCCACGAATACGCCGATGGCCTCGATCGGGGAGTATGGGCTGAACGTCAATAACGGGAATATCGCCTCGCCTCAGACGTTCCGCGACTTCATGTCCTATGCCGGCCCGGCCTGGATTTCGCCCTACCATTACGGACGGCTGCTGAGCAACGCGCTTCTGAACCCGGCAACGGTCGGCGTCGATTACCCGTGGTGGAAGGACCTCGTCTGGGAGGAGCTGCGAAAGTACCCGAGAATCCCGGAGCCCGACCCGCCTTTCGATTTGGAGCTTCCGATGTTTCCGCCTTCCTACCGCCAGGATGTCATCTCCCTCATCGTCCGGGTCGAGCGGGGCAAAGTCGCGGAGGTCCTGCACGTCGCCCGGACGCGGGCCCACACGGGCCTCTCCGGGGCTGTGCAGACGCCGTTCAGGGCCCGGCTCCTCGGCGCTGACGCCCGCGTGGCCGCTGAGGGCGCACTCTTCCGGCTCCAGACGGCAGGCTCCGGTTGCGGCGGTGGGTGTAGCTGCCACGATCCAAACACCTACCTCGCCCAGGCATTCCTCGCCGACCTCGGCCCGGGCTCCCGCATGGAGATCGCCGATGGGGAGGATGTGGTCTGGTCCCGGGACGCGCCGGCCGAGCCGCCGCGCATCGGGCGGACGGCCGTGAAGGCCGACCGAAGGGGTAACGTGACCGTTTCATGGACCTGCCCCGGTGCGGTGGCCGAGTTCTGGCTGCGGTGGTCGGCCGATGGTGAAACCTGGCAGTCGGTGATGACGGGCCTCGCCGAGCGGACGGTCCGGCTAACGCCGGGTCAACTTCCGCCGGGCAAGGGACTCCTCCAGGTCGTCGCCCATGATGGGTTCTTCTCGACGTATGGCGAGCCGGTAGCGGTCACGACGCCGGGCCAGGCCCCGGAGGCAGTAATCGTGCACCCGGTCGAGGGTTACACGTACGTCGCGGGCCAATCCGTCCGCCTCTGGGCATCGGTCGTTGGCGCCGCTGATGACGTCACGCGCGAAGCCACATGGCTCGTCGATGGCCAGGCCGTGGCTCACGGGCTGGACGCCTGGGTTTCGCTCGAGCCCGGCAAGCGGCGGGTCAGTTTGCGGCTTGGCGACCGTGGCACGGCCGCGAGTGTGACCGTGACCGTCACCCGGCCGGAGCCAGCCAGCGCCTGATCCCCCGGCTCGTGGAGCGCGGCGGCCGTCGTAACCGTGGGCCGCCCAACACGATACGCTTCCCGGCGGCAGGAGCGGCGACAATTGACCAACGGGGACGAGGACATGGACGAACAGCAACCCAGGCCATCGGCACTGACCGGTATCCGCGTGCTCGACTTCACGCTGATGCAGCAGGGGCCGTTCGCGACCCTCCTCCTCGCCGACATGGGCGCTGAGGTCATCAAGGTCGAACCGCCGGGCGGCGAGATGGGCCGCGCTACCGGGCTCGGGCCGGACGGCTTCTCCTCGTTCTTCGAAGGGCACAATCGGGGCAAGAAGAGCATCACCCTCGACCTCAAGGTGCCGGAGGCGGTCGAGGTCGTGCGGCGGCTGGTGCCGACGGTTGATGTCGTCGTCGAGAATTTCCGGCCGGGCGCGATGGAGCGGATGGGACTGGGATATGAGCAGCTTCGGCCGCTCAGGCCGGACCTCATCTACGCGTCGGCGTCCTGCTGGGGGCGGGAGGGGCCGTGGGCCTCACGCGGGGGCTACGACCATGTCGCCCAGGCGCTGAGCGGGGTCATGTACGAACAGGGCGAAGGCCCGGGGGGCGAACCGCAGGCCCTCATCGGCGGCTTCGCTGACCAGATCGGGGCGATGCTCCTGGCCTTCGGCATCTCCACGGCCCTCGTCGTGCGGGAGCGCGACGGTATCGGCCAGCACATCGACGGCTCGCTCATCGGCGGGATGATGGCGATGCAGTCGAAGCAGGTCGTCGAGTTTCTGCGGACCGGAAAACAGGTCGGGTTCGAGCGCCGCCGGGCCGCCACGTACACGAACTACGAATGCGCCGACGGGCGTCATATCGCAATCGCAGCGAACACCCAGCGGTTCTGGGAGGCGCTCTGCCGTGCCCTCGACGCCCCCGGGCTGGCGAGCGACGAGCGCTTCGCCGAGCCGTTCGGGCGGGCGAAGCACAAGGACGCGCTGGTCGATGCCCTCGACGCCATCTTCCACAGCCGCCCGGCGGCGGACTGGTTGGGCCCGCTCGAACGGGAGGATGTGCCCCACGCGCCCGTGCTCGACTATGCGGGCATGGCGGAGCACCCCCAGTACTGGGCGAACGGCTACCTGCAGACGATCGAGAGCGCCCACCTCGGCCCGATGCGCGTGCCCGGGCCGCCGATCCACATGAGCGAGACCCCGCCCCGCATCCAGGGAGCGGGCCCCCAGCTCGGGGCGAACACCGAGGAGATCCTGCTGGAGGCCGGCTACTCCTGGGACGAGATCGCTACGCTGAACGAGCGCGGGGCGACGCGTAACGCCTGACCGCGGGAACAGTCGTAGACTGGCACCCATGAACCAGCGTGACGCGGCGGCAGCGTGCGGAGAGGATATGGCATGGTCGCTGAGACGTTCGTGGACACGACCATCACCTACGCAGTAGAGGTCGATGGGCAGTTCGTGCTCATCGAGAACGTCCCGGTGCGCGTCGGCGCCGAAACTGGCGAACAGCTCTTCGCGCCGGACACCGTAGCGCGCGTCCAGGAGCTGGCCTGGGGCGGTGGGCAGCCCGCCCGCCTGGTCGAGACGCCGGTCTTCGACTTCGCCGCCTGACCTCGCGCCCACGGTTCGGCCGGCCGGTCAGCCCTCGGCGTAGGCGCGGCACCTGATGGCGCGCCCGAGTTCGTCGTTCGATTCACGGAGCATGCGGGCGAGCGTCGGCAGTTCGTCGCGGATCTCGGCGAGAAGGCTTTCGGAGCGGTCGAGCGTCGCCTGTTCGACGCGGTAGGCCGGGAAGAGGGCGCCGTGGTAGGCGCTGTAAAACTCCTTGTCACGCTCCCGCACGACGCCCGCGACGCTCGCGAAGTACTTCGCCACGTAGGGCCCGAGCAGTTCGCGCTGGCGGGGCCAGTTGAAGCCGCCCATCGCCGCTTCGGTGTAGTGGAGAGAGCCGTAGCCCTCGCCGTTGAACTTCTCCCAGGCCCCGGCCTTGGCCGCGGCCGTGGGGGTTGAGACGGCGCCGCGGATCTGCTCGCGCTTGCCGCGGTCGGAAGGGTCCTTCACGGCTTCCGCCTCGAGGCGGGCGGCCGCCCCCGGGACGTCGTAGGCGGTGTGCTTGATGGCGATGCTCCAGCGCATCTGCTGGTCGACGGTCAGACCTGCCACCGAATCGTCCCCATCGGCCAGGCGGGCGAGGGCGAGGAGGTCGTCCGTGTTTCCAGCGGCGTTGATCATCGCCCGCATCCAGGTGATCTTGGCGTCGCCCGGGGGTGTGGCCTCGAGGGCGGCCCGGGCGGCGGCGAAGAGCTTTCGGCCCTCGGCCTCCTTCATCGCCTCGGGCACGAAGCGGGCGAGGGCCGTCTGGGCCTGGTTGAGGATGACTTCGATGAGGTCGATCCGGGGCTCTTTGGCGGCCCGGGCGGCGACCAGGGCGAGGAAGTCGGTCGACTTCATCTGCTGGTCGCGGACCATGCTCCAGAGCGCGTTCCAGAGGAGCGAGCGGAGGAGCGGGTCATCGATCCGCTCCATGTTCTCGCGGGCGAAGGCGACGGACTCAGGGTCGAGGGCGACCTTGAAGTAGCCGTGGTCGTTGTAGTTCGGGAAGACGAGGTCGGGCTTCGGCTTGCCGACCGCCGCCGCGACCTCCGCCCGGGCGGCGTCGATCGAGGCGGGCAGAGCGGTGACCGTGACCGTGCCGCCTTCGTCGCGGACGAGGCCCACTTCGACGGTGTGTGGCCTGATCGTCGGGTAGTCGGCCGGCGCGGTCTGGGTCAACGACAGGGCGCTGACGCGGTCACCGTCGGCCTGCCACTCGACGCCGATCGTGTTCAGCGAGGGTGTCCGCAGCCAGAGGTCGGCCCAGGTCTTGAGGTCGCGCTTGCTGCCCGTTTCGAGCGCGGCCATGAACTGGGCGAGGGTCGTGTTGCCGTAGGCGTGGGTGCGGAAGTAGTGCCGCATCCCTTCGCGGAAGGCGTCCATGCCGATCGTGGCGACGAGCTGCTTGAGCGTCGAGGCGCCCTTGCCGTAGGTGATGCCGTCGAAGTTGAGGAAGGTCTGTTCGGTATCCGCGACCTCCCCGGCGATAGGGTGGGTGGTGACGAGCTGGTCCTGGCGGTAGGCCCAGTTCTTGTCGCTAGCGTTGAAGTCCTCCCAGCCGGTCTTGAAGCGGGTCGCTTCGACGAGCGA
>JBJXGC010000309.1:0-6537 GCA_046154545.1 Dehalococcoidia bacterium | reverse complement strand
AACTCGGCCGCTTCCTCCAGGCGCACGCTGACGCGGCGCTGCCGGCGCGGCTGCGTGGTCGCGAGATCGACTTCGTGGACCTGGACATGGACGTGATCGTCGCGGCCGACCTGAGCTGCTCCGTCCGTGATGAGGAGGAGTTCGAGGCGCACAGGGTATCGATGCACTATCCCGAGCACGTCGTCCGCGCGGCGCGTGAGGGCATCCAGCTCGCCACGGCGGCAGTGG
Source organism: Dehalococcoidia bacterium (assembly GCA_046154545.1). Lineage (GTDB taxonomy): Bacteria > Chloroflexota > Dehalococcoidia > Tepidiformales > Tepidiformaceae > JBJXGC01. The sequence goes on along the minus strand of JBJXGC010000309.1, from coordinate 6,309 downwards.
AGGCGCGCGCCTGGCCGCTCGATGGGAGCGCCGAACTGCTCCTCGGGCGCCTGATGGCTGCCGCTTTAACGCGCCATCGCCGATACTGCGCCGATGACGAACGTTGCACTTGTCACCGGAGCGGGTAGTGGACTGGGCGCCGCAGCTTCCCGCCGCCTTGCCCGCGACGGCTGGACGGTCGCTGCGGCTGACATCCACCTTGAACGCGCGAAAGCGGTCGCGGCGGACTCTCCATCGGCCACGGCCTTCCACGTCGATGTGCGTGACGAGGAGTCTGTCGTCCGGCTGTTCGAAGCGGTCGAGACGCAACTCGGCGCCATTATCGGACTCGCCCTGGTCGCGGGCGGCACGGTGAACAGCCAAGACTACCACCCACGTCTCAAGGACACGCCGCTGACGGACTGGATTGAGACCGAATCGTTGAACAGCCGGGGCACGTTCCTCTGTCTGCGTGAATACCTCCGTCACCGCACGCTACGTCCGGCCAGCTTCGGCCGCGTGGTCACCGTCTCCTCCGCCGCCGCCGAGCTGGGCGGCGGCCCTACCGGGGTGGCCTACGCGGCCGCGAAGGGCGCGATTCTGTCGCTGACGAAGACCGCTGCCCGCGAGGCGGCTCGGATGGGCATCACGGTGAACGCGATCGCGCCCGGAGCGATGGACACGCCCGCCCTCCACGCCGTGAACAACACCAGTCTGCTCCAGACGATGGTGGGCGGCGTTCCTGTGGGCCGGGTGGGCCACCCGGACGAGGCCGCCGGGCTCATCGCTTACCTGCTTTCCGAGGAGGCAGGCTACATCACGGGGGCGACGGTCGATATCAACGGCGGCGTGCGCATGGCGTGAAGCGCCGGGTGAACTTCGCGTAGGCATCCTCATAGCGAACGGCTACGGCGCCATGTCCTTGATCGCCTGGCGGATGATCGCCTTGCGCTTCACGGGGTCGGTCTCGTTCGTCATGAAGTGCATGAAGGCGGTGTCGAGGCCGGCGTCGAAGTAGCGCTGGAGGTGGGCGCGGCGTTCGGCCGGGGTGCCGACCAGGAAGAGCTCGTTCAGCGCGCGCTGAGGGACGAGTTCGACCGCGGCTTTGCGGTCGCCGGCGTCCCAGGCGCCCCACATGGGGACGAAGTCGGGGCCTCGGCCGAGCCATTCCATGAAGGCGCGATAGGTCGGCACGTTCAGGTAGAAGGTGACGAAGCGGCGGAGGACGGCGTTCGTGTCGGGCGCACCCGGCTCGTCGAGGCTGACGAAGAGGCGGGCGCTAAACTCAAGGGCCATTGGGTCACGGCCAGCCTTTTCGGCGGCGAGACGCGTAGTTGCGACCGACTTGCGCACGTCCTCAGCCCCGAGCCAGTTGAGGATGGCGCCATCGGCGACGGCGCCGGCGACGCCGAGCATCCCGGCCCGGAGGCCCGCGACGTGGATGGGGACGGGCTGTTCCGGGAGACGGCTGAGCTTGAAGCCGTTGATGTCGATGGTCTCGCCTTTGAAGACCACCCGTTCGCCCGCGAGGGCGGCGCGCACCACCTGGACGACCTCTTTGACGCGCGTCGCCGGGCGGTCGTACTTGAGGCTGTTCCAGCGCTCGACGGTGATAGCCGAGCCCGAGCCGATACCGAGGATGAAGCGCCCGGGCGCCAGGCTCGCCATCCCCAGGGCGGCCGAGGCGATCGCCTGGGGCCCACGCGTGTAGGCGTTGACGATGGCGGTGCCGAGGCGGAGTTCGGTGCGCATGGCGAGGGCGGCGAGCGGCGAGAAACAGTCGGCGCCATCGACCTCTGCTGACCACATATCACTGTAGCCGAGGGCGGCGGCTTCGAGCGCCACATCGGGGAGTTCGCGGAGAGTGAAGTCTTCGAGGGGGACGGAGAGGGCCCAGCGCTTTTGCATGGGCGGCAGTATAGGGAGGCGCCGGGCTACTGGCAGCTTGATCCGGCACTGCAGAGACGGGCGGTGGAGGCCGATTATCGAGGGGTCAGGCCGGAAATGGCCGAGCAGGAGTCCCCGTGCGTATTCTTATCGCCGAAGACGGCCGGCTCACCCGCAAAGTGCTCGCGGACGCACTCACCGAACTCGGCCACGAGTGGGTGGCTGTTGCCGATGGCGACGCCGCCTGGGAGACACTTCAGGCCCAGCCGTTCGACGTGCTCATCACCGACTGGGAGATGCCCGGACTCACCGGGGTCGCCCTGTGTGAACGGGTCCGTTCGGCGGCGCGAGATTCGTATCTTTACGTCATCATCCTGACCGCGCACTCGGCCCGGGCGGAACGGTTCGAGGCGCTGGCGGCTGGCGTCGATGACTTCCTCACGAAGCCTCTGGACGTGGCCGAACTCGCTGCCCGCCTCGCGGTGGCTGAGCGCATCCTGCGCTGGTCCTCCCAGCTCCAGGCGGTGAACGACCTGGTGATGAAGACCTCGCAACAGCTCGCCGAGAAGGCCACACAGATCGATCTGCTGCGCCAGGAGGCCGAGTACCTGGCTAATCACGATGTGCTCACGGGCATGCTCAACCGCCGGGCCTGGCTCGCGGCGATGGAGGATTTAACCCGGATCACGGCCGTGGCGATGGTCGATGTTGACTACTTCAAACGCGTGAACGACACGTACGGCCACCCCGCTGGCGACGCCGTCCTGCGGGAGGTCGCGGCGCGCCTCGCATCGGGGCCTGGCGTCGCCGCCCGCTTTGGGGGCGAAGAGTTCTCGATCGGCTTCACCTGCCCGGCCGTCGAGGCGCGCGCGTGGTGCGACCACATCCTCCGCGAAGTCGCCGGACTCGTGACTGAGACTGACGTGGGACCAGTGTCGGTGACGGTCAGCATTGGGCTGGTGCCGGCGGAAGACGACCTCGACCGGGCGGTCTGGGCAGCCGACAACGCCCTCTACGAAGCGAAAAAGGGCGGGCGCAACCAGGTCGTCGAGCGGCGCGCAGGGGCTCCGGCCGCGGCTGGGCGTGCTGTGAAGATCATGCCCGGCCAATCGCCGGTCGCGCGTGCGTCATGAGTGACGCGGCCCTGGAGGCGCACACGGCCGCGCCCACCGTTCACATCTAACTCGGGACCTGGCGCGGCGATGAGGTCATCACCATGCCGGGCTTCGCTCGTGAAGCGGCGCGATGCTAGCATGCAGCGCGACGCGCGAAGAACGACCGACCGTCCCGGCCCAACTGTGTGGCCGGGTTTTCTTCGCCGCGCGGGACTGCAGAACGAGAGGCCCCGGCATGCCAGAAAAGCTCACGGCCGAGCAGAAGCTCACACAACTCCTGGAGATGAAGGCGAGGGTCGCGGAAGGCGGCGGCGCCAAACGGGTCGAGGCCCAGCACGCGCGCGGCAAGCTGACGGCGCGCGAGCGCATCGCCCTGCTCCTCGACCCCGGTTCCTTCGACGAGATCGACACGCTCGTCCGGCCGAAGAACAGTGAGACGCCGGGCGAGGCCGTGGTCACCGGCTGGGGCAAAGTTGATGGCCGCCCGGTCTTCGTCTTCGCCTACGACTTCACCAACGTCGGTGGCTCGCTCAGCGAAGCGGTCGGCGAGAAGATCGTGAAGGTGATGACGCTGGCGATGCGGACTGGTGCGCCCGTGATCGGTATCCAGGACTCGGGCGGCGCCCGCATCCAGGACGGCTCCGAAAGCCTCCGGGGGTTCGGCGACATCTTCGCGATGAACGTGCTCGCCAGCGGCGTGGTGCCCCAGATTACGGTCACGATGGGGCCGTCGGCGGGCGGCGGGGCCTACAGCCCGGCGCTCACCGACTTCATCTTCGCGACCGAGGGGTCGGGCCAGATGTACATCACCGGTCCGGACGTTATCCGCTCGGTGACCGGCGAAGAAGTGACGCACGAGGAGCTTGGAGGTGCCATGTCACTCGCCAGCCGCTCGGGCGTCGCCCATTTCGCCATCGCCGGCGAAGAGGAGACGCTGGCCGGCGTGCGGCGGCTGCTCGGCTTCCTGCCTTCGAACAACGCAGAAGACCCGCCTTTCGCCTCGAGCGGTGACGACCCAGCCCGCCGCGAAGAGGACCTCTTGAGCCTCGTCCCGGCCGAAGCGAACCGGCCCTACGACGTCCGGGAGGTCATCTACCGGATCGCCGACGACAGCGACTTCATGGAAGTGCACGAACTGTTCGCAGCGAACATCGTGGTCGGCTTCGCGCGCATGGGTGGCCGTCCGGTGGGGTTCGTGGCGAACCAGCCGATGGTGCTCGCCGGGTCGCTGGATATCAACGCCAGCCGCAAGGCGGCGCGGTTCGTGCGCTTCTGCGACGCCTTCAATATCTCGGTGGTGACGCTCGTCGATACACCCGGCTACCTGCCGGGGACGACGCAGGAGTACGGCGGGATCATCATCCACGGGGCGAAAATGCTCTACGCCTATAGCGAGGCGACAGTCCCGAAGGTCACGGTCATCATCCGTAAATCGGTGGGCGGCGCCTACATCGCGATGGGCTCGAAGAGCCTGCGGGGCGACATGAACTTCGCCTGGCCGACCGGTGAAGTGGCGGTGATGGGCCCCGACGGCGCCGTTAACGTGGTCTACCGGGAGGAGCTGGCCAACGCCGCCGACCCTGACGCACGCCGGAAAGAGCTGATCGACGAGTACACGACAAAGTTCGCGAACCCGTACATCCCGGCCGGGCGCGGCTTCCTCGACGATGTCATCGACCCGCGCGAGACGCGCTGGAAGATCATCCGCTCGCTCGAGATGCTCCAGAACAAGGCCGACAAGAACCCGCCCAAAAAACACGGCAACATCCCGCTCTGATGGTGCCAATGGCGGGCTCGCTCGCGACCGGAGCGGCGGCGAGTGGTACGATCGACCGACAACGTCCTGCGTGAGGTTTTGCATGGCCTACAAGATCATCGAGACCTGTATCGGCTGTACGGCCTGCACCAAGCGTTGCCCGACGAACGCTATCACGGGCGAGCGCAACCAGCTCCACGTCATCGACGCCACGCTCTGCATCGACTGTGGCGCCTGCGGCGTCGTTTGCCCACCGGAGGCCATCCTCGACACCGACGGCGAGGTCTGCCGGTCGCTGAAGAAGGACAAGTGGCCAAAGGCCGTCGTGATCGACGAGAAGTGCATCGGCTCGGGCTGCGAACTGTGTATCAACATCTGCCCGTTCGATGCCCTTAGCCTCGAACACACCGACCGAATTGACGATTTCTTCGGGAAGAGCACGGTGGACGAGAAGAAGTGCACCGGCTGCCGCCTCTGCGAAGACGTGTGCGGCTGGGACGCGGTCCACATCTTCCCCCTCAAGAACGAGGTCCTGAAGGGCTGGGAGGAGCTTAGCGGCGAGGAGCGGATCCTCGTCGTCCAGGCCCGAGCCCCGATGACGCGGTAGAGCGCGACCCTGGGGAGGACAGCCATGGCGGACGGCTCAATGACAGTGGCGGAACGAGAGGCCTTTCTCGCCGATGTCCACGTTGGCGTGCTGGCCATAGCACACCCCGGCAAAGGCCCGCTCGCCCTCCCTGTCTGGTACATCTTCCGGGACGGTGAGGTGCTGGTCGGCATGGACGGCACGTCGCTTAAGGCGCGCCTCCTTGGCGCGGCCGGGCGGGCGACGCTCACCGTCCAGACGGAGGCGCCGCCGTACAAGTACGTCAGCGTCGAAGGCCCGGCGGTGATCGACCGGACGCTACGGGACGACCTCGAGATGGCGACGCGTTACCTCGGCCCGGAGATGGGCGCCTGGTACGCCAGGAACAACCCGAGCACTGGGTCGTCGGTGCTCCTCCGGTTGAGGCCGGAGCGTTGGCGGACGATGGATTTCGGAAAGGTCATGGGCGGTTGACCGGTCATCAAAACGGGCCACGCGTATGCGTTGGCGACCGCGCACCGTGGGGTCCATCTGGCTGGCGGGACGCGTTATCATGATCCTCAGGAGCATATCCCGTGGCGATCACGTTTGTGGAACTTGAAGTCGCGAACCCGGCGGCGCCGGATGGCGCGGAGCGTGTGGAGCTGCTGGTAGATTCCGGCGCCCTGAACACCGTGATCCCGGCGGAGTTGCTCGAGGGTCTCGGAATCCGGCCGCTTTCTGAGCAGACGTTCCGGCTGGCGAACGGGAGCACCATCCGCCGCCGCCGCGGCGGAGCCGTCTTCCGCTACCGCGACCGGATTGGGGTGGCGGATGTCGTCTTCGGTGAGGCCGGCGACGCGACCCTGCTGGGCGCCACGACCCTGGAGTCGCTTGGGCTGGGCCTCGACCCGCTGAAACGGGAACTCATCGACCTGCCGATGACGCTTTGATGGGCACTAACGGCTTTCGGCTGCCGGTTCCCGCGTTCACGGCAGGTGGCCGCT
>JBJXGC010000307.1:0-10950 GCA_046154545.1 Dehalococcoidia bacterium | reverse complement strand
TCGCCCAGGCGGTATGCTCCCTCCGTGCCAGCACCTAGCGCCCCCGCCCACCGAGCCGCCCTCGCCCGGACCTTCGCCGAGCATGGCGGGCCTGTCCTCGTGCCATCTGGACTCCCGATCCCCGTCGCCGGCACGGACCAGTTTCACGACTTCCACGCCCATGCTGAGCACTCCTACCTCGCGGGTACGGCCATCCCCGGCTCCGTCCTCGCCTTCGACCCCGGCGAGGGATGGTCGCTCTTCGCGCCCGTCCCCACCATGGAGGAGCGCATATGGGTCGGTGAGGGGGAGACTCTCGATGCCGCTGCGGCGCGCTCCGGCCTCGACGCCGTCCGCCCGTTGGGGGAACTCCGGGCCTGGCTCGAGCAGCGGCGCGGGCAGCCCCTCGTCATCGCCGGGAACAGCGACATCCTCGCCCAGGCCGAGGGCTACGCCATCGCCAACTGGGCCGCCCTCGAAGTCGCCATCGACTACGAGGCTGGTGCTCGCATCTCCGAGCGTATCGCCGAGGCACGCCGGGCGAAGGATCCGGGCGAGCTCGACCTCATGCGCTCCGCCGCCAGCGCCACCCGGGCCGGCCACCTCGCCGCCATGCGCTTCGCCCGCCCCGGCATGACCGAGCGCGAACTCCAGGTGGAGGTCGAAGCGGAGTTCTTCCGGAACGGGAGCCCGCGGACGGCCTACGGGTCGATCGTCGGCGGGGGCCCCAACGCAGCCGTGCTCCACTTCTCGCCGACGGCCCGTCCGTTTGCCGAGGGTGAGTTGATCCTGATGGACGCCGCCGCCGAGTACGAGGCCTACGCCGCCGACGTCACCCGGACCTTTCCCGTCGGAGCGCGGTTCGAAGGGCCTCAGCGGGACATCTACGACCTCGTCTACCGGGTCCAGCGTGCCGCCATCGCCGGCGTGCGGCCGGGCAAGGAGTTCCGCGAACTCCACCTCGAAGCGTGCGCCGGCATTGCCGCGGGCCTTGCTGACCTCGGCATCCTGCGGGGCCGCGCCGAAGACCTGGTCGAGCAGGACGCCCACGCCCTCTTCTTCGTGCATGGCCTCGGCCACATGCTCGGCCTGGCAACGCACGATGCCGGCGGCTGCCTCGCCGGCCGCCCGAAGAGCGACCGCTTCGGCCTCAAATGGCTCCGTGCCGACCTGCCCCTCCAGGAGGACTACGTCGTCACCATCGAGCCGGGCGTCTACTTCATCAACGCCCTTCTGGCCGACCCCGAGGTGCGTGAGCGCTACCGCCAGGCCGTCAACTGGCCCCTCGTCGATAGCTTGGCCGGCTTCGGCGGCGTCCGCATCGAGGACGATGTCCGCGTCACCGCCTCGGGCTGCGAAGTGCTCAGCGCGGGCATCCCCAGCCACATCGACGAGGTCGAGGCGCTCCGCCGGGAGGGCCTGTCCCGGTGACCAGGCCGTTCGACACGATCACGATCGAGCAGGTGGCGCAGCTCCCGCGCCCCGGCATGACGGTGCCGGGCATGGTCCGGTTCACGCCGGACAGCCGCGCCGTCTGCTACCTCCTGAGCGCAGAGCGGAATCTCGCCCGCAGCCTCTGGCGTTACGACATCGCGACGGGCGAGCGCCGCGTGCTCGCCGGCCCCGAACCGGCCCAGTCGTTCAGCCGCGAAGAGGAACTCCGCCGCGAACGGATGCGGATCCGCCACGAAGGGGTGACGAGTTACGCCTTCGCGACGAAGGCCGAGCAGGAGGTGCTCATCATCCCTGCCGGTAGCGCCGTCTCGGTCAGCCCTGGTGGTGGGCCGTTCGCGGCCGTCCCCGGCACCGAGGGCGCGGTCGATCCCTGGCTGAACCCGGACGGGAAGCAGGTCGCCTTCGTCCGCGACGGTGACCTCTTCACCGTCGAGATCGCATCCGGCATTTCGCGCCGCCTCACGGCCACCGCCGAGGATGGGCTCACCAACGGCGTGGCCGAATTCATCGCCGCCGAAGAGCTCGACCGCGACCAGGGTTTCTGGTGGAGTCCCGATAGCAGTCGCATCGCCTTCATCGAAGCCGACTCGCGCCACATCCCCGTCTACCCGATCGTCCACCAGGGCAAGGAGACGGTGGACGTCGAATACCACCGCTACCCCTTCGCGGGCGCGCCGAATGCCTACCTCCGCCTCGGCGTCGTCGATCTCGCCACCGGCGCCATCAGCTGGATGGACCTCGGAGACGAGCGCGACCAGTACATCGCCCGGGTCGCCTGGCGGGCCGATGGCAGCCTGACCACTCAGCTCCTGAGCCGCGACCAGAAGGACCTCTCCCTCCTCACATTCGATGGCCGCGAAGGCCGGGCGCTCGTCCACGAACACTGCGAGCCGTGGCTTAACCTCCAGCACGACGCCCGCTTCCTCGAGTCCGGCGAGATCCTCTGGTCGAGCGAGAAGAGCGGCTTCCGCCACCTCTACGTCCATGACGAATCCGGCCGCGAGCTGCGTCAGCTCACCTCAGGCGAATGGGTGGTGACCGGCGTGGTGGGCGTCGATGAGCCGGGCCGCCTGGTCTACTTCACGGCGAACCGCGAAGACCCAACGACCCAGGACGTCTACCGGGTCTCGCTCGCCGGCGGCCCCGTCGAACGTCTGACGGCGGCCGCGGCCATCCACGGGGCGGTCCTCTCGAAGGATGGCCGTTATCTGGTCGAGCACCGCAGCTCTCCCGGCCACGCCCCCGAGGTCACCCTCGTCGAACTCGCGAGTGGCACACGCACCGTCCTCTTCGCGAACGATGGGAACTCCTCCGAAGACCTCGGCCTGGCCCCTCCCGAGTATGTGACCCTCCCGGCCGACGACGGCGTGACGACGCTGCACGGCGCCATCTACCGTCCGCCGTCTCTCGAACCGGGCCGGAAGTATCCGGTGATCGTGTCCGTCTACGGCGGCCCCCACGTCCAGCGGGTGACGCGGGATTGGTCCCTCACGGTCGATATGCGCGCCCAGTACCTCGCCCGCAAGGGCTTCGTCGTCTTTGTGCTAGACAACCGGGGCAGCGCCAATCGTGGCCTCGCCTTCGAAGGGCATATCCACCTTCGCATGGGCACCGTCGAAGTCGATGACCAGGCGGCCGGGGTGCGATGGCTGGCGGAGCGCTACGGCTTTGTCGATGGCGGCCGGGTCGGCGTCTACGGTTGGAGTTACGGTGGCTACATGACGCTGCTCTGCCTCGTAAAGCAGCCCGGGCTGTTCAAGGTCGGCGTGGCCGGGGCGCCGGTCACGCATTACGACGGCTATGACACCGGCTACACCGAACGCTACATGTCGACCCCCGAGGCGAACCCGGACGGCTATCGCGACGGCTCCGTCATGGCCCATGTCGCGAATCTCGAGGGCAAGGTCTTGATCGTCCACGGCATGATCGACGAGAACGTCCACTTCCGGCACACGGCCCGCCTCCTCGTGGCCCTCACGGCCGCCGGTAAGGAGTACGACCTGCTCTTCTACCCTGAAGAGCGCCACATGCCGCGCGACCCGAAAGGCCTGCTGGACCACGAGCGGCGCGTGCTTGGCTACCTCGAAGCGCACGTCTAGCGGCGTCCGCGCTCCGCCAGCGAGGCCGCGGCGGCGTAAAGGTCTCCTTCTCATCTCGCGAGAAAGAGAGTTCCCGCGCCGGACTCCGCCGTGTACCCTTTTCCCACCCTTGACGCGTTCGTTCGCGACAGGGATCGCGTTGCCCCCGGGCAGCGTATTCTTAGCCAACTCCCCGGCGGTGTGCGCGCATGTCGAACAAGACCCTGACCCTGCTCATGGGCTTCGTGGCCTTCCTTATCCTCGTCGTCGGCGGCATCTTCATCGCCGTTGCGGTTGGTGGTGGCGGGGACGACAACGGCACCCCCAGCAGCCCCGGCGACCAGCCCGGCCGCACCTCCACTCCCGGGTCCGGCAACAGCTCGGCCTCAGCCATCTGCAAGGGGAACAGCCTCATCCTCGTCGGCAGCGAGCCGAACAGTGTGTTCGACCCCATCCAGGTCGGCGACCAGGCGACCAGCGAGTACATGGTCGAGATCTTCGGCGGTCTCGTCACGCTCGACACGAAGCTCGAGATCATCCCTGACCTCGCCGAGAAGTGGGACATCTCCCCCGATGGCAAGGTCTACCGCTTCAAGCTGAAGAACAACATCGTCTTCCACAACAGCACGCGCGTCACCGCGCGGGACGTGAAGTACAGCATCGAGCGCGCGGCCGACCCCGCCAACGCTTCTCCCACCGCCAAGGCCTACCTCGGCCGGATCCAGGGCCTGACCGAGAAGCTCGACGGCAAGGCCAAGGAGGTCAGCGGCGTCAAGGTGATCGATGACCTCAATATCGAAATTACGCTGACCGAGCCCGAGGACTTCTTCCTCGCCGAACTGACCTACCCGGTCGCCTATGTCGTGGACCAGAAACAGATCGAGAACGACCCCCGCAACTGGACCCGCAAGCCGAACGGCACCGGCCCCTTCAAGGTCGCTGAGTACAAGCCCCAGGAAGTCATCCGCCTGGTCCGGAACGACCGTTACCACCTGGGCGCCCCCAAGCTCGACGAGCTCGTCTTCGAACTCGCCGGCGGCTCCGTCAGCACCCGCTACGACAACAACGAACTCCACGTCGGGAACGTGACCCAGCAGATCCTGGAAGAGATCGCCGGCGGGAGCGCCCCCAGCAGCAAAGACTATCGCGCAGTCAACGAACTGGCCGTCTCCTACTTCACGCTGAACACCAAGCAGGCACCGTTCGACGACCCGAAGGTGCGCCAGGCCTTCGCCTCCGCCATCGACCGGGACAATATCAACAAGGTCCTGCTCTACGACGCCTATAAAGTGGCCGACGGCATCCTCCCCCCGGACATGCCCGGCTATTCCGAGTCCGTCTCCTCCTACAAATACGACCCGGCAAAGGCGAAACAGCTCCTCTCCGAATCGCGCTACGCCTCGAACATGCCGCGGATCATCATGACCTACAGCGGCGGCGGCGGCAGTTCGCCCGACGTGCTCGTGGCGATCACGACCGGCTGGCAGGAAGTCCTTGGCGTAAAGGTCGAACTCCAGGCCGTCGAGACGGCAGCGTTCCTCCGCGAACTGCGCCGCGGCACCTTCCAGATGGCCAGCGAAGGCTGGGCGGCGGACTACCCGGACCCGGAAAACTTCCTCGGCAAGCTCTTCGCCAGCGATAGCCCCCTCAACTACACGAAGTACAAGAACGACGAGGTGGACGCTCTCCTGAAGCAGGCCCGCCGCGAAACGAACCGCGAGACGCGCCTCGGCCTCTATCACGAGGCCGAACAGAAGATCCTCGACGAGGCGTCTGTCCTGCCGATCTTCTGGCCCGTGAACCACGTCCTCGTGAAACCCTGCGTCATCAACTACCCGAACGTGGCGATGACCGTCGAAAAGTACCGCCTTGTCGAAATCGACCCGAACGCGAAGTAGCGGGCTGCGTTGAATACGGGGCTGACCGGCTACGCCCTGCGGCGGTTGCTCTGGACCGTGCCGGTGCTTTTCGCCGTGTCCGTGATCGTCTTCTACATCCTTCGTCTCGCCCCCACGAGCCCCGTCGATAGTATCCTCGGGACCAACTTCACGGAGGAGCAGGCGGCGAGGCTCCGCCAGAAGTACGGCTACGACGAGCCGATCCACATCCAGTACTTCAAGTACATGCAGAACCTCTTCCAGGGCGACCCCGGTGTCTCCGTCAAGTACCGGGACTTCTCGATGAAAGAGGTCGTGTTCGACAAGATGTGGATCTCGTTCCGCCTGAACGTCGTCGCCGTCCTCATCACGTTCGGGCTCGGCATCCCAATCGGGATCTACGCGGCTCTCGCTCGCGGCACCTTCGTCGATCCGCTCACGATCGGGTTCTGGCTGCTGTTGGACGCGATCCCGGTCTTCGTCATGGCGCCCCTGCTCAGTTGGCTCCTGGCCATTAAGTTTCAGTTCGTGAGCCTCTCCTTCGACGGCCTGGCGAGTCCAAACATCATCCTCCCCATCGTCATCATGTCCCTCCCCGGGGTGGCTGGCGTCGCCCGGTTCATGCGCGCCTCCGTCCTCTCCGTGATCGGTGAGGACTATGTGCGCACGGCCCGGGCAAAGGGCCTCCGCAACAGCACGGTGGTCATGACCCACATCACCCGGAACGCGCTCCTGCCTATGGTCACCGTGGTTGGGCTCACCCTCCCTGCCCTCGCTGGCGGATCGTTGTTCGTGGAGCAGGCCTTCGGTATTCCCGGCATCGGCCAGCAGGCCTTCGAGGCCGCCCTCACGCCCGACTACGACGTCATCCTCGTGATCGTCCTCTTCGGCTCGACGCTCTTCGTCCTTGCCAACGTCCTTGTCGATCTGGTGTACGGCCTCATCGACCCGCGCGTGCGGGTCGGACGGACAAGGGGGTAGGGCGAATGGCCATCGCTGAAGCGCTCGACCTCCAGGCGCCCGTCGTCAGCCGGCAGCCGCGCCGGTTTCGCTTCGTCCGCCAGCTTCTCCGCAAGAAGGTGGCCAGTGTCGCCCTCGTTATCATCCTCGCCTTCTACGTTGTCGGGATCTTCGCCCCCCTTGTCGCCCCCTACGACCCGAACAAGAGCCCGAACCCGCTGACGGCGGAAGACCGCCTCGCAGGTCCCTCCGCCGACCACTGGTTCGGTACCGATCGCCTCGGCCGGGACCTCATGTCCCGTGTCTTCTTCGCCGCCCGGACGACCGTGCTCTTCACCGTCGTCATCGTCGTTACCGGTGGGGTGTTCCTCTCCGTCGGTCTCGGACTCCTTGCCGGGTATCGCGGCGGCTGGGTCGATACGCTCATCATGCGTGTGGGCGAAGTCCTGGCGAGCATGCCGACGCTCGTCCTCATGCTCGCGATCACGGCCGCCTTCCGGCCCCGGATCACCCAGTTTTCGTTCGACCTCGCCGACAACACGCCCCTGAACACGGACGACGCCCGGGCGATCGTCCAGTTCCTCGTGATCGTCGGGGCGGCCCTCCCCTTCGCCTGGATCGGCGGGGCGAGGATCGTGCGCGCCCAGGCGCTGGGCATCCGCGAGTCGGCCTTCGTCGAAGCGGCTGAAGCGAGCGGCGCCTCGACCTGGCGCGTCATCACCCGGCACATCCTCCCCGGCACGATGCCGCTCTTCTGGGTCGGCGTTAGCGGCGCCATGGCCGGGATCGCCCTGGCCGAAGTGTCGCTGAGCTTCCTGGGGCTGGGGATCTCGCCGCCTGCCGCCAGCTTCGGCACGCTGATAGCCGATGGTGCCGGCCCTCGCGCGGTCCAGAACAACCCCCACCTGCTTCTCGCCGCGGCAACCCCGGTCGTGCTCTTCTTCCTCGCCTGGAACCTGCTTGGAGACGCGCTCGTCGATATTCTTGAGCCGAAGGCGACGAACGAACCCTAACCGGGGCCTGGTACCAGCCAACTGGCTGCCGTCTGCGGCGCCGTCTTTGCTATACTCGTTAGGGAGGACAGATCCAGCTTTGAAGGTAACGCTTGAGCGGCTCCCTGAAAGCCGCATGCAACTTGATATCGAGGTCGATCAGGAGGTGGTCGATACGCACTTCGAGGCCGCCTACCGGCGCCTCGCCTCGCGCGCCCGCATACCCGGCTTCCGTCCGGGGAAGGCGCCCCGTCCCATGGTGGAGAAGGCCCTCGGCCGTGAACGCATCATGAGCGAGGCGCTCGATAAGATCGTCCCCGACGTCTACAACAAGGCGATCGAAAGCGAAGATGTCCCGGCAATCGCCCAGCCCACCCTCGAGAACGTGGAGCTGGAACCGGTGCGCCTCACCTTCACGGTCCCGGTCCGCCCCACCGTTGACCTCGGCGAGTACCGCGCCCTCCGCGTCGAGAAGAAAGCCGTCGATGTCACAGACGAGACGGTCGCTGAGCAGATCCTCCTCCTTCGCCGCCGCCACGCGATCCACTCGCCGGTCGATCGGCCCGCCCAATGGGACGACATCCTGACGGCGAGCGTCCAGGGCACTGTTGAAGGCGAAGACTTCGTGCGCGACGAAGACGCCGAATTCGCGCTCCGGAAAGACCACGAGCTGCTCGTCCCCGGGCTCGCTGAGGCGTTCACCGGCATGAAGAAGGGCGAGGAGAAGGATATCGAACTGCCCATACCGGAAGATTTCCGGTCGGAGCGGTTCCAGGGGAAGGCCGCGAACTTCCACATCGCCGTCATTGAGGTCAAAGAAGAGCTCCTTCCCGACGAAGACGACGAGCTTGCCCAAACGGTGAACGCTGAGGAGTTCGAAACCTTCGCCGCCCTCCGCGCCCGGATTACGGACGATCTCGAAAAGCGGGCCCAGGCCGAGGAAGACAACCGCCTCCGCGGTGAGGCCCTCGAACTGCTTGTCACGGCCACGACCTTCGACTACCCCACCGTCCTCGTCGATCGCGAAATCGACCACATCGTCTCGGAGATGATGGGCAACGACCAGAAACAATATGTCAACTATCTCCAGCGGATCGGCCGCAGTGAAGCTGACTATCGCGAAACCTTCAGGGAAGTTGCTGATGTACGGTTGAAACGATCGCTGGCACTGTCAAAGCTTACGGAGGTCGAACAGATCGAAGTAACGCCGGCAGACGTCGAAATTGAGGTCGATCGACTCTCGGAGCCCATGGGCGAAGAGGCTGGCCGCTTCAAAGAGATGTTCGCCTCCCCTGAAGGGATCGCCACAATCCGCCGAAACCTGACGAGTGAGCGCACGCTTCAGCGTCTGCTCGCGATCGCCGGCGGCGAAGCCCCCGACCTTCCCGCGGCACCCGCAGCGGAGACTACCCCGGAACCCGAGGAGGCCCCCGCATGACTTATACCGACCAGATCCCACCCCTCGTCCGCGCCGTCATCCCCACGGTCATCGAGAGCGGTCCCCGTTCCGAACGGGCCTTCGATATTTTTTCGCTTCTCCTCAAAGAGCGTATCGTTTTTCTGGGCACACCGATCGATGATCACGTTGCCAACCTCATCGTCGCGCAACTGCTCTTTTTGCAGCGCGAGGACCCGGAGCGCGACATCAGTATGTACATCCACTCCCCTGGGGGGGTGATCACGGCCGGCCTGGCGATCTACGACACCATGCAGCTCATCGAGCCCAAGGTGTCCACCATCGCCGTCGGGCAGACCGCCTCCATGGCGACGGTGCTTCTCTGCGCCGGCGCCCCGGGCAAGCGCTATGCCCTGCCGAACGCGACGGTGCACATGCACCAGGCGCTCGGTGGCGCCCGCGGACAGGCCTCCGACATCGAGATCGCCGCCAAGGAGATCCTTCGCAACAACGAGATCATCCGCAACATCATCGCGAAGCACACCGGCCAGGCGGTCGAGCGTGTAACAAAAGACTTCGACCGCGACTTCTACCTGGACGCCCTCGGCGCCAAGGAGTACGGCTTCGTCGACGAACTCTTGATGCGTCCCGCCGACGCCGTCAAGAGCTGAGCCTGGGGAGGAGATCGCTTTGGCCGGAAATCGAACCAACCGGGTGCAATATCACTGCTCGTTCTGCGGCAAGAACCAGGACCAGGTCCGCCGGCTCATCGCCGGGCCGGGCGCGGTCTATATCTGCGACGAATGCGTCGATCTCTGCCGCGAAATCATCGACGAAGAGTCGGGCACGCACACAACGCCGGCCACGGCGAAAGGTCCTGGCAGCACCGCCGCCCGGATCCCGCCGCCCAAGTTCATCGCCGAGCACCTGAGCGAGTACGTGATTGGCCAGGAGCAGGCCAAGAAGGTTCTCTCGGTCGCCGTCTATAACCATTACAAGCGCATCGGCCAAACCGCCGGTGACGAGATCGAACTCGAAAAGGCCAACGTCCTCCTCGTCGGCCCTACCGGGACCGGCAAGACCTTCCTCGCCAAGACGCTCGCAAAGATGCTCGACGTGCCCTTCTCCGTCGCCGACGCGACGGCCCTCACCGAGGCCGGGTACGTCGGTGAGGACGTGGAGAACATCCTCCTCCACCTCATCCAGGCGGCCGACTTCGATATCGCCAAGGCCGAGCGCGGGATCATCTACATCGACGAGATCGACAAGATCGCACGCAAAGGCGACAACCCCAGCATCACCCGCGACGTCTCGGGCGAAGGCGTCCAGCAGGCCCTCCTCAAGATCATCGAGGGCTGCGTCGCGAACGTCCCGCCCCAGGGCGGCCGTAAGCACCCGCACCAGGACTTCCTCCAGATCAACACGCAGAACATCCTCTTCATCTGTGGCGGCGCCTTCGAAGGCCTCGACAACCACATTGAAAAGCGCCTCACGCGCGACCATGTCCGCATCGGCTTCACCGCCGACAAGAGCTTCCGCGGCTCCAGGCGCCAGGACGAGCTGCTCACCCACGTCACTCACGACGACCTCCTCGAGTTCGGGCTCATCCCCGAGTTCGTCGGCCGCCTGCCGATGGTCGTCGGCCTCTCGTCACTCGACGAGAACACGCTCGTGAGCATCCTCACGGAACCGAAGAACGCCCTCATCAAGCAGTACCAGCGCTACTTCTCGATGGACGGCGTCGAACTCGTCTTCACGGACGACGCCCTCAAGGCCGTGGCGAACAAGGCTATCACCCTGAAGACCGGCGCCCGCGGCCTCCGCACCGTCCTTGAGGACACCCTCATGGAGGTCATGTACGAAATCCCCGGCCGGACCGACGTCCGCAAGTGCGTCGTCAGCGCCGAGACCGTGACCAAGCATCAGCGTCCGCTGCTGCTCACCCGCGGCGGGCAGGCGGTCGATATCGATGCCCCCGAGGCCGAAGTGCGGGGCGAAAGCGCCTGACCTCCGGCCAGCCAGGTTCGTGTCGAGTGGGGCCGAGGAAACTCGGCCCCTCACTTTGTCCGGCGAACCGCACCTCACACGCGACGCAGCACGCGATAAACTCTTTGAAGTCTCGGTCCAACTCCATCGTCCCACCCGTGGTACTCCGCTCGCAGTTCCTGCACCATCGCGAGCCGTTCTTCGGGCGGCCGCGAGAGCCAGTAGCG
>JBJXGC010000295.1:0-13397 GCA_046154545.1 Dehalococcoidia bacterium | reverse complement strand
GCGGCCCGGGTGGGTATGTCGCCGCAATTCGGGCCGCCCAGCTTGGGATGAAGACCGCGCTGGTGGAGCGCGAGGCCCTGGGCGGCATCTGCCTGAACTGGGGTTGTATCCCTACCAAGGCCCTCCTCCGGACAAGCGAGCTCTATGCGAACCTCCACCGTCTCGACCTCTATGGCCTCAGCGCGGGTACGCCGTCGTTCGATATCGCGAAGGTGGTGAAGCGGTCGCGGGACGTTTCGAAGCAGCTCAGCAACGGCGTCGCCTTCCTGTTGCGCAAGAACAAGGTCCAGGTCTTCGATGGCAGCGCACGCATTGCGGGAGCGGGCCGGCTCACCGTCGCGAGCGGAGAGGCCGTCACCGAACTCGCGTCGCCGCACATCATCCTCGCCACCGGGACCCGGGCGCGGTCGCTCCCGGGACTTGAACCCGACGGGCGGCTGGTCTGGACCTACCGCGAGGCGATGGTGCCGCCGGCGATGCCGAAGTCGCTGCTGGTCATTGGCTCGGGCGCGATCGGCGTCGAATTCGCCAGCTTCTACCGCTCGATGGGGGCGGAGGTCACGGTAGTGGAGATCCTCCCCCAGATCCTGCCCGTCGAAGACGCGGACATCTCGGCGTTTGCCCGCAAGCAGTTCGAGAAGCAGGGGATCACGATCCACACGGGTGCGAAGGTGATCGCCCTGGAGAAGGGTGGGGACTCGGTGACCGCGACCTTCGAACTCGCCGATGGTCCGACCCAAACGCTCGTCGTGGACCGCGTGATTTCGGCGGTGGGCGTCCAGGGCAACGTCGAAGACCTCGGCCTGGAGGGCACGAAGGTCGAGATTGACCGCAGCTACATCAAGACGAACGAATGGCTGGAGACGGGCGAGCCGGGCGTCTATGCCATCGGCGATGTCGCGGGTCCACCCTGCCTGGCGCACAAGGCGATGCATGAGGGCGTGATCTGCGTCGAACGGATCGCCGGGTTGGCGACGGTGCGGCCGCTGAACCGCCGGCGCATCCCGGGCTGCACCTACAGCCATCCCCAGGTCGCAAGCGTCGGCCTCACGGAGCGGGCTGCGCGCGAGGCCGGCTACGAGCTGAAGGTGGGCAGCTTCCCCTTCCTCGGCAACGGTAAGGCGATCGCCCTCGGCGAACCGGAAGGGGTGGTGAAGACCATCTTCGACGCGACCACGGGTGAACTGCTCGGGGCACACCTATGCGGCGCGGAAGTGACCGAGCTGATCCAGGGGTTCGTCATCGCCATGACCCTGGAGACGACCGAGGAGATGCTGATGGAGACGATATTCCCACATCCCACGATCAGTGAAGCGATGCACGAGTCGGTGCTGGCGGCGTACGGACGGGCGATCCACATCTGAGGCGGCTGGGCCGGAGCGCGGCGTATGCTTGGGGCATGGCCGGGACGCTGGTTGAAGGGCTGCGGGAGATGGCCGCCGGCGGCGCCTCCGCCGAATCGGTGGCGAGTGCCGCCGCGGAATGGCTGGGTGACGCGGGCCGGGTGGCAAGCGCGTTCGCCGACCCGTCCGGCGTGATGGCCGGGACGGTAGCGGCGTGGCACGCGTTCGAGGGCACCTGCCAGTCAGGGTGGAGGCGATTCCCGGGGATGCAGGCAGCTGGCGCGCATGGCGCAAGCCCGGACGCGCGGGCCATCCAGCTCTTCGCGGCACCTACCTACCTCCGCGACGCGGGGTGCTATTCCGGGCCGGAGCTGGCGGCCATGGCTGCGGACGGAGCGGCGCCGCCACGGTGGGTGCTGCGCGAAGGGCTGCGGCTCCGTTGCCTGCTGGTGGCCGTCGAAGCGCTGATCAGCGAGCTGGAGAAGGGGGCCGTTGCGGCGCCGGCGTTCGCGGACGCGGTCCGAAGCATCGTCCAGCGGTTCGCGCGGATGCCTATCGCTGACACCGCGGGGACCGCTACTCGCGAGCACACATCCGGCGGGTGACTTCGTAGACCATCTGGCAGTTGAGCTTGAAGCTCTCGACGCTCACCCGCTCGTTGTGGCCGTGCACGCCCCGGACCAGGTCGGGCGAGGTGAGGCCGCCGGAGAAGCCGTAACTAATCTGACCGCGGTTGCGCAGTTCGGCGCTGTCGGTGAACCCGACGGTCATGCCGGGGACCACCACGGCGTCTTCGATCATGTCGTGGACGACGTCTTCGATGCAGCGAAAGAGCTCGTTGTCGATCGGGTTCGCGTCTGACGAGCGGACGTGGACGCGTTCGATGCGGACTTTCGGGTCGTCAATGACGCGCTCCAGCGCCGCCTGGAAGACGTCGGGGGCGACTCCGGGGAGGAGGCGGCAGTCGAGGGTAGCCTCGGCCCGGGCGGGGATGACGTTGTGCTTGATGCCGGCCGCGGTGGTGGTCGCGCTGATGGTGTCCATGAGCAAGGCGCGGATGCGTGGGTCCTCTTTTGCCGCTTCGGCGAGGCTGTCGGCCGTGGCTTCGCCCTTGTAGATGCCCGCCCGCTTGAGCCGGCTGAAATACTCCGTGAGGACCGGCGAGACGGCGAGGGGGCGTTCCCAGGTCTGGACGCGGTAGAGGGCACGGACGAGGCGGTCGAGGGCGTTGTCGTCGTGGGGCATGGAGCCGTGGCCTGGCGTGCCCTCGGCCACGAGGCGGAGCCAGAGGGGGCCTTTCTCGGAGACGGCGACGGAGTAGACCGGCCGCTCGACGCCGAAGAGCTCGGTCGAGCCGCCGCCGCCCTCGTTGATCACGTACTCGGCGTCGAGGGTCTCGGGATGTTCGCGGACGATGAAGCGCATGCCGTACTCGCTGCCCGCCTCCTCGTCGGCCTGGGCGAAGAGGACGAGGTCGCGGGCGAGGGGGATGGCAAGCCGCTTCACGGTCAGGAAGGTCATGAGCTGGGCGATGCCGAGGCCCTTCATGTCGAGGGCGCCCCGGCCCCAGATATGCCCGTCCTTGATGAGCCCGGAGAACGGGTCCTCGTCCCAGTACTCACGCTGGACGGGGACGACATCGGTATGGCTGAGGAGCATGAAGGGACGCTTCGAGCCGTCCCCCTTGAGGACGGCCCGGAGCGAGACGCGGTCATCGCCCGCGTCGTAGAGGGTGTAGTCGATGCCCTCGGTCCGGAGGATTGCGCCGAGGAAGTCGCAGGCGAGGCGCTCGCGCCCCGGCGGGTTCGACGTATCGATGCGGAGGAAGCGGCAGAGGATATCGACCGCCTCGGCGCCGAGGCGGTCCCAGTCGATTGGCGGGTTGGCAGCGGACATGGCCCGCATCCTACCCGCCAATGCCGTCACGCGCAGATCACGCAGGCCGCAAGCAGAGGAAGGCTACCTGCCCGTCCGCGTCTTCATGATCCAGCGCGGGCGACGAGACGGTAAAGCCCACGCGGCTGAGAACATCGACCCACTGCTGGTAGCTGAAGAGGGAGAAGGTGTGGCGGTCGTGTTCGAGCCGGACCTCGCCGTCCTCGCGCAGGAGCATGGCGAAGTGTACGTCGTACGAGGTTTCGCCTGGCTTCGGCGGCAGCGTCCACTCGAGGTAGCGGAGGGCCCGTCCATCGTCGCCGTCGTGGCCGCCGTGGTCGGTCGATGGTTCGAACGTCTCCGCAGTGCCGTCGGGGATGAAGAGCGCGACACCGCCCGGCCGGGTGTGGACGAAGGCGGTCTCGGCCGCCTCGGTAAGACTGGTCAGCGTCGTCATGTACTCGATGGCGTCGTGTACGAAGACGGCGTCGAACTGGCGGCCGAGCCGGAGCGTGCGCATATCGCCGAGGATGTGCTCGCACTCCGGATTGAGTGGCCGGCTGATCGCGAGCATTTCGGCCGAGAGGTCGGTGAGGGTGCAGCTGAAGTGGGCCTTCAGGTGCGAGGCGTTGTTACCGCCGCCGGAGCCGAGTTCGAGGACGGTGCGCGCGCCCGGGAGCGCACTCTTGATGATCGCCGCGTAGGCCGCAGCCTCTTCGGCGTAGTCCTTCGGGTGGGTGAGCAGGTGGAACCAGCCCGCGAGTTCGGAATAGAGACGCATGGAAATACTCCTGGTGTGTGTTCGCGGTAACGATGGGATTGCGACGATCACCAGGGCGGCGGCCCGCGTGCCAGGGGAAGGGCCCGGGGTCAGTTGGGCGGGTGGGTCATCGGTCTATTCTAGCAGAGCCGGGTCCGCGCCAGGCAACGTGGGGGCGGGTCCACGATCTGGCGCGAAGCGGGCGCCGGGCTGGCGAGTCTGGGCTGGGGATGGTGCCCTGGCGAGGCCGTGATCGGCCGCTTTCACAGACCGACGACGGTGGGCCTGTGTGGCGCTTGCTTACGCGCGCGCTACGGACGGGGCTAACCATGCGTGCGGGCGATGCCGGTGATCACGCGGCTCCACAGAGCGATGACGGTGGGCCAGCGCGGCGCTTGCTTACGCGCGCGCTACGGATGAGCCCTTCGTCGGCTCCGCCCTGCGCCGCACTTGTGATCCGTCTCAGCGCCGTGCGTACAACCGTGAACCGCGGCTGCGGCGCGGCTGCGCCAGCGTCCGCGGCGGGCTACAGCATGAGGTAGGTATCGCGGCCCCACTCGGGGAGGACGCGCAACGTGCGGTTCGCGAGGTCTGGCTCAAGTCCGAGCCATTCCATCGGGATGCAACCAAGGAGCGGCGTCGTCCCGTCGGCGAGGGCGAGGCACTCGAAGGTGCCGCTGCGGCCGAGCAGCGAAATGGTCGCGTCCTTGTAGAGACCTACCACGGCGTCGCCGTTCGCCGTCCGCACCTCGACATCGCGGAAGTGCCGAAGCCCAAGCCGCCGGATGAACTCGAGGGGGAGAGCGAGGGACGTAGCGCCGGTGTCCACGAGCATGTCGGAAACCGTCACAGAGCGGATGTCTTCCGCCGACGCGAGCCCTCGGTCCGCGAGGGCCACGTCGAATTCGTTGGTCAGTGTTGCCTCAACGATTACCTGTCCCACTTCACGTCCGTGCTTGCCAAGGATGAAGACTGGTGCGGGTGCGATGGCCATGCATCCATTCTACCCTCACGTGTCACGGGATGCTCGGGTCGTAATCCATGCCGAGGTCGCCGCGCGCGCGGATGGCCTCGTAGTCCGCGTCACTGAAACCGAGGAGCGTCTTGTAGACGTACTCGTTGTGCTCGCCGAGGGCGACGGGCGGCTGGGCAAATTCGACCGGTGTGCCGGTGAAGTTCCAGATGGGGCCGACGAACTCGTAGGCCTGGCCGTTTTCGAGTTGCTGCTTGCGGGGAAAGCCGCGGGCCCGCAGGTGCGGGTCATCGAACATGCGTGACGCTTCGAGGACGGGCGCTGCCGCGATGCCGTTCGTCTGGAGGAGGTGCATCGCCTCGTAGTCGCCGCGCTCGACGGTCCAGGCCGCGATCTGGCGGTCGATCTCGCGGGAGTGCTCGGCCCGGCCGGCGTTCGTTGCGAAGCGCGGGTCGGCCGTCCAGGCCGGGGCGCCGAGGGCGTTGCCGAAGGCGAGCCACTGGGTGTCGTCCTCGACGTGGATGGCGATCCAGTGGTCGTCCTGGGTCTCCGCGGTGCCCGGCGACTTCGAAGGGTAGACCCCGCAGGGGAAGCGGCCGTGGATGTCGCGGTTGCCGATCGTCTCCTGGACGCGGCGGTTGAGGGTGTAGTCCATGATCGCCTGGGTGAACATGGCGGAGGCGTTCTCGGCCTGGCCGATCTCGATGAGCTGGCCGTGCCCGGTCTTCTTGCGGTGCCAGAGGGCCGTCATCACGGCGAACGCCCCCTGGGCTCCGGCCATGTAGTCACCGGAGTAGATCGCCGTGTTCGAAGACGGGTCGGCGTCGTCGTAGCCGCGAAGGAGCGAATGGCCCATTACCGCCTCGAGGTGGACGCCGAGGGCCCGAGCGTTGTAGTACGGCCCGGTGCTCCCGTAGGCAGGAACGCGGAGCATGATGATGTCGGGCTTGATCGACTTCAGCCACTCGAAGGTGATCCCGAGCTTCTCCATCGTGCCGGTTGCGTTGTTCTCGTAGACCACGTCGGAGATGGCCACCAGGCGGCCGAAGATCTCTTTGCCCTCGGGTGTGCGGATGTCGATGGTGACGCTCTTCTTGTTGCGGTAGAGGCTGACGAAGGTCGGGTTGTAGTTCCAGGGCCGGTCGCCGGGGACGTTGCCAGGGTAGCCGCCTCCCCAGGCCACGGCGGCGTCGAGGATGAACTGTGGTGGGCGGGCAATGGCGCCCCTGGTCATCGGCTGGAAGACGTGGGTGTTTTCGACCTTGATGACCTCGGCGCCGAGGTCGCCCATGAGCATCGTGGCGAACGGCCCCGCCCAGACGACGCAGAGGTCGAGCACGCGGACGCCTTCGAGTGGCTTTTTCGCGGTCATGATTGGCCTCCAGCGGCGATCAGCCGTTCTAGCTGGGGGCCGGGCAGCCCGGCCTCAGCCAGGACCTCGCGTGTGTGTTCACCGAGCAGCGGGGCGGGCCGCCGGACGGCCCAACCACCCTCCTGCATGATGAAGGGACGGCCCGGGAACTCGACCTCTCCCATCACAGGATGCTCGGCCTTCGCCCAGAAGCCGCGGTCGCGGAAGTGATCGTCCTCATACATGTCCTGGGTCGTGAACAGGGGCCCGCACATCACCTTCGCGCGGCGCGCCTCGGCCCAGACTTCGCGTTTCGTCCGTTCGAGGCACCAGACCAGGAAGTTTGCGTTCCAGGCTTCGACGACATCGGGGTTGAGGCGCGCCTGGGGGTCTGCGTAGACCGGGTCGTTGAGCCAGTCGGCGTACCCGAGCATGTCCGCGACCCGGTCCGGGCGAAGGCCGGCGTTGGTGAAATCGACATATCCGTCGGCGCAGGGGTAGATGCCCTGGGGCATACCGGTTGCGCCGCCGGCCGCGCGCAACGTCTTGCGGCCGCTGAACTGCCAGGCGATCGCGGTCGCGTGGCGGCGGTCGACCCCACCGAAGTGCGTCTCGGCCAGCGAGATATCGACGTGCTGGCCCACACCATTGCCGGCACCGGCGAACACCGCGCCCATCAGGGCGGGGGCGATGGCTGCCCCGGACTCGAAAAGGGCGGCGGTACCTGCCATCTTCGTTGGCGCCCGGTCCGTCATGCCCATCGAGTACATTTCGCCGGCGAACCCGTAGAGCGAAACCTCGGTGAGGCGGTAGTCCCGGTAGGGGCCGGTCTGTCCGAAGTTCGTGATGGACACCAGCGAGAGGTCAGGCTTCACGCCCCGCAGGACGTCCCAGCCGAGGCCGAGCCGGTCGAGCGTCCCGGGCGTGAAGCTTTCGACGACGAGGTCGGCCTTGCGGGCGAGGGCGATGACCGCGGCCCTGCCGTCGTCGGACTTCAGGTCCAGCGCGACCGACCGCTTGTTCGTGTTCAGGAAGAAGAAGAGGCCGCTCCGGTCGGGGCCCGGTTCGTCGCCCAGGAAGGGCCCGAACGAGCGGGCGATGTCGCCCACACCCGGACGCTCGACTTTGACGACGTCGGCGCCGTAGTCGGCCATGAGCTTAGTCGCGTAGGGCCCGGCGATGTGCTGGCTGAGGTCGAGGATTACGAGGTCGTCGAGGGCTTGCATAGAGCACGTCCCGATCGGATGGGATGCGCGGAACTTTAGCAGTTCGCGACCGATAGACGATAGGCGAATCGACTGCGGCCCAATCCGCACAGAGGCACCTCAATGTCATCCGGATATCACACGGGCGCAATGAGGCGGATCGTCGCCGGGCTCACCCGGCGGACAGCGGTCGCGAAGCGGGCATCGCAGGTCACCAGTTCGAAGCCGAAGCCTTCTGCGCAAGCGAGGTAGATCGCGTCGTAGATCTTTGACAGCCCTGCAGCTTCCGCAATCTCCAGGCACGGTCCACCCAGTCGGCCTGCCACACCAGCTCGATTGGGAGCCGAAGGAATCCAGTCCACTCCTGCTGCCGCTCGTTTCTGGTGAGGGAACTTCGCGACTCGAGTCGCCGGAGCGTCGAAGCGAACTCCACGCTCAGCATGGTGGGCGCCACGAGTCGGGCCCGTCCCTCCAGCAGGTCGATGAGGAACGCCGCCGCTCCCTCAAGCAACTGCGACGGAATTCGAGCGCGGCTGACGAAGGACGCGTCGAGGACGTGACTCAATCCTCACGTCCGTGGGTCAGAGCCTCTTCGATGTCCTGCCAAGGAATGCCCTTGCCGCCGGTCCGATCGAGGATCAACTGCCGCGTCTCCCGCAGCTCCCGGACGGCCCGTCCGCACGCGGCGATGCCTTCCGGGGAGTCGAGCCAACGGCGCATGTCTTCCTTCGCCGCCTCGTAGTCTTCCGGTGTAGCGCCGGTCATGTCGCGGAAACGGTGTGTGCGGGCGGTGGCGGCCATTCGTTCAGTTTAGCAGGTCGTCACGGCCATGACCGCGGCGGTCAACGGTCTCTCCTCGCCGCCTACCGCGGGTTGTTCACGATGCGATGGTCACCGGCTTTCGAGTCGTCCTTGACGTAGTCGAGCACGGCGGCGGCGATGTCTTCGGGGCGCAGCGCCTTCACGCGGGCGAGCAGCGGCGCAACCCAATCGGCCGGTGTCGTGCCGTCGCCGGTCTTCCCCAGAATCGGGGTGTCGACGACGCCGGGGAGGACCGTGTTGACGCGCACGTGCTCAGTCTCGGCGAGGTTCGCACAACTCTGGGTGAAAAGGAGCACCGCCGCTTTGGTGGCGGCGTAGATCGGGTCCATCGGCATGGGGCCGAGGGCCGCCATCGAGGCCGTGTTCACGACGACGCCGCCGCCGCGCTTACGCATCCGGTGGACGGCTTCGCGCGTGCCCATGACGACGCCGGTCACGTTAACGTTGACGACCAGGGCAGCCTGCTCGAGTGAACTTTCGGGCCAGTTCGGGTTGCCGCCGTTCATGATGCCGGCGTTGTTGTGGACGATATCGACGCCGCCGAAGACGCGCTCGGTTTCGTCGAACATCGAGCGGATGCCAGCTGGGGTCGAGACATCGGCCTGGACGAAGGCCGCTTTCCCTCCGGCCGCCGTGATGAGCCGGACGGTCTCGGCGCCGCCGGTGGCGTCCATGTCGGCGACAGCGACGGACGCGCCCTCGCGGGCGAGAGCGAGCGAGGTGGCGCGGCCGATGCCCGATGCGGCGCCGGTGACGAGTGCAACTTTGCCTGCGATGTCCATTGGTCCCTCCGAGCCGGGCGAGAAGCCCGCTCCGGACGGCATTCTAGAGAGAGACGCGCACGCCGTCGCGCGGCCTGTAGAATCCCGGTCATGAGCTGGCTGGCCTCCGCCGACCATGACGCCCCGGCCTTCGAGGGGCTGCTCGCCCACCGGCCAGAGCTGCTGGCGCTGTACAAGCGCTTCTACGGCACGTTCTGGGACGACGCACTCCTGCCGCGCCCCCTGCTCGAACTCTGCCGGAGACGGATCGCCCAGCTGCACGGCTGCGAGGCGGAACTCGCCGTGGTCGATGTCGCTTCGGGCGTGACGGCGGAGCAGCTCGCGGCGGTCGATGCGTGGGAGGCCGCTCCCTGCTTCTCGGCCGCCGAGCGTGCCGCCCTTGCGGTGGCGGAAAAGATGCCGTGGGCCCATCACGCGATCAGCGACGATGACCACGCCGAACTCGGACGCCACTTCACGGAGCCGCAGGTGGTGGCGCTGACGGTTGCCCTGGCGCTGTTCGACGCGAACTGCCGGTTGCGGCTGGCGTTCGAACTGCCGCCATCGTCCACAACGGCCGCGCCCTCGGCCGCCGAGCCGCTACACTAACCCGCAGGAGCCTGAGCATGTCCACGTCGCCACGCGTTTCCTCCGCCATCCCGGGCCAAGCGCCGCACTTCGGTTCGGTGATGGCCCAGTCGCCGCTGCTGCTGAGGCGGTTCGGGGACCTCTACGCGACCTTCTGGAGCAAGGGTGTGGCCGACCATCGGAGCAAAGAGGTGGCCCGGATGCGGAACGCGCGGGTCACGGACTGCGGCTTCTGACGGAACGTGCGCTTCGCCGTGGCGCGAAGCGAGGGGCTCACGGAAGAGCAGGTCCGGGCGATCGAGGATGGGTACGAGGGCAGCGCGCTCACAGCGTGCGACAAGGCCGTCCTCCAGCTCACGGACGCGATCATCGGCGACCCCCGCAGCCTTAGCGCGGAGGCGAAAGAGGCGCTCCAGCGGGAGCTGACGGCGCCTCAGATCGTCGAGGTAGCGCTGGGCGTTGGGCTGTTCATGGCGCTGAGCAAGGTGCTGATCACGCTCGGCCTGGAACCTGAGACGATGGAGACGACGATCGTCCCCACACCCGGGAGTTCTTGAGCGACGCCGGGACGTGCTTGAGCCCGGCTGCGGGAGTTTCGATTCGTTGACGGGCGAGCGGCCCGGTCTATAGGATTCTTGTAACTGGCCAGCCGTCCAATTTCCGCCAAGGAGCACCCCGCCATGGTCATGGAAGCCGTCCGCACCCTCAGGACCCCCACCGAGAAGGCGCCCGAGCCCGACCTCGGGAGCAAGCTCATCAACAAGGAGCGCTACACCTCGCCCGAGTTCATGCAGCTCGAGTGGGACCGGATGTGGACGAAGGTCTGGAACTGCGCGGGCCGCCTCCAGGACATCCCCAACCCCGGCGACTGGTTCACGACGGAGCTGGGCAAGGAGTCGTTCATCGTCGTGCGGGAGAAGCCGGGGCCGGAGGGCATCCGGGTCTACTACAACGTCTGCCTCCACCGCGGTAATCAGATCCGGAACCCGGGCTCGGGCCACGCCGAGAGCTTCCAGTGCACCTACCACTTCTTCGAATGGAACATCGACGGCACGCTCAAGTGCGTGCCGGATATCGAGACGTTCGCCCAGGACGTGCCGATCGAGAACTTCAGCCTGAAAGAGTGCAAGGCGGGCACCTGGGGCGGCTTCATCTGGTTCAACATGGACCCCGATTGCGAGCCGCTCGCGGAGTTCCTGGGGGTGATCCCGGAGCACCTTGACCCCTACCACATGGACGAGATGTACATCGTCAACGACAAGACGATCGAGTGGGACACAAACTGGAAGGCAGCCGTCGACGCCTTCAACGAGGTCTACCACGTGCAGGGGATCCATCCCCAGCTCCTCCAGATGCTGGATGACGTGAATGTCCAGATCGACCTCTACGAGCGGCACAACCGCTACCTGGTGCCGTTCGGACTGGTGAGCCCGCGCTACGCTGACCAGGACGAGGTGACGGAGCCCCTGAAGATGATGCTGAAGGGGAGCGGGATCGACCCGGAGACCTGGGGTGGGTCAATGGCCGATGTCCGGCCGGCGCTCATGAGGGCCGGGCGCGCGACCGCGACCAGGGCCGGGATCGACGTCAGCGACCTGAACGACGACCAGATCACTGACGACTACCACTACATGATTTTCCCGAACATGACGTTCAACACGCACGCGACCGGGTTCATGCTCTTCCGCCAGCGGCCCCATCCGACGGACCCGAACAAGATGTTCTTCGACCTTTCGAACTACACGCGCATCCCGGCGGGGGCGGCGCCGCCACCGCGCCCGGAGCACACGGACCACAAGCACGGCGAGATCTCGCTGGGGCTCGTGCTCGACCAGGATGCCTACAACCTGCCGCGCGTGCAGAAGGGCATGAACAGCCGGGCGTATGAGGGCCTCTGGATCAACTACAAAGAGCGCCGCATCCGCCACATGCACAAGACCATCGACGACTATCTCTTCGGCCCGGACCGGTAGCTCAGCCCATCCACGACCCACGAACGAGGCCGCTCCGGTCCGGGCGGCCTTTGTCGCGTAACGCGGCCGAGGAACTTAGACACCATCGACGGAGATGCCGCCATGTTTAGCTCGCCCGGCGATCTTGGCGATGGCGACGTTGGCGCCGCCCTGCGTCAATTCTGGGGCCTCGAAGCCTCCTCGCTGGCATACCGCCCGGTGGGATTCGGGAGCCACCATTGGCTGGCGGAGGTCGCGGGTGAACGGTGGTTTGTGACCGTCGATGACTGTCAGGGCAAGCGCGAGGCGCCCTCGGAAACGGCCGATGGCTTCTATTCACGGCTGCGGGCCGCGCTCGCGACCGCCCGGACGCTGCGCTCGATGGGCCTTGACTTCGTGGTGGCCCCGATCGACGCCGCGAAGGGCGAGCCGGTGGTCCGCATCTCTGCGGCCTACGCCATGGCGGTATATCCGTATCTTGAGCACGATCCGCCGGCTCCCGATGAGTACACCGAGTCCGAACGGAGCGAGATGCTGGAGCTTCTTGTCGCTCTGCACCGGGCCGACGTGTCCGGGGTCGAGGCGGGGGTCGAGACCTTCCAGCTCCCACGCCGCCCTGCCCTCGAGGCGGCGATGCGAGAGTTGCATCGCCCCTGGACCGGAGGGCCGTTCGCCGAGCCTGCTCGGGCGCTACTATCGGCACGGCTGAATAGCATTCGCCGCGTGCTCCCGCAATACGACGCCTGGGCTCTGGCAGCGCCGAGCCAGCCCAAAGTGGTCACTCACGGCGAGCCACACTCGGCCAACACGCTCGTCGTCGGGTCGAGGCGCGTGCTCATCGACTGGGACACTGTGCTGGTGGCGCCGCCTGAGCGAGACCTTTGGATGGTCGCCGACGCTGCGGGCGCCATCGCGCTGGCCTATGCGGCGGCCACGGGCCTTGCGCTGGCCAACTGGATGCTGGACTTCTACCGCCTGCGCTGGGACCTGGCCGAGATAGCGGTCTACATCGCCGAATTCCGCGGCCTGCACCAGGACGATCCGAACACGCGCGAGTCCTGGAAGAACCTCAACTTCTTCCTGGACCTCGATGGACGCTGGCCGCAACTGACATAGGGCCGCGGCGCGCCTGGCATCGCCTGCCTCTTTCGCGTCTCGGACGTGGAGGCTGCCACACTTTGCTTGGCAAGGAATGACGTGCGCGAATCGCTGTGGCCTTGACCGCGCCGGAAGAGACGGCAGACTCCCATGAGGAGGGCGTATGGGGACGCTTGTGCTGGTGCGCCACGGCGAGTCGCAGTGGAACCTGGAGAACCGCTTCACGGGTTGGATCGACGTGCCGCTTACGGCCAGGGGCGAGGAGGAGGCGCGCCGGGCGGGCGAAGAGTTGAAGGCGGCTGGCTTGCGCTTCGACTGCGCCTTCACCTCCGTGCTCATGCGGGCGAAGAAGACGCTGGAGATCGTGCTTGAGGTGCTCGGCCAGTCCGGTATCCCCGTGGAGTACGACCAGGCGCTGAACGAACGGCACTACGGTGACCTCCAAGGGCTAAACAAAGCGGAAACCGCGGAGAAGTTCGGCGACGCCCAGGTCCATATCTGGCGCCGCAGCTACGACGTGCCGCCGCCCAACGGAGAGAGCCTGAAGGACACGGCGGCGCGCACGCTCCCCTACTTCAACGCCCACATCCTGCCACTCGTGAAGGACGGCAAGGACGTGATCGTCGCCGCCCACGGCAACAGCCTGCGGTCCATCGTGATGGAGATTGA
>JBJXGC010000238.1:0-22368 GCA_046154545.1 Dehalococcoidia bacterium | reverse complement strand
CGACGTGGGCACGACCGAGTGGGCCGCACATCGAGGGTCGAACGGGCACGGCCTGGGGGAGGGCCAGCCGAGTTTCGGAAGGAGATGGTTGGAGGTTTGGGCGGGTTCGCATCCGTGCCCGGCAACCACGAACGCGCGTCGGTCAGGGGATGTGCTTCCAGTAGACGGCTGTATCGCAGAGGCTGCCGTCGGGGTTGAGGGCGTAGCCGGGGATGATGCCGGTGAGGGTCCAGCCGAGGCGCTGATAGAGCCGCTCGGCGTCGGCGCTGGCCGTGTCGAGCGTGAGGATGGTCCGTCCTTCGGCGACGGCCTCGCGTTCGGCGGCGAACATGAGGGCCTCGGCGATGCCCCGCCTGCGCGCCCGGCGATGGACGAGGAGCTTCGCGACGTCGGCACGGTGGGGCTGGTTTTCGGGGAGGGCGAGTCCCAGCTGGACTGTGCCCTGGATGACCGCGCCGTCGCGCGCGGCGAACAGGGCCTTATCCCCCCGGGCGACGGCGGTGGCTACGCCACCCCAGAACGCTTCGGCGCGTGCTGTCGTCAAGGGTGAGAGGAAGCCGACCGAGGCGCCGCCGTCGACACAGTCACAGAGGATGTCGGCGAGGGCGGGGAGCGCGTCCAGGGCGCCGGGGCCGTCGAGGCGTTCGATCGTGATCGTGGCAGACGTGGGCACCCGGGTTCCTCGATTCCGAAGATGTCGTCGCCGATTCGCGGGCTACTGTAGCGTCGGCCGGGCCGCTCCGCGAACGCGGGCGTTGCGGGGCGGCGCGGCTCAGTCCACTGGTCTGGGGTGCAGGCGTTCCGTGTGGAAGTCGAAGGTCACATCGACGTTCGCGAGTTCGCTGGTGCCCGTGATTGGGGCCGCGTTGAGGTAGTGCGTCGTGGCCGCCAGGGGCAGGTGAGCCTCGCTGCAGAGCGTCCCCGAGGTCGGGTCGAGGCCGACCCAGCCGGCGCCGGGGAGGTAGACCGCCGCCCAGGCGTGAAGGCCAGCCCCCGCGCCTTCGGTCGCGGAGACGCCGGGAAGGTCGAGCGGCAACAGGTAGCCCGAGACGAAGCGCGCGCCACAGCCGAGGTGGCGGAGCGCCTGGACGAGCAGCCAGGCGGAGTCACGGCAGGAGCCCCTGCCCAGTTCGAGCGTCTCCTCGGGGGCCCAGACCTCACCGACGTCGCGGACGACATAACGTATGCGCTCGTAGATGGCGCGGTTCAGGGCCAGCAGCGATTCGAGCGTGCCGCTGGCCGCCCGTGCCCGGTGGGAGGAGACGAAGGCGGCGAACCGTTGGCCGGCCGGGTCCGGTTCGAGGCAGCCGCGCAGCTCAATGAGCGTTTCCGGGGTGTAGGTGAGTGGCCAGGTTTCGGCCGAGGGCTCAACGAGGAAGTCGAACGGGTTCTTAGGGGTCATATCGACCGTCAGATCGACGTCGAGGCGCAGTTCGGAGACCGGTTCGGCGAAGAGGAGGCGGGCGACCCAGTTCCCGAGGGGGTCCTGTTGCCAGCGAAGGGAACCGGGCTCGGGCGCCACGCCCAGGGTATAGGCGGCGATGCGCTCGGTGTCGGTGGGTGCGGGACGGAGCCGCACGAGGTGTGGGCCGAGCCTGACGGGCCGGTCGTAGCGGTAGGTCGTGGTGTGACGGAGGCGTGTCAGTGGCCTCGCCGAGCCAGCGGCAAGGGTCGCCGAGGTCGCTTGCGGGTCGTTCAGTCCGGGCCGCCTCGCCGGCCGGCAGCGTGGCCGTTCAGTGTCCGTCCTCTATCCAACATGCCGGAACTCCCGCGCCCAGGATGGTCCTTCGACTGTAGCCGCGCGCCCGGGTGCCGACAAACCGGGCCAGGTTGGCCGCCGTCGGCCGCAGGTTTAGGGTATCGTGCGGGCGCCGGGTCCGGTGGAGGCCGTTAGCAATGGAACGCATCGCGGTGATCGGTGGGGGAGCCTGGGGCACGGCCCTGGCGGCCGTGGTGCGGAGGGCCGGGCGGCACGTCCGTCTCTGGGCCCTCGAGGCGGAGGTCGTCGAGTCGATCAACCGCGACCATGAGAACGCGGCCTTCCTCCCCGGCATCCAGTTGGACCCGCTGCTCTGGGCGACGACCGAACTCGAGGAGGCGGTGCGGAGCGCGGACGCGATCCTTCTCGTCCCGCCAGCCCAGCATCTCCGCGCCGTGGCGGCGGCGCTGGCGCCGATGATCAGGCCGGGGATGCCGGTCGCCATCTGTTCGAAAGGGATCGAGCAGGGTAGCTGTCTGACCATGAGCGAAGTGCTGGCGGAGGTGGCGCCTGAGGCCGCCATCGCCGTCCTTTCCGGTCCGACCCTGGCGCCCGAAGTGGCCCGGGGCCTGCCCACGGGGGTGACCCTCGCCTGCCGGGACGAGGCCGTCGCGGCGGACTTCGTCGAGGCGGTGAGCAGCCGCACCTTCAAGGCGTACGCCGCGGACGACGTCATCGGCGCCGAGCTGGGGGGCGCGGTGAAGAACGTCATCGCGATCGGCTGCGGCATCGGCACGGGCCTGCGCCTCGGCGAGAACGCGCGGGCGACCTTCATCACGCGGGGGCTGGCGGAGATGGTGCGGCTGGCGCGGGCGAAGGGCGGGCGGGCCGACACACTGATGGGCCTGAGCGGCCTCGGCGACCTGGTGCTGACCTGCAACGCGGCGAGTTCCCGGAACGCCTCGCTCGGCGTGGCCCTCGGCGAGGGACGGCTGCTCGGAGAGATCCTCGGGGAGCGGCGGTCGGTGACAGAGGGGGTGCAGACCGCGGAGTCGGTAGTCGAGCTGGCGCGCCGCCTTGGCGTGGAGATGCCGATCTGCCAGGCGGTCTACGCCATCCTCCACGAAGGCGTTCCGGCCCTGGACGCGCTGGAGTCGCTGCTCGGGCGCCCGACGCGGCCGGAACTCGACTTCCCTTAAGGGGACGTCTGGGTCAGTGTGCCCCGAGGCCTTCACGCGTGGCGCCGACCAGGATCGACATGTTGCCGTCCGGGTGGCGGTTTTCGTACATGAGCTGGTGGCATTCGCCGGTGCCCGCGAAGGGGAAGACGCGGCCGAGGCAGGGGTCGATCTTGCCGGCCACGACGAGGTCGTTGAAGTCGCGGGAGTTGTCGTCGTTCGCGAAGTGGGAGCCCTGGAGCCGCTTCTGGCGCATCCAGAGGTAGCGCAGATCGACATCGGCGTTGTAGCCCGTGGTGCCGGCGCAGATGACGACCATGCCGCCGCTGTCGCAGACGAACACCGAGGTGGGGATGGTGTCTTCGCCCGGGTGTTCGAAGACGATGCGAGGGTTCTTGCGTTCGCCGAGGATGTCCCAGATGGCCTTGCCGAAGTCGCGGGCGCCGGCCGTGATCGGCTTCATGGCGGCCGCGTCGTCGGCGTCGGGCAGACGGCCCCAGTGGTCGAAGGACTTACGATTGATGCAGCCGACGGCCCCGAGCTTGCGGCAGAAAGCGTACTTCTCCTCGTTCGAGACGACGGCGATGGGCCGGGCGCCGGCGAGTTTCGCGATCTGGATGGCCATCGAGCCGAGGCCGCCAGCACCGCCCCAGATGAGCACGACATCGTTTTCGCGGACGTTGTGGGGGGCCCAGTTGTGGAGCATGCGGTAGGCAGTGGCGCCGACAAGCATGTAGGCGGCGGCCGACTCCCAGGTGAGGTGCTTCGGCTTGGGGAGGCACTGGTGTGCCTGGACTTTGGCGAACTGGGCGAAGGAGCCCCAGTTCGTCTCGTAGCCCCAGATCCGGTAGGACGGGGTGAACATGGGGTCTTCGCCGGCGAGGACATCGGGCGAGTGGATGTCCCACTGGCCGCAGTGGACGACGACTTCGTCCCCGACGCGGAGGCTCGTGACGTTGGCGCCGACCTTCCAGACGATGCCGGACGCGTCGGAGCCGCCGATATGGAAGTCCTCGGCCTCGCCGCCCTTCATCCGGGAGCCAATCACGTCGATCGGGGTGCCGAGGCCGGCCCAGATGTTGTTGTAGTTGACGCCAGCGGCCATGACGTAGACGAGGGCCTCGTCGGGGCCGATCTCGGGCGTGGCGATGACCTCCGGCTGGAAGGCGTCGAGCGGCCGCCCGAAGCGCGACTGGCGGATGACCTGGGCGTGCATGCGGGGTGGGACGACGCCGAGTGGGGGCATCTCACCCAGTGCGTATACGTCCTGGAGCGTATCGGTTGGCATAACGACCTCCGCCACATCGGCCTCATGTATAGGTCAGGCCATAATAAGGCAGGGACATGGCCTCGTAAACTGCCAGGGGGCTCAGTTATACGTCTGGACTATGGGACGCCGACCGTGGCCCGTGTCGCCGCGGGCCTGTCCTAATCGCGTACGGGCAGTTCTCGGCCCTCGGCGGCGCTCCGGTAACAGGCGTCAACGATGCGGTGGGCTTCGAGGGCGGTGCGGAAGTCAGGCGTCGCTGGCGTGCCGGCAGCGACGGCCCGAAGGAAGGCATAGTCCTCGAGCATCCCCTGCCGGGCGAGGTTAGCCTCGTCCGCGTCGAGCCCGGCGATGGCGGTATAGCGCGCGAAGACGTCGTCCGCGTCGAGCTCGACCTCGGGGCCGGTCCGCAGCTGGTAGCGGATGGGGCCGATGAAGTCGGCGTCGGAGGCGAACCAGCCACCTTCGGAGAAGACCTCGAGCCTGCGTGTCGATGGCCGGCCATCGACCTGGTGCCAGACCGAGGTGAGCGAGGTGGCATGGCCTCCCTCGTGCTGGAAGGTGGCGAGAGCGATGTCCTCGACTCCGGGGTGGCCGCTGGTCACGCGGGTGTGGCAGCGGACGGCGGAGATGTCGCCGAAGAGCCAGCGGAAGAGGTCGATGTCGTGGATGGAGTGCTCGATCAGGGTCCCGCCGCCGACCTTCTCGAAGTCGCCCCGCCAGGAGCTGCCGTAGTGGCCGTGGTCGGGGAAGAACTGGTCGTCGCGCATATGGGCGGTGAGGAGGGGGCCGAGGCCCGGCGACGCGAGCAGGTCTTTCAGCACGGTGTAGACGGGCGAGTACCGGAGGACGAGGCCGACCTGGTTAACGACGCCCGCCGATTCGACGGCCGCGACCATCGCTTCGACCTCGGTCAGCGTCCTGGCCAGGGGCTTTTCGCAGAAGACGGCGAGGCCGCGCCGCGCCGCTTCCGCGACGATTGCCGGGTGCTCCGAGGTCTCGGCGCAGACGTAGACTGCCGAGAGCCCCGGCGTGGCCATCAGAGCCGCGGGGTCTGCCGTCACGACTGAGGCGCCGGTGATGGCCGCAAACTCCTCGGCGCGGCGAACCTCGCGGTCGCAGACGGCGACATAGGAGCCGCCGACGCGCTCGGTACGGAAGACGCCGCGGATGTTCCGGGAGTGAAAGCGGCCGATATGGCCGCAGCCGACGAGTCCGACGACGGGTGTTGGCATCTGTGGTGCGATCCTGCCACGTCCGGGCCTTTTGGACGACGGGATTTGGATATTACGGGCTTTTTACGGCCGGATTGCCCGCTGGTGGGGCGTGCTGGCCTGGCGGTTCCATACTGCACCTCGTGGACGGGGCCGCCCGCCCCGCCCTCGCTCGGGCCGCTTACGGAAGAAACACCTGGGGGCGCTCGTGCAAGCTCCCGTAAGCGGCCCGCTCCCCAAGGCTCCAGTTCAGGCCGGGACAGCGCGCGGTCGGTGCCCGCCGGGCTGTCCCAGCGCACACGGGATGGTCGCTTAAACTGGTTGGGTGCTCACCCCCGGCCGGTTCGACCACCGCATCGGCGCTACCGGCTCCGTGGCGCTATTCGGTGCGTTCGTCTTCTTTTGCACGCTGACCTACTGGCAGGTGTTCCGGGATGACCTTGAGCGGGACGACCGCAACCCCAGGCTCCTTTCTGAGTTCGTGAACCCCGATCGTGGGCGGATCCTCGACCGGGAGGGGAACGTCCTCGCTTCGTCCAGTGCGGACGGCAGCCGCCAGTACAGCGACGCTTCGGTCGCCCATGTGCTCGGCTATATCAACGGGCGCTACGGCTCGCAGGGGGCGGAGCTGGCGTTCAACGACATCTTGAGCGGCACGGCCCCCGACTCACTGTTGAGCGCTTTCGAGAAAGAGTTTCGGCGGGGCGGTGCGCAGGGCCATGATGTGCGCCTGACCATCGACCCGGCCACCCAGGCGGCGGCGGCCCGGGCCCTCGGGGCGCGACAGGGGGCGGTGGTCGCGCTTGACCCGCGGACCGGGGAGGTGCTCGCGATGGTCAGCGTCCCGACCTACGACCCGGGAGCGCTCGACGAGAACGGCGAGGCGCTCCTGGCCGACGCGACATCGCCGCTGCTCAATCGGGCGACCCAGGGCAAGTACCCGCCGGGTTCGACGTTCAAGACCGTGACGGCGGCTTCGGCCCTGGAGAACCGGGTGATCTCGGCCGA
The DNA here is from genome assembly GCA_046154545.1 of Dehalococcoidia bacterium. GTDB lineage: Bacteria > Chloroflexota > Dehalococcoidia > Tepidiformales > Tepidiformaceae > JBJXGC01. Next base: position 16,002 of record JBJXGC010000238.1, on the reverse strand, counting down.
TACGCGCGTGACCTGCCCGGGCGAAATCGTGATCGACGGCTTCCCCATCGCCTGCACGAACACGGCCGGGGGCGTTGGGACGTACCCGTTCAAGGAGGCGTTCTGGCGCTCGGTGAACGCGATCTTCGCTGAGGTAGGGGTGAACGTTGGCTGGAGCCGCCTGGAGGATACGGCGGCCCGCTTCGGATTCGGCTCGGCCTTGCCGTTTACCCTGGACACCGCCGCGGCAGAGCTCACCGGGGCTGGGTCGGAGCGGACGAAGACGCTGCTCGCGAGCACGGCCTTCGGCCAGGGCGAGCTTCTCGCCACGCCGCTGCAGATGGCCGTCGTGGCGGCGGTCATCGCCAACGGCGGCGTCCTCGCCGGACCGCACCTGGGCCTGGCGGAGCTGGACGGCGACCGGGTGGTCCGGAAGCTGGAGCCGCCCGGCTCACGGCGGGTGATTTCGCCGGAGGTTGCGGCAACGCTGCGCGACTTCATGGTCGCCGTGGTCGAGAACCGTCAGGCCGCCGGCGTCGATATCCCGGGCGTCCGGGTGGCGGGGAAGACGGGGACGGCGGAGACCGGCCGGGCGGGCGTATCCCACGCCTGGTTCATCGCCTTCGCTCCCGCCGAGAACCCGACCGTCGCGGTGGCAGTCGTCGTCGAGGGTGGCGGGCGCGGGGGCGAGACGGCCTCGCCGATCGCTGGCCAGGTCTTGCGGGCGGCGTTGGCGCGATGAGTGATGACCGGAGCCCGCTGATCGAACGCATCTTTGAACGGACGGTCCGGATCGCCGGTGGTGGCCGCCTCCACCCGCTGGAGATCCTGGCGGAGGTGGAGCGGGCGGCGACGGCGGGCGTCCGCGCTGGCGCGATGCCGAACCAGTTCAGGGTCAGGCTCAACCCACGCGACTACGCGTCGTACGAAAACGCATTCCCGGAGCTGCAGCGGGAGATCGACACGCTCCTCGCTGGTCTCGAACGGCGGACGGGCAGTGAGCGGATCGGCGACCGGCTGGTCGCCTTCGAACGTGAACCGGCGCTGCCGGTGGGCGAGGTTGAGGTGACCGCGGGCTTTGCCAACACGGAGCACCGGCCGCCGCCGGCACCGTTCACGGCCACGGAGCGGATCGAGCTGCACACAGGCCTGTCGCTCGTGCTTGGCGATGGGACATCGGCGGCCCTCGACCACACGCCGTTCAGCATCGGGCGGGCGCCGGGGAACGACCTCGTCCTCCTCAGCATGGCCGTCTCGCGCACCCATGCGCGTGTCATCCGGGAGGGGGACGGGTTCGTGATCGAGGATGCCGGCAGCCGGAACGGGGTCATCAGCGGCGGCCTGCCCCAGGCGCGGGTGAGGCTGGACGAGGGCGTGACGGTGAGCCTCGGCGACATCGACCTCCGGTTGGAGCGCGGCCGGTGAGCGGCAGCTCAGAGCTGATCGTGCTGCGGCTCGGCCTGATCGCGGTGCTGTTCGCCTTCCTCCTGGCGGCAGCGCTGATCATGCGTTCAGGCCTCGTGAGGGAGCGCCTGCCCGCGCCCCGCACCCGCCAGGTGACGCCAGCCGGCGGGCGAGCGCGGCTCGTCGTCGCTTCGCCGGCCTACTCGGGCTTGAAGCCGGGTACCGAGTTCCAGGTGGCGGGGCCGACGGCTATCGGCCGTGACGACGTCAACGGCATCGTCCTGGCCGATGCGTCGGTGTCGAGCCGGCACGCCACGATCGAGCCGGCGGCGCAGGGCTGGCTGGTGCGTGACCTTGGCAGCACGAACGGGACGTTCGTCGATGGGCGGCGCGTGGACGGGCGCGGGCTCACGCTGACGGACGGTTCTGAGGTGCTGGTCGGGGCGGTGGGCCTGCGCTTTCGCGGCTAGCGCAGTGCACCTTCGACACGCGACCGGGCGGACAGGCCCAGCAGCAGGCCAACGAGGATGAAGTTCACGACGAGGCTCGAACCGCCGTAGCTGACGAATGGGAGCGTGATGCCGGTGGTCGGGATGAGCCGGAGGTTGCCGCCGATGATGACGGCCGCCTGGATCGCGATCAGGAGGGCGATGCATGAGGCGAGGAGCCGGCCGTAGGTCGCCCGCTCGGAAGCCGCTATCCGGAGCCCGGCGAAGAGGAAGACGACGTAGAGCATGATGACGGCCGCGGCGCCGGCCAGGCCGAGCTCTTCGGCGACGGCGGAGAAAACATAATCGGTGGGCGCAGCCGGGATGGCGTCCGGGGTGCCGAGCCCGAGGCCGGCGCCCGTGACGCCGCCGGCCTGGATCGCGTAAATGCTCTGGACGGTCTGGAAGCCGTCACCGCTGGCGTCGGCGTAGGGGTCGAGCCAGACATCGATGCGGCGTTGGGCGTGGTCGAAGGTGACGTAGCCGAGGGCGGCGGTGACGAGGAGCAGTCCGACGCCGCCGGCCACGTAACGGACGCGGCCGGTCGCGACGTACATTGCGGAGACGGTCAGGACGACGAGGAGGGCGATGCTCCCGAGGTCGCGGAGCAGGGCGAGGGCGCCGATGGCCACGCCGAGCATCAGGATGAGCGGCAGGAGGTAGGGGAGGGCCGAGTACGACCTGCCGCCGAAGCGGAGGGTGGGCATGGAGAGGACCGCCCCTTCGTCGGTGAGGTACCCGGCGAGGAAGACGATGACGAGCACTTTGATCAGCTCCGTCGTCTGGACGACCTGACCGCCGATGGTCACCCAGAGCCGTGCACCGTTGATGGTCGTGCCGAAGATGCCCGTACCCAGGAGAAGGAGGATGGCGATCGCGCCGGCCGTGTAGCGGTAACGCGCGAGGATGTGGTACTGGCGTCCGAGCCCGGCCGTGAAGGCCATCAGGGCGACGCCGATGGTCACCCAGTTCGCCTGGTCCTGGGCGACATCCGGGGCGAGCCGGAGGACGAAGGCGATGCCGACGGCGCTGAGGAGAATGGCGGTGGCGTAAGGGAGCGGTGAAGCGCCGGGCGCGAGAATCCGGAGGGTGAGGTGTCCCGCGGCGGCCGTTGCGAGGAATTGGGTTACGATCCGGCCGGAACCAGCCGGCAGCGGGGCGCCCGCGGTCTCGAGCGCCCGCCAGGCCAGCAGCGCGAAGGCGGCGGGCGCGAGCAAGAGCAGCAGCTCAGCGTTTCGCTGGCCCGACGACACGCTCGCGATCAAGGAATGGAGACCCACGACCCTTTGGACGCCAACCAGATCATCGACGAACGGTATCGCCTCGAGCGGTTGCTGGGAACCGGTGGCATGTCCGAGGTCTGGCTCGCCGAGGACCGGCGTCTTGGACGCTGGGTGGCGCTGAAAGTCCTGAAGGAGGGCGGCGCCGGGGCGGACCTGGGTACGGCCATGGAGCGCGAGGCCCGGATCGTTGCTCGGCTCCAACACCCGAACATCGCCGCAGTCTACGACGCCGGCCGTTTCGGTGAGCGCCCCTACCTGGTGATGGAGTATGTCCACGGTCTGCCGGTCCGCGAGATCATCGAGCGGCGGGGGCGGATGGACGAGCTGGAGGCGGTGCGCTACGCCGTCCAGGTCGCGGACGCGCTGGCCTACGCCCATGGCCAGGGGGTCCTCCACTGCGACATCAAACCGGAGAACCTGCTCGTGACGGAGCAGGGCGTGGTGAAAGCGGTTGACTTCGGGGTGGCGGAAACGGTGACCCGCACGCTGACCGCTGACGAGGCGCGCGCGGTGCTCGGCACGATCGCGTACCTGCCGCCGGAGATCATCCAGGGCGCGCAGCCGGATGCGCGGTCGGACGTGTATTCGCTGGCGCTGACGCTCTACGAGATGGTCGCCGGGCGTCAGCCCTTCGGAGGCGCTACGCCCGCGGCCGCGGCCGGCCGGCGGCTGGCAGCAGCGGCGCCACCGTTGCGGACGTTCGCAGCCTCCGCCTCGCCGGGGCTGGAACGGGTGCTGGCGCGGGCGCTGGCCCTCTCGCCGGCCGACCGGTACGCCGGTGCGGCGGCCTTCGCGGCGGCGCTGCGGGGGTTGCCGGCGCCGGTCGTGATTGGCGCTGGCGCCCCCGCTCAAGCAGTGGCGGTGCGGTCGCCGCGGCCCCTGCCACCGGCGCCGGGGCGCGGGGGCGGGTTGCCGCCCCGCCACCCAACGGCCCGGATACGCCCTCAGGCCGGGGGAGAGAACGTTGCGGCGATCGTGGCAGTCGTTGGCGCGATTGCGCTGCTCGGCGGGGGCGCGGTTGTGGCCGCCTTGATCTACGGGAGCGGCGGCGGCGACGGCCCCCCGGAACCCACACCGATCGTCTCGCCGACGGCGCCGCCTACCGCTCCGGCGACGAGCACACGGACGCCCTCGCCGACGCGGACGGCGACCGTGACCGCAACGGCGACTCGGACGCCGTCTCCCTCCCCGACGGCGACCGCCACGCGAACGCCCACCCCCGTCCCGACCGTTTCGGTGACAGCGGTACCGACGACGGTGGTCGTGCCCGTGCCGATCCCGTCGGCCACCCCGGCGCCGTCGCCGCCGGGCACGGCGACGGCTTCGCCCACGCCTCAGTAGTCACACGCGCGTTGCCACATATGGTAGATTCGCCGGACGCAATTCATGTGAGGTGAACCATGAAATTTGGCATCTTCTACGAACTCTCCGTCCCCCGTCCGTGGGATGTGAACGAGCGGCTGGTTTACCATCGGGCGCTCGAACAGGTGAAGCTCGCGGACGAACTCGGCTTCGACCAGGTGTGGGCGGTGGAGCACCACTTCCTCGAGGAGTACTCGCACTGCCCGGCGCCGGAGCTGTTCCTGACGGCCTGCGCGATGATCACGAAGAACATTCACGTTGGCCGCGGGATCGTCGTTTGTGTGCCCGAATTCACCCACCCGATCAAGATCGCCGAGCAGGCGGCGGTGCTCGACATCCTCTCCGATGGGCGCCTGGAGTTCGGGACCGGCCGGTCGGCCACCTGGACCGAACTCGGTGGGTTCGGGGTCGACCCGGACACGACGAAGAAGACCTGGGACGAAATCACACGCGTCATCCCGCGGATGTGGATGGAGGAGCGCTTCGGCTACGAAGGCGAGTGCTTCAGGATGCCAGAGCGGGCGATCCTGCCGAAGCCCATCCAGAAGCCGCACCCGCCGATGTGGGTGGCTGTCACGAGCCCCGGCACGGAGCTGGACGCCGCCGACCGGGGAATGGGCAGCCTCGGCCTTACCTTCGGCTCGTTTCGTGAGCAAGAGGGCAAGATCGCCGAGTACCGCCGGCGGATCAAGTATTGCGACCCGGTTGGCGCGTTCGTGAACGAACAGGTGAACACCGTCAACTTCCTCTTCTGCCACGAAGACGACGCGTACGGCGCGAAGACGGGCATGCGGGTGGCGGGGACGTTCAACTACCTGGCGGAACAGCTCCTGGCCGCCCGCCAGGCCTATCCGAGCCGCTCCTATCCGAACCTCGGGCTGCTGCCCGCGCTTCGCCGCGAATCGACCAGCGCCCCGGAGGGCCAGGTGCCGGAGGGCCAGTGCTTCGGCAGCCCTGAACGGATTATTCGGGCGATCAAGAACTGGGAGGCTGTCGGCGTGGACAGGATCAACTTCCTCCTCAACGCGGTCGAACTGGTGCCGCAGGAAGAGGTCCTGGCGTCGCTCAGGCTGTTCGCCAAAGAGGTGATGCCAGCCTTCGCCGGGAGCACCGACAAGACGGCGACGCGGGTGCCTGCGGCCGCCTCGGCGGCGGGGGGCGCCTGATGCCGCTCTCCGGGATTCGAGACGTTGGCCCACTGCTCGCCGAAGCGCCGTTGATGGCGAACTTCGCGACCGAACCATGGCCGCTGCCGGGAGTGCGCGTCCTGCAGGTGATCTACGAGATCCGCCAGGGGTCGATGGTGGACCTGCTGCCGCCGGCGCTCCACCCCACGATCCCGCCGACCCTGGTGTTCGCCGTGACACACTGTCCCGAGAGTTCAGTTGGGCCGTTCACGATGGCGGAGGTACGGGTGGGGTGCAGGGCCGGCGCCCGCCCGCGTGGTTTCTGCCCGCGCACCTACGTGGATTCGGCGGCCGCGGCCACGGAGCTACGCGAGCGCTGGGGCTTCTCGGCGCGCGTTGCCGCCGTCAGTCTGAAGGCGGGCTATGACCGCGTGCACGGCCTGGTGATAGACGGCGGCGAGACGGTCCTGGACGTCTCGTTGCAAAACCCCGAGCCGATCAGCGGGGCGGACATCCAGTATCTCCCCGCCATGAACCTGGTCCGGACGATGCGGGAGGGCGCCGAGATCTCGCGCATCGTCCAGGTGGATGCGGACTTCACCTTCCACAAGGCGGACCGCGGAAAGCCACTGCTGACGGCGTTCGACGCGGCGGCGTGGCTGCTCGACGGCGCCGACCCGTGGTGGGGCGTGAGCGCGAGCCAGGCGGTGGCCGATATGCAGATGCCGACGCTCCGTTACGCGCTCGACCCTCGCAAGCCAGCCACCGAGGGGATGGAGCGCCTGTAGCCGTCCCCATTCCGGGGGCGTGCGAGCAGAACGGCCGGTAACGCCGGCAACGAAGAAAGGCCGGGCATTTGCCCGGCCTTTCCTGTTGGTGTGCCGCCGCCGTTAGTTTGCGGAGGAGGTGGCCATGCCGCTGCTCCCTGCCTGGGCTTCGACGCGGTGACACCAGACCCAGTGCTCCTTGTCGGCCGTGCCCACGTTGCGCCAATCGGGGATGCGCTGGCGGCACTCGTCGATCGCGATCGGGCAGCGCGTGTGGAACACGCAGCCCGATGGTGGGCGCAGGGGGCTGGGCACGTCGCCCATGAGGATGATGCGCTCGCGTTTGCGTTCGACGGCCGGGTCCGGGATGGGGACGGCGGACATGAGCGCCTTGGTGTAGGGGTGGAGTGGGTTCTCGAAGATCGAGTCCCGGTCCGTCAGCTCCATGATGTGGCCGAGGTACATGACGGCCACACGGTCGGAGATATGGCGGACGACGGAGAGGTCGTGCGCGATGAAGAGGTAGGTCAGGTTGAACTGATCCTGGAGGTCCTGGAGGAGGTTGATGATCTGGGCCTGGATCGAGACATCGAGGGCCGAGACGGGCTCGTCGCAGACGATGAAGTCGGGTTCAACGGCGAGGGCGCGGGCGATGCCGATGCGCTGGCGCTGGCCGCCCGAGAACTCGTGCGGGAAGCGGTTGGCGAAATAGGGGTTGAGGCCGACGGTCTGGAGGAGGTTCTGGACCTTCTCCTTCTTGTCCTTGCCGCTTGCCAGCTTATGGATGGTGAGCGGCTCGCTGATGATGCTGCCGACGCTCATCCGTGGGTTCAGGCTGGCGTAGGGGTCCTGGAAGATCATCTGCATCTTCCGGCGGAAGCGGCGCAGGTTGCTGCCCTTCAGCTTGGTCAGGTCCTGGCCTTCGAACTCGACGGAGCCGGCGGTCGGCCGGTTGAGCTGAAGGATGGCCTTCCCGGTCGTGCTCTTGCCACAGCCGGATTCGCCGACGAGGCCGAGCGTCTCTCCGCGCTTCACCTTGAAGGAGACGGAATCGACGGCTTTCACGTCGGCGACTTTGCGCTGGAAGATGAGGCCGGCGGTGACGGGGAAGTACACCTGCAGGCCTTCGACATCGACCAGCGTCTCGCCGATTGTGCCGACGCGTTGACGGGTCCCTGAGCTAGTTTGCTGCGCCAACTGCCACCTCCCGATGGACACGATCCGATTCCCAGCAGGCGGCGTAATGCTTATCAGCCACCAGTTTGAACGGAGGATACTCCTCTTTGCAGCGGTCCACGCGCCAGGCGCAGCGTGGGTAGAACGGGCATCCCACTGGCAAATGGGCCAGGTCAGGTGGGAGCCCCTCGATCGGCACGAGCTTCTCCTTGCGGGTCTCGTCGAGACGGGGGACCGAGTTGAGCAGGCCGACCGTGTAGGGGTGCTTCGGGTTGCCGTAGAGCTCGCCGGCATCGGCGGTTTCGATGACCTTGCCGGCGTACATCACGTTCACGCGGTCCGCATAGCGGGCCACGACCCCGAGGTTGTGGGTGATGATGATGACGGCGGTGCCGAATTCGCGGCTGAGGCGGCTCATGACCTCGAGGATCTGGGCCTGGATGGTGACATCGAGGGCCGTCGTCGGTTCGTCCGCGAGCAGGAGCTTCGGGTTGCAGCTCATGCCCATGGCGATCATGACGCGTTGCCGCATGCCGCCGGAGAACTGGTGAGGGTAATCGTCGAGGCGTGCCCGGGCGTCGGAAATACCGACCATCTCGAGCAGTTCGGCGGCCCGGTCTCTCGCGGCCTTGCCGTGGAGGTTCATGTGCAGCTCGAGCGCCTCGGTCATCTGACGGCCGATAGTCAGGACCGGGTTGAGCGAAGTCATGGGCTCCTGGAAGACCATGGCGATTTCGTTTCCGCGGATCTTGCGGATTTCGTCCTCATCCAGCTTCAGGATATCGCGGCCCTGAAAGAGGATTTCGCCGGAAACGATCTTGCCAGGGGGCTGCGGGATCAGGCGGAGGATAGAAAGCGCCGAAACGCTCTTGCCGCAGCCCGATTCACCGACGAGCCCCAGTGTTTCGCCCTCTTCTACAACGTAGGACGTGCCATCGACCGCCTTGACGACACCTTCCTGCGTATAGAAGTACGTCCGGAGGTCCTTTACCTCGAGTAGCGGCATCCCATCTCCTTCCTCTGCCTCCGCATCTGCGGTGGCGGTGCCCAGCCGGGGTTGGATCATCGAGTGGTGGGGAAGAGGAGACTCGAACTCCTACGCCTTGCGGCACATGATCCTAAGTCATGCTCGTCTGCCAGTTCCGACACTTCCCCCACTTAGTGTCCCGTCTGCTGCCTGGCTGGCAGCCGCCGGTCCGGAACAGGGATGGTGAGCCGCGAAGGACTCGAACCTTCAACCTAGTGATTAAGAGTCACTTGCTCTGCCAATTGAGCTAGCGGCCCCCGCTGGGACGCGCGGGAGTATACCACGCGTCCCTTCCAACAAAACAAGGGGACGACTTTCACCATCGCCGGCCTCTGCGAGGGGCGGCGCCCGGCCATCCGAGGAAGGGGATGACCGATCTACCTTTCCACGTCCGGCGCGGCGGCGCAACCCGCCGCGTGGCCGCCCTGTCCTGGCCGCGCCCACACGCTCCACGCGGCCGGTGGGTGAGGCTGCCAGCGCCCGGCCGCTGCCCGCGATCACGGACCAAGGACAGACATCCTGCGCCGTTTCGGGCACGTGTCCTATTAACCTGTACCCCGATGGTGCCGTTATCACGGAGGACGGACACTTCCAGCACGATGAGCAACGCACCTCAGCAGAACTCAGCGGGCGATCTCGCCCCGTTGGTGGCCGGCCGGCCTCGCGTCTTCTGCTGCCACCGGGCGACACTCAGCGGCCGCTACCCGCCCAACTCGCTGCCCGCCGTGGCCGAATGCGTGCAGGCCGGGGCGCCGCGGGTGGAGATCGACGTGCGGTTCCTGGCGGATGACGGGATGGTGGTCCTGCATGACGCCGAACTCGACGAGGACACGACCGGTTCGGGGCCTGTCGCCGCGCTCGATTCGGCGGCCGCGCGCGGTCTCCGGTTCCGGCGGGACGACTCGGTGGGCGTCGCCACCCTGTCCGAGGTGGTGGATCTGCTCCGCGGCTCGGAGACGCTGCTCCAGGTGGACCTGAAGCTAACACGGGGCATCTCCGCAGCTCGGGCGCGAAACCTGGCCGAGGCGCTGGCGCCGGTGCGGAGCCAGGTGTTGGTCGGGTCGCAGGCGTACTGGAACCTGCGGCCGCTGTCCGCGGCCGGGTACCGGGTGGCGCTCGACCCAACGCTGCAATGGCACTATTTCCCTGGCCGCCGGGGGGATCTCTACCCCGCCAGGCTCGGCCTCCACGGTCTCTGGGACGACGCCCCACTCGCCCACATCCCGGGCGTGGAACCGGTGCCGTACCTGCGTGCGCGCGTGGAGGACCTGCTGGGCTTGCTCCCGGCGAGCGAATGGATGGTCGATTACGCGACCATCCGTTACCTGCGGGCGTTGGGACTGAACCTGGGGGAAGTGCTTCAGGCGCGTGGCGTCGATCTCGCCGCCTGGACCGTGAAGGACGAGGGACGAGACTCAACCGGCCAGCTCCTCCAGGACCTGTTCGCGCTGGCGGTGACCACGGTCATCTCGGACGCACCGGTCCAGCTCGCCAGCTACGTGACCAGGGAGGTGGCGTAGTTCGTCACCGGGGTGCCACGCGGATCCACCTTTCGTACCCGTTTGTAATCGCATCTACGGACGATTGATAACGCAGGGTAAAATGAGAGAGGTGACGTGCGATGACCGATAGTTCCGAGTTCGATGAGGTCCAGCTTGAGGACGAACTAACCGCTGAATCCGGACAGGGCCTGGCCGAGTACGCGCTGATCCTTGCGTTCATCGCCATCGTATGCGCCGCCGCGCTGGGCACGCTCGGCACGACGCTCGCGAACTCCGCCGCCTGGACGATCCCCTGACCTCTACAGGCTGATAGGACCGCAGACGGTGGAGCCGCCCTTGATCCAGAAGACGCCGCCGTTCGAGGTCCCGAGGTTGAGCGCGTAGGCCGGAGCCTCGGGCGAGTATCTGCGCCATTCGTCACCCTGCAGCTGATACACGGCCACGTAGCAGCCGCGCGCCCTCGCCAGCACGTCAGCGATGGGCCCGGCGGGTAAGGTGACCAGCGTCCACCCATCCCGGGGGATGGTGATCGTCACGCCGAAGCGGGCCTGCGGCGTGGGGGACGGCGTTTGCGTTGGCGTCGGCGTCGCGGTTGCGGTGCGGGTCGCAGTGGCGGAGGCGGTGGCCGATGCGGAGCCGGTAGCGGTGGCGGTGGCCGGCGGACCGGCGGTGACCGCCTGGGGGCAGACACCGGTGAACGGGTCCGCATAGAAGATAAGCGTCACCCAGGCGACCTTCTTGCCCCCTTGCCCGGTCGCCTTGCCCGTGCCGATGCAGGCGGCCGGGATCGGGGCATGGATGCCGCCGCCGGCCTCGGCAGCCATGACGGCGAGAGCATCCGAGGGCCCCACGGCGACGTTACCCGACGACTCGACGACAGCGAGCCCTTCGCCACCGGCGGCAAAGGCGGCCGGGTACCCGCACTGGATGGCTCTGGTGCTCCAGGCGAAGCCGGGCGCGCCGTCGGCGTTGTGGCCGCCAGCGCCAGCGGTGTTGGCGAGGAAGACGGCGTATCCGTAAGCGGCGGCGTTGAGGGGCGCTGAGGGGGTCATGGGGAGCGACCCGGAGACGTTCGTGTTCCGCCAGGCCTGGAGCTGGGCGTTGAACGTGGCCTCCTCGGCGGTGTTCGTGTGGCTCACGCAGGCGGCGATGGCGTGGGCGTCCTGGCCGGGCGAGGCGACGCTGAGGAATCCGGCCGCGAGGAGCGCGAGACCGGCGGCCAGGAGAGCCGAGGGGAAGACGACACGGAGCCGTTGGCTCCGATGCATCGAGCTGACCATAAGGCGATATCCACTACCCCCGCCGTGAGCGACCATAACATGCGGGTTTTCGTGTGCGTCAAGTCACCCGATGGGCGGGCCGCCCGTGCCTTAACCGCCCGACAGGCCTGAGATTGCCACCCCAACCGCCTTCCGCCGGTGACGATGACCACCAGGCCTCGCGCGCCGTTCCCGGCCCACGCTGAGGCGTTCGCGCACGGCACCCAACCGCACGGCCTGCTCCCGGCGACCCGGACAGCCGAGCATTGGTGCGACGGGTGAGTCTGCGAGCGCCCGCCTGCCGGGCCACGCATCACGCTGGCGCACCGACGAGGGGAGGTTCGGCATGATGACCGCGGCGAATGCGAACCTGGACCGCATTGTCCGGTTTCCCCGTCCGGAGGTGGCCATTGCCGGGGTAGCCGTCCTGGCGATGGTGGTGCTCGTCGCGGCGAAGCTCGGCGGCGCCGACCTCTCGCGAGGCGAGCTGATCGTGATCGCGCTCCGTTTGGCGGTGCCCTTTCTCATCTTCCGGAACTGGCTCCTCGGGGGAATTGTGGCGATGCTGCTGGACGCGGCGGATGTCATCATCGTCGATCTGCTCAAGCTCGGCGGCTTCGGTGCCCACTACGCCGAGTTGGACAAGATCCTGGACTCCTACTACTACGTGATCGAGGTGGTGGTCGCGCTCCGCTGGGACAACCCGTGGATGCGCTGGCCAGCGGCGGCCCTGTTCGTCTACCGGTTGATCGGCGCGGCGCTGTTCGAAGTGACCGACACGCGCGCCTTGCTCTTCGTTTTCCCGAACCTCTTCGAGAACTGGTGGCTCTACTGCGTCGTGGTGATGAAGTGGTTCCCGGCGATCGCACCGCATGGCTGGAAGAGCACGATCACCCCGCTGTTGTTGTTGCTGATCCCGAAGATGGGCCAGGAGTACCTGCTCCACGTCGCCGAGGCAAAGCCGTGGAACTGGACGAAGGAGCGGCTCTCCCTGTAGCAACGCTATTCCTTCGGCTGGCCGGTGTATTCGCGCGGGCCGTGGACGTGAGGTCCCTGGACCGACCGGGCATTCGCACCAGGCGGCGGATGGTTCGCCCGATCGCTTAGCCGCCGGTGAGGGCGCGCATCGCTGCTTCGACGTCCTTCTCGCCTGTTCCGATGACCACCACGACCTCCCGGCCGCTTCCGGTACTCGCCGCTATCGTGTTCGACCCGGACGCCGCCGCGAGGGAGTATCGCGGACGGTCGGCGCTCGTCAGGCCGGCCGCATCCGCCCAGGTGCGGAGGGCCGTGCGGAAAGCCGCCGCTGCGGCTTCGTCGCGGCAGAGGACCCGCGCGACCAGGATGCTGGCCCCGCCGCGGACGTAAACCTCATAGCGGTCGCTCGTGAGTCCCGCGGCAGCGGTCGCCGCGTCGAGCGCCCGGACGCGCTGGAGGAGGAAGTTCTGCCACTCGAACTCGCCCAGGGTGCCGCCTGATTGGCGCTGCCAGCCGGAGCCGGGCAACCCTGAGAGGTCCGGGAGAGCCGGCGGCGGGGGTCCGCCGACGGCAGCTCCGTGGAGGATGGCTGCGGTTGTCGCCGGGCCGGCTTCGAAGAGCCGGTCGATCCCCGTGGTGCCCTCGCGTTCGCGCAGGCCGCGGACCCAGTCTGCGCCGGCGTTGTAGGGGAAGCGGAAGGCCCGCTCGATCGGCGCGGGGATGCCGGCCGGAGAGCCGCCTACGTCGGCGAAGAGCAGGTTGAGGCCGCCCGGGGCCATGCCGCTACGGCCGCTATGGAGCCGCTCATGGGTGACAGCGTCGCCCTCGGCGAGGGCTGCCCAGGCGATGTCCCGGTCGTGGTCCTGCTGGGCGCGCTTCGCGGCCGGGGCCAGGTCGAAGCGCGCGTCCTGGAGGGCGTGGACGAACTCATGCGCGAGGGTCGCCCGTTCGGCCGGGGTAAGCGCTGCGAAGCCGCCTGCGGCGTCGCCAGCGACCACCCAGACGGTCTTGCGGGACGGGTCGTAGAGCCCGATGACAGCCTCGCTGGCGAACGTCCGGTAGATCTCGAGGAAGTCGTCCTCCGGGCCGATGTAGCCGAGGAGGCGATAGAGGGTGGTAGTGGCGGCGAACCATCGATGGTCGTCGCCGGTCAGGGTGCTGTCGAGGACGGCCGGGAGCTGAGCACGGCTCACGTAGCCGATGGTGAGGGCGTCTGGCGCGGGCAGTGCCCGGAGCCGTGCGACCTCGTTGAGCATCGCCCGCTCGCCCGCGGAGAGGGGCGCCGGTTGCACGGGGAGCGTGGGCGCAGGCGTGGCGCCCGTCCCGATCTCCCGCTGGCCGCCGCCGCAGGAGAGGCAGGCCGCCGCGAAGAGCATGCTCGCCGCCAGGATCGTCAGGCCACGCAGAGCTAGCCCCCAGGCGCGTTCTTGCCCGGCCGAACGGGCGTGCGCTACCATCAAGGATGCGGCGCATTCGTCTAGCGGCCTAGGACATCGCCCTCTCAAGGCGGAGATCAGGGGTTCGAATCCCCTATGCGCTACCACACCGCTCACGTTCGCGAGTCTCCCTTCAAAACGTGGGCGACCGCGCGCCCCGATGCCCGCCGTCGATTGCATCCGGCCGGATGGGGCCATAGAGTCCGGGCCGGGCGGGTAAGCGCGGAGGGCCCCATGGTTGACGAGAGCACCGTCGAACTTCCGACAGGCGCGATTCGGTTGCTGAGCGGCGGCTCGGGTCCGCCCCTCGTCCTCCTCCACAGCGACGTTGAGGGCGCCCGCTGGGGCGAATTCCACGACCAGCTTGCGGGGACGTTCCGCGTGTTCGCGCCGGACATGCCGGGCTGGGGTGGGTCGGCGCGGCTGGAGTGGGCGCGCCACCCGCGCGACCTCGCGGCCGTGATGCTCGCCCTGGGACGGACGCTCGCCCAGCGGCCCTACGTCCTGGCGGGGCTGGGGTTCGGCGGCTGGGTGGCGGCGGAAATGGCTTCGTTCGCCCCGGACGACCTGCGCCGCCTCGTCCTCGTGGGGGCGGCCGGCCTGAAACCGGATACCAGCCACGTCCTCGACCAGGTGATGATGGACTACCGGGATTACGTCGGCGCTGGCTTCGCTGACCCTGCGACGTTCACGCGCATCTACGGGGAGGCGATCAGCGCTGAGCAGCGGGCCCGCTGGGAGATTAGCCGCGAGGTGGTCGCCCGGATCAGCTGGAAGCCCTACATGTACTCGTACGAACTGCCGGAGACGCTGCGCGCCATGTCCGCGCCCGCGACGATCATCTGGGGCACGAAGGACGCGGTGGTCCCGGTGCGCTGCGCCGCCCTTTATGCTGAAGCCATCCCGGGCGCGGATATCGAGCTGGTGGCCGGGGGCGGGCACTTGCTCGACCTCGAGGAACCGGTGCGGCTGGCGGCGCTGATCGCGGCCGCCTGTAAGGAGCAGTGAGATGTTCATTGGCTACTTCACGGAGCGGCCCTACCAGGATCCGAAGGCGAAGTTCTTCGGCGCGTCGAAGGAAGAGCTCACAGACCTGGTGCTGAGCAACGGGGAATACGATTCCGAAATAGCGTCGGAGCTGTACAACCGCTACTTCGACGAGAAGCTGTACGCGGAAGAGATGGGCTTCGACGGCCTCATGATGAACGAACACCATTCGACTCCGTTCACGATGGGGTCGGTGATGAACATCGAGGCGGCTATCCTGGCGCGGATCACGAAGCGCGCCCGGATCGTCCTCCTCGGCAACATCCTGCCCGTGCGGAGCGACCCGATCTTCCTCGCCGAAGAGCTGGCGATGATCGACGTTATCTCGCGCGGGCGGCTGATCAGTGGCTGGGTGCGGGGGACCGGCCGGGAGAGCCTCTCCCACAACGCCCAGACGCCCTACAACTGGGAGCGCTTCCAGGAAGCGCACGAGCTGATCATCAAGACCTGGACCGACCCCGGTCCCTTCCGCTGGGAGGGCCGCCACTACCAGATGCGTTACGTGAACCCGTGGGCGAAACCGTTCCAGAAGCCGCACATGCCGATCTGGGTGCCTGGCGTCCTCAGCTATAACACCCTCGAATGGGCGGCGCGCAAGCGCTATCCCTACATTATGACCGCGACGGACGAGGGCCCGACGCGCCAGTGCTTCGACCTCTACACCGAAATCGCGCGGGAAAACGGCTACGAAGCGGGGCCTCAGAACTACGGCTACATGGTGAAGCTCCACGTCGATGAGACGGAGGAGCTGGCAGACGCGACAGCGCGCAAGCTCCTCCAGGGGCCGAGCAATCCGTTCCTCGAAGGGAACCAGGGTGGCGTCCACTCCTACCTGCAGGCCCTGCCGGGGCTGACTTCGCGCAAGAACATGCTGCCGACGGCGGCATCGCGGGCGGCGCTCGCGGGCCGCGGCATCTCGACGACGGGCTTCGAGCCGGGCAGCTTCGAAGACCAGAAGGCGAAGCGCGGCATCATCTGCGGTACGCCGAAGACGGTGCTCGAACAGCTCCGGGTGTCTCTCGAGACGGTCCGGCCGGGCATCGTGATGGTCTGGGACGGCGACGGTGCGATGACCCATGACGACGCGATGCGCAGCCTCCGCCTGATGGGCGAAGAGGTGCTCCCGAAGATGCGGGAGTGGGCGAAGGAGCTCGACCTGCCAGGCCC
>JBJXGC010000287.1:0-7661 GCA_046154545.1 Dehalococcoidia bacterium | reverse complement strand
GTCTTCATCGCCTCCAGTCCGTAGGTGCCGAAGACGAAGGGGAGGTCGATCGCGTGGCAGGCGCCCAGCATCCCGCCCAGTGATGGCGAGGGGTGGGTGAAGAGGTAGGCGTACACCTGGGGCGTGTGGGCCGCCTGGAGTTCGAGGAGCCGGTTCACGGGATAGCGCATGGCGTTGTCGGTCATGATCGCTTCGTAGGTTTCGAACGGGGTCACGGGTTCGCCGCGGCCCTCGCGGGCGGAACGGTAGGTGGCGATGGCCGCGGCCCCACGGCCGGGGAGGACGGCTTCGATCCGGGCCTGGAGGCCGTCTTCGTCGAGCTGGAAGACGCCGGGGTCCATGAAGGCGAAGAGCTTTAGCTCGTCCATCGTCGTCCCGCCGAGGAGGGCGACGCCACGCGTCTCGCCGGCAGCGACCGCGTCGAAGGGGGAGCGCGGCAGGACATCCCCGTCGATCACCGGTCCGTAGGCGACCCCCGAGGTGCGGGGCGTGACGGCCGTCTGCGCTTCGAGCAGATCAGCGGCCGGGATCGCGCGGAGCCTGTGGGCCTCGGCTGGTTCGAGGCCGAAGTGGGCGAGGATCTTCGCCGCCGTTTCGCTCGCGGCCGTGGCGGTGGCGACCAGGTTGGCCGAGCCGCTTTCGAGGATCGCCTTCTGGAAGAGGCCGCGGGCGGCGGGCATGCCGAGCAAGGCGGCCACGCTGATAGCCCCGGCCGATTCGCCGAAGACGGTCACGTTGTCCGGGTCGCCGCCGAAGGCCGCGATCTCGTCGCGCACCCAGCGGAGGGCAGCTACCTGGTCGAGGATCGCCTCGTTGCCGGTCGAATCGAGGGCGTCTCCGCAGAGCGTCTTGCCATGGAGGAAGCCGAAGAGGCCGAGGCGGTAGTTCAGGGTCACGACGACGACGTCGCCGCGGGCGGCGAGCCCGGAGCCATCGTAGAGCGGCTGGGAGCCGGAGCCGATGACGAAGGCGCCGCCGTGGACCCAGACCATGACCGGCCTGCGGCCCTCCGGCGAGGGCGTCCAGACGTTGAGGTAGAGGCAGTCTTCGTCCGTCGCGTCGATGTCCATGGCCAGCGCTGCCCCCACCGGCGACGCGACCTGGAGGGCGGCCGGGCGGAAGGCGAGCGCGTCGCGTACGCCGGTCCACGGCTCCGGGGGCTGGGGCGCGCGGAAGCGGAGGTCACCGACGGGCGGTTTAGCGAAGGGGATGCCGCGGAAGACGTGGAGGGCGCCCTCGGCGGCGCCGCGGAGATGGCCGGCGGTTGTCGAAACGATGGTCATGGTGGGTGTCCTCCGAATGGCGGGCGGTTGGGGCGAGTGTATCAGCCCGGCACGGGGCCGGGGCGTCCACGGGTGCGGGTTCGAGGTGTTGCTACGACTCCAGGGAACGGGCGCGGACCAGAGCCCTCCTTCGCAGTCGGGCTAAGGACGACTGCGAAACGCGCCGCTCACGCATCCTTAGCCCGACCGCCAGGGAGGGCTCTGGTCCCCCGTGACTCATCCCTAGCGGCCGAGAACGTCCTCCGGGCGGCTGCCTCCTCGGTGGCTGATGTCATGAGACGCCTGCTGGACCTCGCTCGCGCGAATGGGCCGCCGCCGATGGCCGCGCAACAGCATGAGCCGCACTCTCAGGCGTCCAAAAGAGATTTCTCCATCCGGATCTCCGCGCGCAGTCCGTCCCCCAACGGTACGGCCCGGTCGCCGCTTTGCACGAACCCGTGGCGCCGGTAGAGGCCGATCGCGTGTTCGTTCCCCAAAACGACGGCCAGCTGAAGCACGGTTCCCCCTCCCTCCCTCGCCCACGCCTCTAGCGCGTCGAGGAGAGCCACCCCAACGCCGCGCCCCCGGCTCCGCGCGCAGACGTACATGGAGATCACTTCGACCATCCCGGCGCCTTCGCCTGGCAGGCCGCTCGCCATGCCGGCGTCGCCCTCCTCATCCGCGGCGATGAGGTTGAGCGAGCCGGGGAGCTCAAGCCGTGCGCGCCAGCGTTCCTCACGGTCGTTTAGGCCCTGCCACTCGGCAAGCGTTGAGCTGAACGCCTCAGGGGCCTCGGCGAGCGCCGTGAGGCGAAGCTTGCGCCAGGCCGCCCATTCGTCCGGCGACAGTGCCCGCAGGTGGATCACGACCCTCTGTCCTCAGTCACCGTACAAACTATGCTACGCGCCGGAGGTTGCTTCACGTGCCCGAGACCGCCCTTGCCGATGTCGTCGTCCTTGAACTTGCCGGTGGTGTCGCCGGGCCATATGCCGGGCGCCTGCTCGCCGACCTTGGCGCCCAGGTCGTGAAGGTCGAGCCTCCCGGCGGCGACCCCTGCCGGGGGGAGCCGCCACTCGTTGGCGGCGAGAGCGCCTTCTTCAACTGGCTGAACGCCGGCAAACTCGGCGCCTCCATGGCGTTGGACGACTCGCGCATCGCTCAACTGGCCGCGCACGCCGATGTGATCATCCACAGCGAGCGAGGGGCGGCCGCGGACGCCCTCGACGCCATGCTCGCGAAGGCGAACCCGGGCGCGGCCGTCCTCTCCCTGACACCCTACGGCCGGACGGGCGAGCGTTCGGGCTGGGAGGCGAGCGAAATCACGGAGATGGCCACCTCCGGTTTCACCTACATCGCCGGTGACCCGGCCCGCGAGCCGGTCTCCCTCCCCGGCCACCAGGCCGAGTTCCACGCCGGGCTGCATGCCGGCTTCGCCGCCCTTGCCGGCCTCTGGCACGCCCTCGAGACGGGCGAAGGGCAGCGGGTTGAGCTCTCCCACCAGGAGGCCACGCTCAGCGACCACTCCTGGGTGACCAGCACCTGGACGCACCAGGGCGGCATCCAGAAGCGCACCGGCAGCATCTACGCGCGCTGCGCCGACGGATTCATCTACCTCTTCAACCTTGTGCCTTACCCGAACCTGTTCGTCCTGATGGAGCGCTTCGACCTGCTCGAAGACGAATCGCTGCTCGTGCCCCAGACCTGGTGGGCGCGTTTCCCGGAGATCCTGGTGGCCTTTACGGAGTGGGCGGCGACGCGCACCAAGCAGGAGATCTACCACGCCGGGCAGGAGCTCCGCATCGCCATGAGCCCGGTGAACGACATGGCCGACGTGGCGGCCAACCCCCAACTGGCCGCGCGCGAGTGGTTCAGGACGGTGGAGGCCGGCGGGCAGATCCTCCAGGCGCCGGGCTTCCCCTACCGGCTGATGGGCACGCCCTGCTCGGGCAGCGCTGTGGCGCCGAAGCCCGGCCAGCACACCGCCGAGGTCTGTTCGGAGACGTTCGCCTGGGCGAACAGCGGGCGCGCGCCGCGGGCCGCCGGGGCCGCGGCCGACTCCGGGGCGGCCAGCGGGCCGTTGCACGGCATCCGCCTGATCGAGGTGACGGCCAACTGGGCGGGGCCGATCGGCGGCCGCCACTTCGCCGACCTCGGCGCCGACGTCATCAAGATCGAGCTTGCCACGAAGCCGGCCACCCGCGCCCTCGTCTGGGTGGCGGACGACATGTGGCCGAAGCACTACCACCGCAGCGGCTACTTCAACAAGCTGAACCGGAACAAGCGCGCCATCTGCCTTGACCTCGCCAAAGCGGAGGGCAAGGAGGTCTTCAAGCGGTTGGTGGCGACGGCCGACGCGATCATCGAGAACAACGCGGCCCGCGTGATGACCAACCTCGGGCTCGGCTACGAGACCCTGAGCAAGGTCAACCCTGGCCTGGTGATGTGCTCCATGTCCGGCTACGGGGCCACCGGGCCGGACCGCAACTACTCGGCCTATGGGAGCAACATCGAGACGTCGAGCGGGCTGGCGAGCGTCCTTGGCTACGGCCCGGACGAGTTCTACGGCACCGGCAGCTTCTACGCGGACCCCGTGACCGGGAACCATGGCGCGGTCGCGGTGATGGCCGGGCTGCTCGCGCGCCGGCGCAGCCACGAAGGCCAGTGGATCGACATGTCGCTGCTTGAAGCGGTGACGCCGTTCTTCGCTCAGCCCTTCCTCGAATACAGGGTCACGGGGAAGGTGCCGGTGCCGCTCGGCAACCGCTCGGCGGTGTTCGCGCCCCAGGGACTCTACCAGTCGGCCGGGACCGACTGCTGGCTCGCACTGACCGTCCGCGAAGAGCGCGAGTGGCAGGCGCTCTGCGGCGTCATCGGCCGTCCCGAGCTGGCGAGCGACCCGGGCCTGGCGTCGGTCGCGGGCCGCCGGAAACGCCACGACGAGATCGACGCAGCGATCGGCGAGTGGGCGATTGCGTTCGACCACATCGCCGCCTCGAACATGCTCCAGGCGGCCGGTATTGCGGCCGCACCGGTGATGCCGAACTGGGAGATCGTGAGTGACAACCATCTCAATAAGCGCGACTTCTTCGTGCGGGTGAGCCATCCCGAGGCGGGCACCCACTGGTGGCCCGGCTGGCCCTGGCGCTTCGAGAAGACGCCGGGCCGCGTCTCCCGGGCGGCGCCGATGTTCGCCGAACACAACCAGGCGGTGTTCGGCGACCTGCTGGGGATGCCAGCGGGCGAGGTAGGGGCGCTCTACGCGACCGGCGTGACGAGCGACGAGCCGATCTTCGCAACCGGGCCGGGTCTGTGAGCGAGGTCCTCGTCCTCTACCCGGGCGAGGCGCCCGCGGCCGTGGCCGAATCGGCGGGCGTCCGGCTGTCGCGCTACGCGACGGCGGCCGAGGTGGCGGAAGCGCTCCGCGGACGCACGGAGGCAGTGCTGATCGTCCGCGGAGACCTCTCCGGGGCAGAAATCACGGCCCTCGCCGGGGCGGTTTCGGCCGCCGGGACACGGGTGATCGAGGTGCGGAGCGCGGTCTGGGATGGCGAAACAGCGTCGGCCCTCAGCGCCGCCTGCCGGGGCGTCATCTCCGGCTTCGGCGAGCGGGGCGTCCTCCGGGCGGTAGAACTCATCCTGCGCGAGCAGCAAACGGCTGAGTTCGGGTAAAGGGCAAGGCGGCTGGTGCCAAAGGGCCTGCGACGGCGCCGTAGGGTCCACCAGGTGGGGGCGTTGTTCGGATCAGTAGCCACGTCCTCGCGGGCGGCGATTGGCTCAACTGCGCTTGACTCATCAGACCACTCCTGCCGCGCCGCAAGCCTCCGCGCTGCGGCGCGGCTTGGCGCGTCGAGCTTCGGAACGCCGCGCCGCGGGACCACCCTGCTTTGGTACAATGAACCCATGACCGCGAAAGAAGCTCTCCGCGCCTACATCGACGACCTGCCCGAAGCCGGGGCGGCGCGGCTGCTCCTGCAGCTTCAGACGGACCCCGGCATGGCTCGACCCCTCACCGAGCACGAAATCGCGCTCGTTCGGCGCAGCCGGGAAGAGGCCCGGGCGGGTAACCTGATCGACCAGTTGGAGATCGAGCGTGAGTTCGGGATCGGCCGTTGAGGGTAGCCTGGACGCCCACGGCACGTGAGTCGCTCCGGGATGTCGCTCAATACCTCTGGTCTGAAAACTCGTCCTTTGGGGGCAGGCTCGGGGGGTACCGTTGGGCTCCGCGTGGCCGTCGCGGCCCTCACCCCCGCCCTCTCCCGCTGCGGCGGGCGAGGGAGTGCGGCGTTCGGAACTCAGTCTTTTCATCCCTCACTCTGGCCGCTGGCCAATACTTGCCTCCCGACTCGTGCTTCGCGGGAGCGGAGGCCGACGAGGCAGGACCAAGGCTACTGTTGAGGAGCACTGGCCAGGGCGGCTACCCGCCGAGTGTGAGCGCCAGCGTCTTAAACCCATAGACGATGGGCGAACTCGCCTGACGTACCCCCGGTGTGGCCCCGGGCGTGAGGCGGTCGAAGCGGTCGAGCAGGTTGTTCACGGTGATCCGCGCCTCGGCCCGCGCCAGTGGTGACCCAAGGCAGTAGTGGATGCCGTGGCCGAAGCCGACGTGGTCCTTGAGGTCGCGGTCGAGGCGGTAGGTGTTGGCGTCCTCGCCCCAGCCGCCGGGGTCGCGGTTGGCGGCGCCGTAGTAGATGCCCACGCTTTCGCCGGCCGGGATGCGCCCGCCTGAGGGGAGGACGGCGTCCTTCAGCGTGGTGCGGAAGAGCACCTGGACGGGGCTTTCGTAGCGAACCATCTCTTCGAGGGCCTGGGGGATGAGGTCGCGGTCCGCCTTGAGTGTGGCGAAGAGGGCCGGGTCGTGGGCGAGATGGTTGAGCATGTTGCCCATCAGGTTCGTCGTCGTCTCGTTGCCGGCGACGAGGAGGAGGATGCAGAAGCCGATGACCTCCCAGTCCTCGAGCTTGCCTTCGTCCGTCTCCGCCTCGACGAGGGCGGTGATCAGGTCCTGGGCGCCGTGTTCGCGGCGGAGGGAGGCCATCTTCGCGAAGTACTGGAACATCTCCATCATGTCCTGGCCGCGGGCGGCGGCATCCTTCTCCGCATCGCCGAAGGAGAGGAGGGAGTCGGTCCAGCGCTTGAAGGTGACGTATTCCTCGCCCGGGATGCCGAGCAGCTTGGCGATCGCCTTCACGGGCAGGGGCATCGTGTAGCCCTCGACCGCCTCGACCTCGCCTTTCCCGAGCGCGTCGAAGAGTTCGTCCGAGGTCTGCTGGATCCAGGGCTCGAGCTCGGCGATGCGGCGGGGCGTAAAGGCCTTGCTCACCAGCTTGCGGAAGCGGGTGTGGCGGGGAGGGTCGTTGTTAATAAGGACGAGGAACTGGCCGCCGCCATCCCGGCCGGCCGAGGAGAAGGTCTCGTGATCCTTGAGGGCGGCGTAGACGTCGTGGTAGCGCATGAGGGGCCAGAGGGAGCCCTGCCCGGGCATACCGCCCCCTGCCCGGAAGGGCGTCTCTTGCCGGAGCGCGTCGAAGATCGGGTAGGGGTCCGTGGCCTGGCGGGCGGTCATGAGGTCGGCGGCGGAAGGGGCGGTCGCGGTGGTCATGGGAACTCCAGGGGGTAGGTGCGTTCAGCGTACCGTGTCCGGGGCGGCGCAGGAATCGCGCAGTGCGGTTTCACGGTTCGAGTGGAGCGTCGCAGGGCCGGCTTGCTGGCGAGCCTGGTCCAGTCGCACGGCTGCCAAGGAGTGCTGGCCCCGCGATGCCTGTGATCGCCCGCTTCCGGGGACCGGTTACCGTGGCGCCAGCGCGGCGCTTGCTCACGCGCGCGCTACGGACAGGCCCTTTGTTCGCCCGGGCTGATCCGGATTCCCCAGCCGCCCAACGGCCCGGCACGGAAAACCATGAACCCACTCCCGAATCGCGGCGGTTAATCGAGGAGGCCGCGGAGGCGCAACTCCCGCTGGAGGCGGACGGTATCGACCTCCTTGGGTGGCCCGAGCTGGTCGTCGCTGATGGTGCCGGCGGTGTGGGCGAACATCTTGGCGCCGTCGTAGGTGATGAACTTCTCGGGGATGACCTCGAGCACCACGCGCAGGGGCGAATCGAGGAACTCCTGGAAGAACTTCGCGCGCTCTTCGGAATCCGGGTTGAGGTGCCGGGCGAAGGGCCCGTAGAAGTAGTCCTTCGTCTCGCGGTCTTCGTGGACGACGCAGCGGCCTTTGATCGTGACCGTCTTGCCCGGGCCGAGGGGCGTGCCCGTGCTCGTGACGACGACGGAGACCTGGGGGTTGCGGCGGACGGCGGAGATGCGATGGCGGTGGGCGCCGGCCGTCAGCCAGACGCGGCCATCGAGCCAGACGTAGGACATGATGACGCCCATCGGCCAGTTGTCGCGGGTGCACCA
>JBJXGC010000273.1:0-3974 GCA_046154545.1 Dehalococcoidia bacterium | reverse complement strand
GCCGCGGTCTCTTGCGGTGGATCCGCCGTCTCCCGCCGTTCCAGACACCGTTGCGGAGGCTGGCGAAGCGCCTTGCCCCGGAGGTGGCGGCCGTCGCCCGGGCCGTGGCGACCGAGCACATCTCCCGGATCACGCTTCCGCACGAGGTCCTCGCCCTTGGCACCGATATCAAGCGCCAGCCTTCAGCCGACCTCCAGTCCCCGGCGAATCCTGAGCTGGTGGCGATACTCGCCCGGATCGCCCCCGCCGAGGGCCGGCCGCTCGGCTCAGGCGCACGCGATTGGTCGGACCTGGACGAACGCATGCGCTTCATCGCGGGGCTGTTCCGCGCCTATCAGCAAGACGGGACCCTGTTCGAAGCTCCGTAGGCGTCGGCCTCATCGCGCCTACGGTGGCTTCGGGACCGGCGGCCTATTCGGGGTCCTCGCCCTCTTCCTCGTCTTCGTCGTGCTTCGCCATGCTGGGGACCAGGGCTATGGCGCCACCCTCGCTCTTCGCCCGCTTCGGCGCCGGCACCGACTTCAGCGTTTCGACCAGCTTGCTCACGTTGGCCGCACTCGTCCCCAGCGCCAGCACGGCCACAGCCGACCCGGAATCCCGCAGGACACGCAGCTCCGAGGCCGTGGCGTCGGCTTTGACGGTGACCATCAGCGGGCTACTCGAGAACGACGAGAGGCGCACCAGTTCGAGCTGCTTGTCGAGGGTGGTCGCCTCGTTCGCGCCATCGACGTACAGCGCGTCCAGCGAGAGCGGTGGCAGGGCGCGGAGCATCGTGTCGGTATGGTCGTCGCTGGCGACGATGACCTGGCCCATCTCCTCCGTATCGACGGCCGCCGACGTCGTCTTGTCGAGTGGGCTGATGACGAAGTCGCAGCCCGCCGCACGCAGGGCCTTCGCCCCGGCTTCGTCCAGGACGGCCAGCTTGGCGCCCGCGCAGACCTTCGAGAGCGGCTTGATCGCGGCGGCGGCGCCGGCCGCGTCATGGCCGTCGAGGATGACCACGTCGGCGCCGGCCTCAATCGCTGCTTTGGCCGACGCCGTGTCCTTCACGAGCACGGCCGCAAGCATCGCCCTGGGCTGTTCTCGCTTCGCCGAGCCAAAGCCGAACCCTCCCGAGGCCTCGCGCCGGGCGGTCTTACCTATCCGTTTCGTCAGTTCACTCATGGTCTCTCCAATCAGCCTTCATAGTCGTGAATCAGGTTCCGAGCCCGGCTTCGGGCGGACGAGGTCTCCAGCGTGCACCACGGCGGCGATCTGGTCAGTCCGGGTGAGCACCGAGATATCCGTGATGGGGTCGGATGCGAATACCACGGCGTCGCCGCGGAGCCCCGCATCCAGGCGGCCGGCGTCGATCTGGAGCAGGCCGGCCGCCCAGGCCGTGGCCGCCAGGATACCGGCCGCCGGGGAAAGCCCGGCCCGCACGAGGCGCACGATCTCCTGGCCGTTCTCGCCGGGGCGGTTGAGCGGCGTGCCCTGATCCGTCCCCATGGCCAGCTTCACGCCCGCCCCCATGGCAGCCTGAAAGCTCGCCAGGTGGTCCGCGAGGACGAGGTTGCTCTTCTCCACGGCGTAGGCCGCCACTCCCTCCGCTTCGCCCCGTTCGGCCATGACGCCGGGTGCGGTCAGGGTGGCGACAAGGAACGTGCCCCGTTCCAGCATCAGGCCGATAGCTTCTTCATCGAGCCAGACCCCGTGTTCGATCGAATCGACGCCCGCCCGGATAGCGTTCTTGATGCCCTCGGCCGCCTGGGCGTGCGCCCCGACGACCCGGAAGGCCTTATGGGCCTCCTCGACGCCGGCGCGCAGTTCGTCCTCAGTGAAGGACGGTGAGCGCGGGTCCACGCCCGGAGTCAGGACGCCGCCGCTGGCGAAGAGCTTGATCGCGCCCGCCCCGGCCCGGAGCTGTTCCCGGACGGCCTTCCGGACCTCATCCGGGCCGTCGGCCTCGCGGGCGATGAAGCCGTGGCCGTGGCCGCCGGTCATGGTGACGCCCAGGCCCGCTGCGAGGATCGTGGGGCCAGTGACGGTGCCGGCCTCGACCGCGCGCGCGAGATGGATGTTGAGCTGCTCCGGCGCCCCGAGGTCGCGCACCGTCGTGAACCCGGCCATGAGCGTCCGCCGGGCGTTGTTCGCCGCTTCGAACGCGCGGACGGCGATCGGGTCGCGGCGGGTAAGGTCGCCCGCCTCGCCGCCGCTCGTCAGGTGGACATGGCAGTCGATCAGGCCGGGGAGGACGTACTTTCCGGTACAGTCGAGGACGTGCGTCCCGGCGTCGCGGGCCAGCGAAGGGCCTACCGCGGCGATCCGGCCCTCGCGGAAAAGCACGTCCATGCCCGCGCGAAACGTGCGTGCGTCCGCGTCCCAGGCGTGGCCGTTCGCGAGCAGGAGCGGGGCGCTGTTGGTGGCCATGCCCCGTCATTGTCGCGATCGGATGCCCTACCGGCGACACGGAGGCCGCTCCTGCGTTGCCCCAACCGCCCGACTGGCGTTAGCTGCGTGGATGAACGTCCGCAACCGTCTGATCATCGACGAGCTGGCCCGCCACCGGGTGCAGTTCGAGCACTTCTGCCGATCGCTGACCGCCGATGAGCTCGCGGCGCCCATCCCCGGTTCGCACTGGAGCGTGAAGGACTACATCGCCCATCTGGCCACCATCGACGGGCTCATCGCCGCCAACTTCGGGCCGATGGTCGGCCTCGCGGCGCCGGCCTCGGACATCCCCTTCCCCGATCCCTTCGACATCGACGACTGGAACGAGGCCGCCGTCCGGGCGCGGGCGACTGAAGACATCGAGGCCCTGCTCGCCGAGGCTGCCCGTCACCGGACGAACATGGCCGCCGCAATCGAGCGGATGACGGATGCCCACCTGGACGCTGTCATCGACTACGGCGGCGACCGGAAGACGCTGGGGCCGCTGCCGAAATCGCGGGTGCGCTTCGGCGGCCTCCTCTGGGCGATCGCCATCCACGACCCGAACCACACGCAGGACATCGTCCGGGCACTGCCGCACCGAGCGGATGAGCCGTGGCTCAAGGAATGGCTCGGGAGCGTGAGCGAGGCGCTCGTGCCCGAAGGAGTGAAGGAGCAGCGGGTGTAGAGCCGGCGCTGCTTACGCCTCGGTGATCGCCACTGACTTAATCGAGACCGGCTCGACCGGGCGATCCCCGGCTCCCTTCTTCGCTTCGGCGATCGCGTCTACGACATCTTCGCCCGAGGTGAGCTTCCCGAAGATGGTGTAGCTCGGCGGCAGGCCGTAGTCGGCGTGCATCACGAAGAACTGGCTGCCGTTCGTGTTTGGCCCAGCGTTCGCCATCGCGAGCGTCCCGCGCAGGTACTTCCGCGTCACTTTCTCATCCGCGAACTTATAGCCGGGGCCGCCACTCCCGGTGCCCGTCGGGTCACCGCCCTGGATCATGAAACCGCTGATGATGCGGTGGAAAATCACGTCCGTGTAGTAGCCGTCCTTCGCCAGGAAGACGAAGTTGTTCACGGTCTGGGGCGCGTCGCCGGGGAACAGCTCGGCCACCATCGTGCCCGCCGTCGTCTCGATCGTCGCCGTGTAGCTCTTCTTGGGGTCGATCACCATCGCCGGGGGCGACGCGTACTTCTTGGCCATCGTGTCCTCCTGTGTTCGAAGGTCACATTACCAGCGCGCCCCGATTAGTGGCGAGCAACCCGGCCAGGCCCCGGCGCGTAGGCCGCCGCCCCTGCGCCGACTGGCATCCGGGGCCGACATTCATGGCATGAAGCTCTTGCTGGCACTCTCGGGCATCGCCGCGCTCTGTGGCGCTGTCTTCTTCGCGGACCGCGGCACGGTCGCGGCCGCAGACGAATTCCCATGGAACATGGCCTCAGAAACCTACTACCGGCTTGATGTACCGAACGGCACGGCCTCCGTGCGGGTGGAGGCAGTCCTCCAGAACCCTCACCAGGACGCTCTCCCGTTCTTTCTGCTCTGGGCGATGCCGAAGGCC
>JBJXGC010000272.1:0-5492 GCA_046154545.1 Dehalococcoidia bacterium | reverse complement strand
TCTGGGCGTAGTGCTCGTAGCCCTTCGTGACCTTGAAGTGCTCGGGGTCGTCGAACTCGTAGTGGCGGCGGGCGCTGTCGGAGTAGTTGCCCATGTATTCGAGCGCGCCTTCCCAGGCCTCGCCCTCGTTTTCGTGGCAGTAGATCCAGACCGCGACGATCGGCTTCATCGGCTCCCAGCCGTTCTCCCGGCGGACTTCGTTGAAGCCCTTCATGTCCTCGGCGTACTCGGCCCAGCTCTTCTGGGGGATGAAGAGGGCGCCGAGGCCCGAGCCCGCGGCCATCGGCATCGAGGAGGGGGTGCCCCAGGCGCAGTACATGCGGTCGGTCAGGTCGGTGGAGCGGGGCTGGGGCCGGATGCTCGTCTCCGGGATCTGGTAATGCTTCCCTTCGAAGCTGAAGCGCTCGTTGGTGAGCGCCGCGCGGACGACGGCCAGGGCTTCGAGGAAGCGCTCCCGTGACTCTCCCATGGGGATGCGGAGGCTATCGAACTCGACACGCCCGGCGCCCCGCCCGAAGCCGAGCGTGAGCTTGCGGCCGCGCAGCATGTTGTCGAGCATCGTCACCTTCTCGGCGGTCTGGACAGGGTCGTGCCAGGGGAGGACGACGACCATCGTGCCGAAGTCGATCTTCGTCGTGCGGCCGGCGAAGTAGGTGAGCATCTGGAGGGGGTCCGGCACCATCGTGTACGGGGTGAAGTGGTGCTCGACGGTCCAGAGCGAGTCGTAGCCGAGGGGCTCGCAGAGGTCGCCGAGGGCCAGCTCCTCTTCGTAGGCCTGGGAGTCGTGGATCATGGGCTGGCGGTCGAAGGCGCCGGACTGGTAGCGGTCCCAGTCGGTGTAGTTCTGGGCGAAAAGGGTAATGCCGACCTTCATGAGTGCGGACCTCCGAAGTTGTTTGCGTGCCGCGAATTAAAGCACAGGCGGGAGTGGGGGGCTATCGGCCATAAGCAGGACGCCGGAGGGTCAGCCGCGGCGCCACCAGCGCCCGCGGTCACGGCCCTTGAGCGACTGAACGACGAGCGTCGCGAAGAGGAATACGACGGCGAACCCGCCGAGCACTGCCCACTTCGGCGGCAGGGGCTGGCGGAAAGCTGCTGCGAACGGCCGTTTGTCTTCGGGGATCGGCATGAGCATCTCCGGCGTGTCGGGGAAGGGGACGATTGGGGCGAAGGCCTGGTGCGCCTCCCGGTCACGCAGGTTGGTGATGCCCGCCATCAGCTCGAGCGACCACTTGGTCACGGTCAGGTTCGAAATCACGCGCCCGCCGGGGCTCATGTCCCGCCGGGGAACGGTCGCTCCTGCGAAGATGAGCTGGGGGATGAGGAGGATGACCACGAGCATCGCCGCCCGATCGGCGTTCGGGCTGAGCGAGGACACGAAGAGCCCAAGTCCCATCCCGGCGAGCGAGACGAGGGTGGTCGCGGCGAGGAGTTCGAGGAGGACTCGCCATTCGGGCCCGGGCAATTCGTGGGGCAGGTCGATGAAGAGGGCGACCGTGCCGACCATGAGGACGCTCTGGATCACGGAGAACGCGCCGAGGACGGCTGCCTTGCCGAGCACGTAGGCGGTAGGTGAAAGATCGACCAGCCGCTCGCGCCGAAAGATGGCGGCTTCGGCGGTAATCGCGTTGGCCGCGGTAAATGCGCCGAGGAAGAGGGTTACCGCCGATATCAGGTAGAGCAGCGTGACGGCACTGAGCGCATTGCCGCCGTCACCGGCCTCGTACTCGAAGATCGAACGGTCGAAGGTGATCGCCAGGGCGAGGCCAAGGAACGGCGGCCCTCCCAGGCGAAGCGCCATGTTCAGGCGGTCGCGCCTCGCAAGCCGAAAAGTGCGGAGGGCGAGGGGCAGGAGCTGTCGGAGCAGGTGGCCGGTCCCGGGGGCCCAGCGGCGCCGGGCGGCAGGGACGCCCGCCGCTGGGCTGGCGAGCAACCGCTCCTCGACGCCATGGCGGTAGGCGGCGCTGGCGAGAAGCCGCTCAGAAAGCTGGGACGCGTCGACCGCCTCGAGCTGTGCATAGATCTGGGCGAAGTCCTCAACGCCGAAGTAGGTCAGCGCTTCGGCCGGGCTGCCGCTGAAGGCCAGACGGCCCTCGCTCAGCACGATCAAGCGGTCACACCTGTGGATGTTCCGGGTGGCGTGGGTGGTGAGAACCACCGTGCGTCCCTGGTCGGCGAGGGCCCGGAAGAGTTCCATCATGCGTTCGTCACGGGCCGGGTCGAGGCCGGACGTTGGCTCGTCCATGAAGAGCAGGCGGGGCCCGGTAAGGAGTTCGATGGCGATGCTCGCCCGCTTTCGCTGGCCACCGCTGAGGTTCCGGACAAGGCTGTCGCTCTCGGACGCGAGGCCGAGCTGTTCGAGGACGCGGTCGATTCGGGCCGCCCGTTCCGCAACCGGCGTATCGGAAGGGAGGCGAAGCCGGGCAGCATAGGAGAGTGACTCACCGACGGTCAGGTCCGGGTGGACGATGTCATCCTGGGGGACGTACCCGAGAATGGGCCGGAAGGCGTCGCGGTGTCCCATCAGGGCGAGGCCGTCATAGGTGACCTCTCCCGAGGCAGGGGTGTCCATCCCGAGGAGCACCCGGAGGAGGGTGGTCTTCCCCGCCCCGGAGGGCCCGACGATGGCCACCAGCTCTCCCGGGGCGATCGCGACCGGCACATCCTCCAGCGTCGTGCGGCGGCCATGTCTGATGGTCACGCCGGTCGATTCCACCCGCACGCCGGCGGGACCGTCGAAACGTTTGAGGAGCCCACGGTCGAGGAAGAGGCGGACCCGGCCGATCCGAAGCTCGTCACCCTCGCCGAGGGGGGAGCGGCGGACCGGCCGGCCGTTGATGAAGGTCTGGCCGCCCGAATGGTCGAGCACCACCCAACCGGTGGCCGATGGTTCGAGTTCGACATGGACCGCCGCCAGCGACGGGTCGTCTAGGATGAAGGTAGCCGGGGCTGTGCGGCCGACGGTAGCCGTGGCGGTGGAGGAGAGGGTGCCGACAACGGTTGCGCTGTCGGCCGCCGTGGCTCCGCGGGCGGCTCGCTCGCGGACGGCAGCACGCAGACGCTCATCGATAAGTGGGTGGCTGGCCGCGAGGCGGACCACCTGCTCGCGGCCGAGCACCAGCAGCGTCGTTTGCCGGTCAGCAACGACAGCCGCCGAGCGCGGCCCCCCATCGAGGAGAGCGACCTCGCCGAAGAACTCGCCGGGTCCGAGCATGGCCAGGACGGCGGACGAGGCGGAGTTCGGGCTCACGCGCACCCCACCCGAGGCGATGATGAACATCGCATCGCCAGGGCCGCCCTCTTCGACGACCACCGCTCCCGGCGCAAAGGCCTGGGACCGTACGACGGCGGCGAGGGCAGCGATCTCGCCCGGGGTGAGCGCGGAGAACAGCGGGGCGTGGCTAAGGGCGGCGATCACTGGATCCATGGGAGCTGCTCCTTCAGCCGGGCGTCCGCCGCGGCCACGGCGGCGTGCCCGGCTTCCACGAACCGGTCCGAGTCGCGGTAATCCTTGATGCCACTGGGCACATCGAAGAACGGCTGGATGAGGACATCGGCGTGGGTCGCGCCATCGGCCGAGATCTTGTTCATCATGATTTCGATTGCTTCGAGCACGTTATCGACGATGGGAGGAGCGCCGAATGGGTTTAGCCGGCCCGAGCGCCGCCGGCGTTGCCGGGGCGAGCCGGTGAGCCGCACGCCGAGGACGGTGTCCGCCCCCAGTCCACTGGCCGTCGAAATGGGCACCGGATTCAGCAATCCGCCATCAACCAGCCGCCGCCCAGCGAGATGGACGGGCGGATAGACGCCGGGGATGGCGCAGCTGGCGATGATCGCGTCGGCGATTCGGCCATCCCTGATCACCACTTCCTCGCGTGAGTCCGCATCGACGGCAACGATGGCGAGGGGAATGCTGGCGGCGTCGAACGTCGCTTCCTCCGTCATCTCGAGCAGGTAACGATGAAAGGCCTTGTTGCTGAGCAAGGCTGAGTAGGGCAGCCGCGGGCGCGAAGCGCGCCGGAAACTCTCATCTAATTCCCGCCGGATGAACGCGGGGGTGCGCCCCAGGGCGACGCCCGCGGCAACGGCCGAGCCGACGCTCGAACCGGCCACGTAGTCGATGGGCACGCGCCGTTGTTCGAGCGCGGCCAGCACACCAATGTGGGCGAAGCCCTTGGCAGCGCCCGCGCCGAGAGCCAATCCCACCTGTTGCCCGGTAACCCAGCGGGCGACCCGCCCGATGGACCGCCACGGTTCGTCCAGCGAGGCTTCCCGGGTGAGCGGGGCCGAGAGATCGGCGGCCGCGAGCTGGTCCCTGGGGATCGTGCCAACGATGGTGACCCCCTTCGCGCTGCCGACGGCGGCCAGTTCAGCCGCGGTGGCGCCCGCCACACGCACCAGGGCCACGTGGGGCGCGCTGACGTGCCGCGGCTCATGGCCCTCGACGATGTCGAGGGCGACCGCCTCGGCCCCGCCCGGCGGCGGTGCGAACACAAGCACAAGCTCATACCTGGCGGCGAGGTCCTGGGCGAGGCCGGCCGCGTCGCACCCGGGCGCGAGGGGCACCCAGAAGAGAGACGGGCTCGTGGTCGCCGACTGCGGCGTCTCGGAGGGGATGCTCTCAGCAGCCGCGAGCACGGCGACGGGGCGCGAGAGGTGGAACGCGCAAGAACGCGCCAGGGCCACCCCGGCGATCGCGGCAAGGCCAGGCCCGCAGCGCAGCCAGGCCACGCGCCCGTGGGGCTGCCGGCCCAGCTTCCGGTTGTTCTGGGCGAGGCGGCCCGCGACCAACTGGCCGAGTTCGGCAGCGATCGCTGGCGTGGTGACCATCGCTTCAGCGAGGACGGCGTGGGGTATCTCAAGGAGGCTCCCGGCCGCCGTCGCCCGGACCGTGGCTGAGGCGGGAGCGCCGGCGAGGAAGGACATCTCCCCGAACACATCGCCTGGGCCGTACGTTGCCAGTTCGATGACACGTCCCGGCGCGCCGTCTACGGTGGCCGACAGACGCCCGTCCTGGACAACCATGAGGTCGCGCACAGGCAGGCCTTCGGCGACGACCACTTCGCCCGCTGCAAACCGGCGAACCGAGGAACGGTCCCAGACCGCCTCGCCCAGCCGGCCGGTCAGCACCTTGAGTCCAGGGTGAAGAAACGAGCCGGGGGAGACCGCCATTCGCGCTACCCTACATCAGTGCCGGATATACGCCTGACGGCCGCCCCGGGGAGCCGGCGATGATGCCATCTCCGGCCGGCGACTCTCGGCCCTCGGCTCCTACCTCCCCTTGTAGGTCGCCGTCCGCTTTTCGATGAAGGCGCGGAAGGCTTCGCTTGTGTCCTCGCTCTGCATGATGCGGTGGTGGTCCTTCGTCTCGAAGTCGATGTAGTCCTGGTAGCCGGCGCGTTCGGCGTAGTTGTAGTGGACCTTCATGGCGGTGAGGGCGAGCGGGGCGGAGTCCGCGAGCTTGCGCACGAGGGCGCCGGACTCGGCCCGGA
>JBJXGC010000258.1:0-8159 GCA_046154545.1 Dehalococcoidia bacterium | reverse complement strand
GTCGCCGACCACCACGACCGGCGCGTCGGCATCGTCCACTTCGACGCCCACGCCGACGCGGCCGACGCCTCCTTCGGCCAACACCTGAGCCACGGCACGCCCATGCGCCGCCTCATCGAAGCCGGCCACGTCGCCGGCCGGAACTTCGTCCAGGTGGGCCTGCGTGGCTACTGGCCGCCCCCGGATGTGATGGCCTGGATGCGCGACCAGGGCATGCGCTCGCACACGATCTACGAAATCGAAGAACGCGGCTTCGACGTCGTCCTCCGCGAAGCGATCGAGCAGGCCCTCGATAGCTGCGACTCGCTCTACCTCTCCGTCGATATCGACGTGCTCGACCCGGCCTTCGCCCCCGGCACAGGGACACCGGAGCCCGGCGGACTGGAGAGCCGCGAACTCCTCCGCGCCGTCCGCAAGATCGCCTGCGAACTGCCCGTCGTCGGGGTCGATATCGTCGAGGTCTCGCCGCCCTACGACCCGGCCGGGATCACGGCCGAGGTCGCCTTCCGGGTCGGTCTCGAAGCGATCAGCGGCATAGCGTTTCGTCGCTTGCAGCTTCAACAAGTCCCGTAGGGGTCGTCTCACAAACGGCCGGGGCCGGGACGACCAGCGCCTCCAGCACGAGCGTCGCGACCGCGTAGCCCGCGGCCCGCGAGAGATGCACACCGTCCCCGGCGTCCGCCGTCACCGAAGAGGCATCGACGAAGATCATCCAGGGCCGGAGGGCCGCCTCCTCCGCGTAGATCGCGTTTACCACCGGGATGTTCACCGCGAGGTCCGGCCGCGTCATCGTCGGCTCACCCACCCAGACCACGAACCGGCCCGGCGCCTGCACGAGGTCCATGAAAGCGCCCACCCGCGCCCGGTAGTCGTCCGGGCGGCCCGCCGCGTAACCCGCATCGTTCGCGCCGATCATGAACACCACTACATCGGGCGCGTACCGCCCCATCTCCAGCACGATGTAGGTCGGCCAGTCCGTGTAGTCGTCGCGGAGGACTGCGGAGTTGCCCCGGTTCGCCAGCCCCGACGAGATCTTGTAGTCGGGCGCCCGCACCGGCGTCCCGCCCGCGCGGCCGACGAGGTCGAACAGGGCCAGCGTCACGAAGTACGACGTTGAATCGCCGTCCGACCAGACCCGCAGCCCTTCCAGCGAGTGCGGCCGCGCCGGTGTCGGCGTCGGCACCGGCGTCGGGGTGCTCGTCGGCGCCGGCGTAGCCGTCGCTGTAGGGGGCGGAGGCTCGGGCGTCCCATCGCGCGACACGGCCGGCGCGAAGGCCGCGTCCACCGTCGCCCCGGCCCGGGCGCGCCGTGCATCTGGCGCGTCACCCGCCGCGCCAAACGCGGCCGCGGCCCCAAGCACCACGCCGGCGGCCAGGAGGCAAGCTGCTACCGCAAAACGGACGGTTCCCCTCTGACGCCTCATCACCACGCCACCATCATGGACGATCCCGGCAATCGACTCCCGAAGCCCGGCGAATCGACTCCTGTCGCAGCCGCCCCGAACCCCCACCCGGCCGCCACGGCCGTTGCCCGGCCGCCGGTGTAGAATCGCCCGAACTCAGGAGGGAATCCAGTGAAAGACTTCGCAGGCAAGGTAGCGGTCGTCACGGGCGCGGCCAGTGGGATGGGCCTCGCCTTCGCCCACCGGTTCGCGGACGAAGGCATGAACATCGTCCTCGCCGATATCGAGAGCGAGCCCCTCGCCATGGCCGAAGCCGCCATTACGGCCAAAGGCGGCAAAGCCATCGCCGTCCGCACCAACGTCATGCACGAGGACGAGATGAACCGCCTCGCCGACCGCGCCTTCTCGACCTTCGGGAACGTCCATATTCTCTGCAACAACGCTGGCGTCGCCGGGGGCACGCAGGGGCTGCCGGTCTGGGAACAGCCCCTGAGCAACTGGGAGTGGGTGCTCGGCGTCAACTTCATGGGCGTCCTCTACGGCGTGAGGGCCTTCGTCCCCCGCATGATCGAGAACGGCGAAGAGGGCCATATCGTTACCACCGCCTCCCTCGCGGGCCTTCTCACCAGCGCCAACCCGTACGGCGTCTCCAAGCACGGCGCGGTCTGCCTCGCCGAAGGGCTGTACAAGGAGTTCAAGATACGCGGCCTCAAGCTCTCGGCCTCAGTGCTCTGTCCCGGCTGGGTCGACACCAACATCATCGATTCGGAGCGCAACCGACCCCAGGAGTTCGGCCCGGGCGCCGACCTCACGAAGCTCCCACCGGATGCCCGCCAGCAGATGGAGGCCGTCCGGGGCCTGCTCAAAGGCGGCTTCCCGCCCTCCGAGATCGCCGAGCGTGTCTTCGAGGCCGTCCGCGACGACCAGTTCTACATCATCCCCAGCCAGCCCGAGTTCGTCGACCTGCTCAACCAGCGGCTGGACGACATCCGCGAACGGCGAAACCCGACCATCGCCCGCGTTTTCGACCAGCCCGGCTCGGCCGCGGCCCAAACCTCAACGAACCAGGGGAGAAACCAGTGAAAGACTTCGCAGGAAAAGTCGCCGTCGTGACCGGCGCAGCCAGCGGCATGGGCCTCGCCTTCGCCCACAAGTTCGCCGACGAGGGCATGAAGGTCGTCCTCGCCGACATCGAGAGCGAACCCCTCGCCATGGCCGAGAGCGCCCTCAAGGCGAAGGGCGCCACCGCCCTCGCCGTCCGCACCGACGTCATGCACGAGGACCAGATCAACCGCCTCGCTGACGCTGCCTTCGCGGCCTTCGGCAACGTCCACATCCTCTGCAACAACGCCGGCGTCGCCGCGACCGCCGCGACGCTCCGGTCCCGCGCCTGGGAGTCGCCGATCAGCGACTGGGAATGGACCTGGGGCGTGAACTTCATGGGCGTGCTTTACGGTGTCCGAGCCTTCATCCCGCGCATGCTCGAGAAGGGCGAAGAGGGCCACATCGTCAACACGGCCTCGATGGCCGGGCTCCTCACGGGGGCCAACCCCTACAACATCTCGAAGCACAGCGTCGTCTGCCTGACCGAGGGCATCTACAAGGACTTCAAGGCGATGGGCGCGAAGCTCTCGGCCTCGGTCCTCTGCCCCGGCCTCATCAACACCAACATCCTTGACGCCGAACGCAATCGCCCGGCTGAGTTCGGTGCCACGAACCTCGCGGAGGTGCGGCCCGAGGTGCGGGAGTGGTCGGCCACCTTCGAAGCGGCCCTCAAGCAGGGCATCCAGCCCGAGGAGGTCGCCCAGCTCGTGTTCGAGTCGATCCGCGACGACCACTTCTACATCTTCCCGGCCCAGCCCAACGTGATGGAGGTCCTCAAGGCCCGGATGACCGACATCATGGAGCAGCGCAACCCGACGATGGCCATGTGACCCGGGCCGAGGCGCGTCAGCGGCCACCGGTAGTGGCGCCCCACTGCGGGCGCGGGCGGCCGGCCACACTCGGAGCGCCGCCTCACGAGGCGCTGAGGAACTGGCGGATGGCCGCAGGCGGAGCCTCTCCGTCTCCCACCCCGCGCTGGTACTCGAGGACCAGGTCGATCGCAGCCACCAGGTCCTCGCGTGCCTCCTCCGGGGTCCTGCCCTGGCCGTTTGCGCCTGGCACCTCAGGGCTCCTGGCCCACAACCACCCATCGTCGCCCGGTTCGATGATCGCCGTGAACTCGTTTCGCATGTCGATGTTGTACGCTTTCCCCGCCGCGGTCGGCGCTGTCCCGCCATCTGGCGGACGAGGCGCCAGGCGGCGTAGAGTCCGGACGCCGGGTCGGCGACGGATGCGCGTACGCGGCCCGCACGGCGCATTTTAGGAAACCGAGGCGTCCGACATGACCTTCCGACTTCGACCACTGTTCCTTCTCTCCATCATCATGCTCTTGGCCTTCGGCGTGGCCTGTGGCGGTGACGACGACGACACGGGCGGCACCTCGCCCGGCTTCGGCCCCGGGAGTGGAGGCTCAGGCTCTTCCGGCCGGGACAGCACCGCGGCCTCGAGCAGCGGCGGGAACTCAGCCCGCATCGCGAAGATCGAAGACGCGGCCTACACCTCGGGGACGGTCCACATCGAGGTAACAGGCGACAAACGGGCGACCTTCGACAAAGACGGCAGCGGCTATGCCGGTGGCGGGCTCTTGCTCATGACCTTTGCTGACGGCGACGTATCCGCCCTGCTCACCTTCGCCGACGAGGGGAGCGGCGACAGCCCGGGGGCAGCAGCGGTAACGACGAAGGAGTTTTCGACCGCGGCGGAATGGGGCAAGGACTGCACCTTCAAGCTCGAACAGTCCAAGTCCTCCGCCAGCGGTGAATTCGAGTGCAAGGACATTCATGCCATCGACCTGCAGTCGGCCAAGACGTACAAGGTCACGGTCAAGGGCAAGTTCTCGGCGAAGGAGTAGCGCCGAATCGCCGTGCGCCCGCCCAGGCCTACACGCGCGTTTTGCAGGCGGCGCCACCTTTGTGTTAGACATGCCCGGCATATGAAGGAGGCAGGACATGGGACGACTCGACGGCAAGGTGGCGATCATCACGGGGGCTGCGCGGGGACAGGGCGCGGCCGAGGCGGCACTGCTCGCCAGCGAAGGAGCGACGGTCGTCTTGACCGATGTCCTCGACGCGGAGGGCAAAACGACCGCCGCGGCTTGCGGCGGCACGTTCATCCACCACGACGTGAGCAGCGAGGAGAGCTGGCGCCAGGCGGTCGCCGCAGCCGTCGGCGCCCACGGCCGGCTCGATATCCTCGTGAACAACGCCGGTATCTTCATGTCACGCTTCCTCACGGAGATGCCGGTGGCGGACTACGAGAAGGTGATCGCGATCAACCAGACGGGCGTGTTCCTCGGGATGAAGGTCGCGGGCAAGGCGATGATCGACGCCGCTCACGGGGGATCGATCGTCAACATCTCGTCGGTCGCGGGCATGCGCGGCGGAGCCGGGTCGATCGCGTACAGCGCCAGCAAGTGGGCAGTCCGGGGCATGACGAAGGTCGCCGCCTCTGAACTGGGGCGCTACGGCATCCGGGTGAACTCCATCCACCCGGGCGCGATTGACACGCCCATGCTCCAGCAGGTGCCGGGCATCGAGGGGAACCGCGAGCGCACCGAACGGCGCATCCCCCTCGGCCGCATCGCCGACCCTATCGACGTGGCCCGGGTCGTCCTCTTCCTCGCCTCCGAAGATAGCTCCTACATGTCCGGCGCGGAGCTCACCGTGGACGGCGGCTGGACCGGCTGAGAGCCATCGCCCCGAGAAGGCGAGCAGGTGGATAGGCGGGGTCGTGGCGGAGGTCGCGACCGTCGCGCTAGGCCAGCGTGGCGATGCGACTTCCAGCCCACAGCACCCGGTGGATCATCAGCGGGACAGCCTCCGAATCGTAGACCACCGTCCAGCGCCTATCGACAAGGTAGGCGCGGACACCTGGTCCGAACCCCTCGTGGCGCCGGCCGATGCCGGGGAATTGCGCAAGCAACTCCCCGATCTCATCCATACGGCGATAGAACGCCTCAGCGCGGGCCGCACTGTTGACGGCGATGTCGAGCGAGATGTCCGCCATGTCCACCTCGGCCCGAACGGAGAAACGGTGAGCCGTCAACTCGCCCGGCTGGGCATCGCTTGCGTTGCCCTCGCGATCGCTCCCAACCGGAGGTGCTCCCAATACTCAGGTGAGTCCGCCTTCGGAACGCCGTCTCTAAGAGCCACTATCGCTTCTTGGAGGCTCGCGCGAAGTTCCTTCGTGAACTCGGCCGACCAGCGGTCGTCCAGCTCTTCCGCCTCCAAATCCATCGCCGACATGCACTGGAGGCCCCGATCGACCGCGTCTGCGACCGAGTCACAGTACCCGCGCTCCACTGCCCGCTGCGCCAGCTCGAGCGCGCGCCCGGAAAGAGTCACCGTCACGCTGTCGTCCATCCGAACCGGCCTCCACGAGACTGAATCTCAGTCCAGATAGTCCTTGAGCTTCCGGCTGCGGCTCGGGTGGCGAAGCTTGCGCAGCGCTTTCGCCTCGATCTGGCGGATCCGCTCGCGGGTGACGCCGAACTCGCGGCCGACCTCCTCGAGGGTCCGGCTGCGGCCGTCTTCGAGGCCGAAGCGGAGCTGGAGGACCCGCCGTTCGCGGCTGGTAAGGCTCGCCAGGACATCCTCGACCTGCTCGCGGAGGAGCTGCTGGCTGGCCGCCTCGGCCGGGGCGAGCGCGCCTTCGTCGGGGAGGAAGTCGCCGAGGTGGCTGTCCTCCTC
This sequence comes from Dehalococcoidia bacterium, assembly GCA_046154545.1. GTDB lineage: Bacteria > Chloroflexota > Dehalococcoidia > Tepidiformales > Tepidiformaceae > JBJXGC01. Next base: position 1,964 of record JBJXGC010000258.1, on the reverse strand, counting down.
CTCGCCGATCGGCGTCTCGAGGGAGACCGGCTCCTGCGAGACCTTCTGGATCTCGCGGATCCGCTCGGGTGTGTAGACGGCCGACTGGTCCTGCTTGCCCGACTCCGTCATACCCCGGGCGATCTCCTCGCTCGTCGGCTCTCGGCCGTACTCCTGCACGAGGCGCCGGCTCACGCGGACGAGCTTGTTGATCGTCTCCACCATGTGCACGGGGATGCGGATGGTGCGGGCCTGGTCGGCGATGGCGCGGGTGATGGCCTGGCGGATCCACCAGGTCGCGTAGGTGCTTAACTTGAAGCCCTTGCGGTAGTCGAACTTCTCGACCGCGCGGATTAGGCCGATGTTGCCTTCCTGGATCAGGTCGAGGAGAGACATACCGCGGCCGATGTACTTCTTGGCGACCGAGACGACCAGGCGGAGGTTGGCTTCCGTGAGCCTCTTCTCGGCGGCGAGACCATCGCGCTTGAGCTTGCTGAAGTAGTAGCTGAGCTCATCCTCACAGGTTGCGAGGGCGGTAAGAGCGATCGCCGGGTTGGGCGGCAGCAGCGCGTCTTCGCCGGCAGCCCGGGACATGCTCATGACAATCTCGGGGTTGAGGATATGCGTGACGATCGACAGGCGGACGATGGAGCGTGGGGCGTCCTCGGGCTCGATATTCAGAGCGTTGGCGACGACCTCGGCGAACTCCAGGTCCATCTCGGCGTCGATGCGCGCCCGCAGGATGGGGTCGCCCATGCGCTCGGAGAGGGTGCAGTCTCGCGGCAGGTTGAGGTGCTTGATAGCGATGTCGAGCACGGGCTGCAGCTGATGGAGCTGCTCGAACAGCATGATCGCCGTTTCGACCGCCGTCGGCATCGTGCCGTGCTCGGCCAGCCACGTGGCTTCGATGGCCTCGATGTGCTGACCCTCTTCCATCTGACGGGCCAGGTGCTTTTCGTCGGCCGCCGAGAGCAGGAAGACCTTACCGATTTCCCGCAGGTACATGCGTACCGGGTCGTCGATGCCTTCCTGGTCCTCGAGGTTGGCTGTGGCGGCAACCTCACGCTCATCGTCGGCGTCGACCTTGATCTCGGGCTCCGACCAGATGTCGGTGGTGCCGAGCTCTCGAGTACGAGTCTCGAGCATATCGGCGACCCGACGGAACGAATCCTCGCCGACTCCGCCTTCGCTGGCGACTTCGCCAGACGGGGTGGCGGGAGCGCCGTCAAGGGATACGCGATTTGTCATGCTTGGCACCTTCTCACGCGGCTGTGCAAATGAAGTTAGGCAGCCGCCTGTGTGACGTCGCCTTGTGTAGCCTACTGCAAAGGCCCTGTCGTTGTCGTTGAGGCTGTCTGGCCGGGTTGTCTGTTTTCGACTGGGGCGTGGAGACGCAGGCCCATCTTGGTGTCTTCGAGCAGTAGTGACGCGACAGCTCCCTCCGGGCTATCCGACTCTTCTGCCTCGGTTCGGCCTGCTTCCAACCGATCCCTGGCAATGGACGCAACGTTACCCGGCCGTACCCCTGTCTCACCCTCGACAAGGGCCAGAGCACTGGCTTCTTTGACCGCCCGTATTCTATCGTTTTCAAGTCCGGCCACACAACTCAGTAACGCCTCTTCCGCCTTGCCCATTTCAATCTGGGGCGTACTGGTCTGGAGCACCGTCTGGTAGTGCTCCCATAGTTCAGAGTCGGCCTCCGTAACAGTTTCCCCATTCTTCCAACGCCTAAGAAGCTCGAAATTTACGCTCATGCTGAAGAATTCATCGCGAATTGCGGCTCGAGCCCTCGATTCCAGCTCTGGAGCCTTGAAAATCAGCGCCAGGCAGAACTCTTCTGGATAAGAGCGACGCACCTTCGACGTGAGCTGATCTATCGAGATCGGCTCGGGCGCGCGACGCTCGGCGGGGCTGCGGCCCGCTCGACCGGTGTCGGGCCGACCCCTTCGCGGGAGCTGACGCCGTAACGAGTCTTCGCTGATGCG
>JBJXGC010000257.1:0-2839 GCA_046154545.1 Dehalococcoidia bacterium | reverse complement strand
GCGGTGGTTCGCAACTACGGGAGGCTGCCTTGCGCCGCCAGCCTTCGATATCTAGCATCCGCAGTACGCCGTTTCGTTCGCCTCCCACGAATCAATCGCGGGCGGAACACCCCCAGGAGAACACCATGGCCGAGACCAGCACCCTTCCCTTCAACCCCGACGCCCTGCGCGAGAAGTACCGGATCGAGCGCGACAAGCGCCTCCGCCCTGAAGCGAACGAGCAGTACCTGGAGATCGCCGGCAAGTTCGCCCACTACACCGAGGACCCCTACGTCGAGCGGGTGGAGCGCGAGCCCGTGACCAGCGACGTCGAGGTCGCGATCATCGGTGGCGGCCACGCCGGCCTGCTCGTTGGCGCTCGCCTGCGGGAGGCCGGCATCAAAGAGATCCGGATGATCGAGAAGGCCGGCGACTTCGGCGGCACCTGGTACTGGAACCGCTACCCCGGCGCCGCCTGCGATACCGAGGCCTACATCTACATGCCGCTCCTCGAAGAGGTCGGCTACCTGCCGACGGAGAAGTACGCCAAGGCGCCCGAGATCCTCGCCCACGCCCAGCGCATCGCCCGCCACTTCGACCTCTATCGCGATGTGCTCTTCCAGACCCAGATCTCCGAACTTCGCTGGGACGAGGCGGAGAGCATGTGGACGGTCTCGACCGACCGCGGCGACCGCTTCCGGGCGCGCTTCGTCTGCATGGCGAACGGGCCGCTCAACCGGCCGAAGCTGCCGGGCATCCCCGGGATAGAGAGCTACAAGGGCCATTCCTTCCACACCAGCCGCTGGGATTACGACTACACCGGCGGTGACAGCTACGGCAACCTCGAGGGGCTGAAGGACAAGCGGGTGGCGATCATCGGCACCGGCGCCACAGCCGTCCAGTGCGTCCCCCACGTTGGCGCGAGCGCGAAGCAGCTCTACCTCTTCCAGCGCACCCCTTCGTCCATCGACGTGCGGGCGAACCGGCCGACGGACCCGGAATGGGCGAAATCGCTCGAACCCGGCTGGCAGAAGTACCGCCAGGAGAACTTCTCGACCCTCGTCTCCGGGGGCCGCGCCGACGTCGATCTCGTCTCCGACGGCTGGACCGAGATCATCGGCAAGCTCGCCCGGCGCACCGTGGACGGCGACTCAGACCTCGCCCGCGCGCTCGAGCTCGCCGACTTCGAAAAGATGGAGGAGATCCGGGCACGGGCCGAGGCTATCGTCAACGACCCGAACACGGCCGAATCGCTCAAGCCGTACTACCGCCAGTTCTGCAAGCGGCCCTGCTTCCACGACGAATACCTGCAGACCTTCAACCGCGGGAACGTCACCCTCATCGACACGCAGGGCGCCGGGGCTGAGCGGATCACCGAGCGGGGCGTGGTCGCGAACGGGGTCGAGTACGAAGTCGACTGCATCATCTACGCCAGCGGCTTCGAAGTGGGCACCGCCCTGGAGCGCCGCGCCGGCTACCAGGTCTACGGCCGCGACGGCCTCGCCCTGAGCGAGAAGTGGCGCGACGGCGTCTCGACGCTCTACGGCATGCAGACCCGGGGCTTCCCGAACTGCTTCATCGTCGCCCTCTCCCAGGTGGGCGGGAGCGCGAACATCACCCACGTCCTCGACGTCCAGAGCCGCCACATCAGCTACATCATCGACCACGCCCGCCAGCACGAGGCGCGGACGATCGACGTGGCGGGCGAGGCGGAACAGGCCTGGGCGGAGAAGGTGATAGCAGCCTCGGTGATGAGCATCGGCTTCCTCGAATCATGCACGCCGGGCTATTACAACAACGAGGGCCAGCCGAACGGCGAGATGATCCGGCGGAACGGCCCCTACGCGCCGGGGATCATGAAGTTCTCGAAGATCCTCGACGAGTGGCGCGAGGAGGGGAACCTCGAAGGCCTCGAGTTCAGCCGCATGTAACCCTCACCCAGGTGGCCCCGCAGGAGTCGCGGCCCTCCCTCGCCGCGGGTGGCGTGGGCCGGTCCGCGCTCCCATACGAGGGCGCGCCCCGGCCACGACCTGCGCTACAGTGAGTCTGTGACAGCAACGCCGCGGAGCGAAGAGACGATCGACCACGACGGCAGCGCCGTCATCCTCATGGACGCCCGCGGCCGCGTCCTCCTCCAGCAGCGCGACGACGACATCCCGCCCGCCGGCTACGGGCGCTGGACCGTCCCCGGCGGCCGCCGCGAGGGCGAGGAGACGCCGCGCCAGACGGCCCTTCGCGAATTCGCCGAAGAGACGGGGCTGAAGTTGGAGCGGCTGCGCTTCTGGCGGGTCGCCTCGTCTGCCACCTTCCCGGGTCAGCTGGCCAGCACGCTCCCGGTCTTCTTCGCCGACGACCCGGTCGATGAAGCGGCGATCGAGGTGAACGAGGGCCTGGACTTCCGCTTCTGGGCGCCCGGGGAGGCGCTTGCCCTCCCGATGAACCCCTGGACGCGCGATCTCCTCGAGGCCTTCTTCGCGAGCGATCAGTACCGCGGGACGCTGGCCGCGAAACGGGCCTACAAACAGGGCGTCGCCGTGCTCGCCATGGACCGCTGGGGCCGGGTCCTCCTCCAGCTCCGCGACGAGGACCTCCCGCCAGAGCGCAGCCCCGGGGTGTGGTCGCTGCCGGGCGGCCTGATCGAACCGGACGAGGCGCCAGACGCGGCTGCCCTGCGCGAGTTCGAGGAGGAGACAGGCCAGCTCCTGGAAGAGCTAAAGCTCTACCGGGCCTTCCGCCACGCCGACCTCGCCACCCTCCTGGTCGATGTCCAGCACGTCTACTACTGCGACCCGGACATCCCCGAGGACCTGATCGACGTCCGGGAGGGCCAGGCCTTCCGCTACTGGGGTCCGGGCGACCT
>JBJXGC010000235.1:0-3238 GCA_046154545.1 Dehalococcoidia bacterium | reverse complement strand
GCGCACTTGCTCCAGGGGAAGGGCGAGGCCGCCCGGCACGCTGGCGTAGCCCAGTCCGAGCTCTCCTGAGGCGAGTTCGTTCTCCACGATCCCGGCGATCTTGAAGGCATGGCTTTGCCCCGCGACCGTCACCGAGAGGGTGTCACCGGTGCGAGCCTTGAGGTCCTCGGCCGCGCGCTGGTTCAGGTAGGCGGAACCAGCCGGGAGGTCCAGGTCGGCCTGGCCGCCGCCCGTGAGACGCAGGCCCCCGAGCCGGCCAAGCCGCGCGGCGTCGTAGCCAGCGACTTCGATGACGGGTGAGGCGACGCCCGTCCGGACGTTGCTCACGGCTGCCTGGCCGTAGAGCGCCGGCAGGAAGCCGGCGATGTCCGGGTCATTCGCGAACTGCTGTTCGAGCGCCTCCACGACGCTGCCGTCGACATACGCCTGCTCGCCCGCACTGGCCGCGCCGACGTCGCGCCCGAAGTCTCGCTCGCCGTTCCAGGCGATCTCCAGGTCGGAGCGCTGAAGCAGGTCGTAGCTTGTTTTCGTCAGCGAATGGTCGATCGTATCACCCGTGACGAAGGCCGCGGTCGTGATGAGTGTGCCGAGCATCAGCCCGGCCACGACGAGGACCGTCTGGACGCCACGCCGAGGGAGGTTCCGCACGCCCATCCGGAACCAGGTGCGGTTCTTGATGGCGATGACCGCGACGGTGGCGATGGCCACACCGAGGAGGGCGACGAGGACGATGGCGATGGTGCTGGTTGGTGCCCCGAATAGCTCTTTCACGCGGCACGCTCCTCGCTCACGATGCGGCCGTCGGTCATCCGGATGGTGCGATGGCAGCGCGCGCCCACCTCGGGTGCGTGGGTCACGATCACGAAGGTCAGGCCCTGCTCACGGTTGAGCGTCTCCATGAGGGTCATGATCTCGCCGGCCGTGGTCGAATCGAGGGCGCCCGTGGGCTCGTCCGCCCAGACGATCGCGGGGTTGTTCACCAGTGCCCGGGCGACCGTGACGCGCTGGCGCTGCCCGCCCGAGAGCTGCGAAGGCCGCGCGTTCGCCTTCTCGCCCAGGCCGACCCGGTCGAGGGCCGAAAGTGCACGGGCGCGCGCCTCCTTCGGGCGCGTCCCTGAGACGACGAGCGGCAGCTCCACGTTCTCGACGGCCGAAAGCACGGGGAGCAGGTTGTAGGTCTGGAAGATGAAGCCCATGTTGTTCGCCCGGTAGGAGGTGCGGACCCGGTCGCTCATCGTGGCGATGTCCGTCCCGCCGATGGCGATGAACCCCTCGTCCACGTCGTCGAGGCCTGAGAGCGCGTTCAGGAGCGTCGTCTTCCCGCAGCCGGAGGGGCCCATGATGGCGAGCATCTCGCCCTGCCGCACGGCGATGTTGACTCCGCGCAAGGCGTGGACCGTGTGCCCATTGCTGCCGTAGCGCTTGACGACCCCTTCCGCCCGGACGGCGAAGGGCCTGGAAGCCGGCGCCGCGACCTGCGGGCCGCGTGACTCTGTAACAAGACCGGTCATGTGTAGTTCTCCTGAGAATGGTGGTTCGATGCCGTCGAGCGGCGAGGTACCTCGTCGATAGAACAATGTCGTCCCCTTTGTGGCCCGTTACGGCGGGCGGTGTGTCGTCTTGCATTGGACAGTGCGGGGCGGCGCCGGGAACCGGGCGTTTGCCCGGGCGGGCGCTCCGTCTTTGGGCGGAACAGCCTTGGTCCGCACGACCGGCCCCCCACAGCGTCGCGGGTGGCATAATTCCCGCGTGGAACCGCGCATTCAGTACGCAACGGCCGACGATGGCGCGAGCATCGCCTTCTGGGCGCTCGGTGAGGGCGTACCGCTCGTGATCATGCCGGCTGTCCCCTTCAGCCACCTCCAGCTCGAGTGGCAGATGCCAGAGTGGCGTGCCTTCTTCGAACGGCTCGCGGCCCGGTACCGCGTCGTCCGCTACGACCCGCGCGGGATGGGACTCTCGGACCGCGATACCGGGCCGATGACCTTCGATACCCACCTCGCGGACCTTGAGGCGGTGGTCGAGCACCTGGGCCTCGAACGATTCGCGATCATGGCTATCGCCCATGCCGGGCCGGTGGCGATCCAGTACGCCGCGGCCTTCCCGGTGCGTGTCTCGCATCTCGTCCTCTGGTGCTCGTACCACCGCAACACCGCGCCCCCACCGGACAAAGACTGGGAGCGCCCGCTGCTGAACGCGAGCTTCCGGCTCTATACCGAGACGATCGCCTCCTCCTGTGCCGGGAGCGGCGCGCCCGAGGCGGCATGCGCGCTCGCCGGCCTCGTACGCGAGGCCGTGACGCCCGCCGCCATGGCCTCGATCATCGACACGTTTCGCGGCATTGACGTGTCAGAGGCGATGCCCCATGTCGTGGCGCCGACACTGGTCATCCATCGCAGCCAGGTCGCCGTGATGGACCCGAAGGCCGGCCTCCGGCTCGCCCAGCGACTGCCCGGCGCCCGACTCGTCATGCTCGATGGTGACTCGATCGCCCCCTTCCTCAACGACCCGGCGCCCGTCTTCGCGGCGCTCGAGGACTTCCTCCCGCCGTCCGCCGGCCCGCAGGCGGAAGTCCTGGGCGGGCTGCGAATCATCATCTTCACTGACGTCCAGGCTCACACGGAGATGATGTCGCGGCTCGGCGACGCCGCCGGCCGGGAGGTCCTCCGCGACCATGAGCGGATTACACGCGAAGCCCTGCTGGCCTACGGGGGCAGCGAGGTGAAGTCCATGGGCGACGGCTTCCTCGCCAGCTTCACCAGCGTCCAGTCCGCCCTCGACTGCGCGGTCTCACTGCAGCGCGCATTCGCAGAGCGGCCGGGCGAGCCGATACGCATCCGGATCGGCATGAACGCGGGTGAGCCCATCGCTGAAGAGCACGACCTCTTCGGCACCTCCGTCATCGCCGCAGCGCGGGTCGCCTCACAGGCCGCTGGCGGGGAAATCCTGGTGACCGATGTCGTCCGCCAGCTTGTGGCCGGCAAAGGCTTCCTCTTCGGTGGCCGGGGCGAGGTCGCGCTCAAGGGCATGGACGAAGCCGTGCGGATCTGGGAGTTGAACTGGCGCGAGGTCTAGGGACGCCGGATCGGCGCCCCGGTTCTGCTACGATATTCGGCGTGAGGATGCGCCCGGCCTTCGACATCGGCGAACTGATCGAGGTTGACCCTGAGTGGCACGACGGCTGGCCCTATGTGAAGGGCACACGTAAGACCGTCGCGGCCGTTGGCGTCCTCTACTC
>JBJXGC010000244.1:0-7667 GCA_046154545.1 Dehalococcoidia bacterium | reverse complement strand
ATCCCGCCGCAGAAGAGGAGGACGTCATCGACCTTGCGCTTCTTCAGCTCGGCGACGACGCGCGGGAAGAGTTCGAGGTGGGCGCCCGAGAGGATGCTCAGGCCGACCACATCGACATCCTCCTGGAGGGCCGCCTCGGCGATCATCTCGGGCGTCTGGCGGATCCCCGTATAGATGACTTCACAGCCCCCGTCGCGGAGGGCGCGGGCGACGACCTTGGCGCCACGGTCGTGGCCGTCGAGGCCCGGCTTGGCGATGAGGACACGGATCTTCGTGGTTGCTGGAGCACTCATGTTGCGTTCCCTGCGGTCAGTTTAGTGGGCGGCTACGCGCTTGAAGGCGTCGATCACTTCGGGTGGCGCCTGGACGAGTTCGACGAGGCAGCCACCGGCGCCGATCGGCGTCTGTTCGTTGCCCTTGGGATGGACGAAGCAGACATCGAAGCCGGAGGCGCCCTTGCGGATGCCGCCCGGCGTGAAGCGCACACCCTTCGTGTCCATCCAGGCCACGGCCGCGCGAAGGTCGTCGATCCAGAGTCCGATGTGGTTGAGCTGCGGAATGTGGACGGCCGGCTTCTTCTCCGGGTCGATCGGCTGCATCAGATCGACTTCGACTTTGAGCGGGCCGGAACCGGCGACGGCGATGTCCTCATCGACGTTCTCCGACTCGCTGCGGAACGTCCCGGTGACGGTGAGGCCCATGACGTCGATCCAGAAGGTGCGCAGGTCCTGCTTGTCGAGGGCGCCGACGGCGATCTGCTGGATGCCGAGGACGCTGAAAGGGCGGTCGGACACGAAAGGTCCCTCCGTGGTCGTTGTGTGAGCCGGTAGCTTAACCGTAACGGCGGTTGGGGGCGAACGGAGGCGGCCGTTGGCCGTTGGCCGTTGGCCGTTGGCCGTAAGTGATAAGCCGTCAGCCGTCAGTCGTGGTTATCAGTACAAAGAGTCCGCGACGGGGGTTCCGACTCTGCCTGCCGTGCGGTCAATTGCGGTATTGCGGCTTTTTTCGCGGTATTGCGGTATTTCGCGGCATTGGTCGCCCGGCGAGAGGCTGGCGGCGAGTCGCGTCCTTCACCCCCCAACCCCGAGGACCGGAGCCCTCCCTGGCCGTCGGGCTAAGGAAAAAACGGACGGCGGTGTCGATCTGGGGACGCGCCGTGCGTCATGTAGGTGAGGCCGGGTCACGAACCTCGCGCGGCGCAGGTTCGGACCGAGAACGGGCCTCAAGAACGAAAGGAAACATCGAAATGGCAAACTATCTCCTGGTCTACAAGGGCGGCGGCATGGGCGACACTCCGGAGGAGCAGCAGAAGGTCATGCAGGCCTGGATGGCGTGGTTTGGCGGCATGGGCCCGGCCGTCGTTGACGGCGGCAACCCCTGCGGGCCGTCGCGCACCATCAAGTCCGGTGGCGCTGTGGCCGAAGGCGGGGCCTCCGCCCTGAGCGGCTACTCCGTCATCAAGGCCGACTCGCTCGACGAGGCGACGAAGCTCGCGAAGGGCTGCCCCGTCCTCGCCGGGAACGGCAGTGTCGAGGTCTACGAGACGTTCAACGCGATGTAGAACCATCCAATCCTGGCTGCGGGCGGACATCGCCCGCAGCCAGACGCGTTTCCCGCGGCTACAATGGGCTGGTGAAGTTACTGGTGCTTTGCGGGCCACCCGCCGTGGGAAAACTGACCGTTGCCCGGGAGCTGAGCACGCTGACGGGGTTCCCGATCTTCCACAACCACCTGGTCGTGGACGCCCTCCTCGCCGTCTTCCCGTTCGGCAGCCCGGCGTTTATCGAACTGCGGGAGAGGTTCTGGCTCGATGTCCTGAGCGAGGCCACCGCCGCCCACCTGCCCGGCCTGATCTTCACGTTTGCGCCCGAGAACACGGTCCGCGAGGGGTTCATCGACCGCCTCGTGGCACGGCTCGAACCGCTCGGCGCGCCTGTCAGCCTTGTCTCGCTCACCGCGACCGAAGAGGTTATCGAACGGCGTGTCTCCGGCGAATCGCGCCGCCTTCACGGCAAAATCCAGCACCCCGGCCGCTACCGCGAGCTGCGGGCGGCGGGGGCGTTCGCCTATCCGCCGATCACTCCTCACATCGAGGTGGACACGTCCCTGCTCAGCCCGGCCGAAACGGCATCACACATCGCGGCGGCGCTCGGCCTGGCCACATCCAGCGGCCACGGGGACGACCACAACACTGAACCGCAGGCGTGAGGCCGCACTCCTCAGCGCCGTCGATCTCGCTGAGCGACTCCGGCGGGGACGACCATTAGACCGCGATGGCGTTGTACTGGATGAGTGCGAACGGCACGCCCGTGCCGTGCTTCACGGCCGCGATCTTCGCGCCGGGCTGGACCGCCGGTCGCGGGTCCGTGGTCTCGTAGCCAGCGGCGCGGCAGGTGGCGACCGTGCCGTCGAGGTCCTTCACGGTGAACACGATCCCCCAGAACGCGGCCCTCACCTCGCCCGGCCGCGGCTCGGGCGGGCCCCCGAACTCGAGGACCACATCGTGCAGCTTGCCGAACTCCAGGTGGCTGCCCGTGCCCGGGCGCGACATCGTCCGCTTGATCTCCAGGCCCAGGGCGTCACGGAAGTGGGCCGCCACGACGGCGCTGTTGCCCGACGAAATGACCAGGTGGTCGATGCACTCGACGTTGCCCGGTGGTGGCACGGCCGCGGCCGAGGGCGCGGCGAGGGCGATCCTGAGCCCGAGATGTTCACCGGCATCGAGCATAACCGGCGTTTCTGGAGCGCCGGCGGCATCGAAACAGACATGGTCGATGCCCCCATCGGCCGGCGCTGCCACGAGCAGCACCGCGCTTTTCCCGACCGGGAGGAGCACCTGCCGGGCCCCATCGGCCACACCGTCGGAAGCGACGGCGACGCCGAGCGTGTCCCGGTAGAACCGGAGCATCTCATCGACATCCGCGACGGCGAGGGCGACGTGGCGGACCCGCTCGACCGTGTTCATGAGCTGGCGTGGGCCTCTGCGGGCACCGAGACAGGCCCCGTATGGCGCGCGCCGCTCATCCCGGCGAGGACTGCCGCAATCTCGTGCCAGTGCTCACGGTCGTGGTCGAGCGTGGCCCGCACCAGGACCGCGTACTGCGACCCGTCGCCCATCAGGTCCTCGTCGCTCACGTTGTCGAACTCTTCGAGCAGCCGCAGCCGGCCGCCCTTGAGCTGTTCGAACACGCTCCAGAAGTTGAGGTCACGCTTGCGCTCGGCGTGGTCGCGATTCCAGCGGTCGAGCCCGCCCTGGTCAAAGTCGAGGATGGCCGGCCGCTTCCCTTCCCGCAGTTCTCGCACGGATGAGACGACTTCCGCCTCCCACGATGAGACGTGCCCGATGATGTCCTTCAGCGACCAGTCGCCGATAAACTTTCGTTCGATATCGCGGATGCGGCAGGTCTCGATGTTGCGGATCAGCTGCTTGCGTTCGAGTTCCAGCTCGGCGAAGAGACGGCGGCGTTCGTCAGCGAGGCCCAGCATATCGTCGGCCATCAGATGACCACCGTCGGCTGGTACTCGCCCCAGACCCGCCGCAGCGTGTGGCTGATCTCGCCCAATGTCGCCCGGGCCTCGACGCATTCGACGATGACCGGGAGGAGGTTGTCCGGGCCGTTCGCCGCAGTCTCGAGGCGCGCCAGGAGCGCGTTGACGGCGGCGCTGTCCCGGCTCGCGCGCAACGCCTGAAGCTTCTCGACCTGACGCTGACCGATGGTCGGGTCCAGCTTCAGCAGCTCCACCGGGGCTTCCGGGTTCTTGAAGTCGTTGACGCCCACGATGACGCGCTCCTTGGCTTCGACCTGAAGCTGGTAACGGTAGGCCGCCTCCTGGATTTCGCTCTGCTGGAAGCCCTTCTCGAGGGCCGCCAGCGCGCCGCCCATCGCGTCGATCTTCTTGATGTAGTCGCGCGCCTCGCGCTCCAGGCGGTTGGTCATGTCTTCGATGTAGTAGGAGCCCCCGAGCGGGTCGGCGACATCCCCCACTCCGTTCTCGTAGGCGATGATCTGCTGCGTCCTCAGGGCGATCTGGACCGCCTTTTCCGTTGGCAGGCCCAGCGCCTCATCCATGGAGTTCGTGTGCAAGGACTGGGTGCCGCCGAGCACGGCCGCCAGCGCCTGCATGGCCGTACGGACGATGTTGTTCTCCGGCTGCTGGGCCGTGAGCGTGGCCCCTCCCGTCTGGGTGTGGAAGCGAAGCATCTGCGAGCGCGCGCTCTTCGCGTTGAAGCGCTCCTTCATGATTGTCGCCCACAGGCGCCGGGCCGCCCGGAATTTCGCCACCTCTTCGAGGAAGTTGCTGTGGCAGGCGAAGAAGAAGCTCAACTGGCCGGCGAAGTCATCCACATCCAACCCGGCCCCAATCGCCGCCTCGACGTACTGGATGCCGTCGGCGAGGGTGAAGGCGATCTCCTGGGCCGCCGTCGAACCGGCCTCCCGCATGTGGTAGCCCGAGATACTGATCGTGTTCCAGCCCGGCACGGTCGCCTTGCAGTACTGGAAGACGTCCGTGATCAGGCGCATGCTCGGCTTGGGCGGGTAGATGTACGTCCCGCGGGTGATGTACTCCTTCAGGATGTCATTCTGGACCGTCCCGCCGAGCTTTTCCGGGGGCACGCCCTGCTTCTTGCCAACGGCGACATAGAGCGCGAGCAGCACCGGCGCCGTCGCGTTGATCGTCATCGAGGTCGTGACCTTGTCCAGCGGGATCTGGTCGAAGAGCGTCAGCATGTCGTCGATCGAGTCGATCGCGACGCCTACCTTGCCGACCTCGCCGCGAGCCATCTGGTCGTCGGAGTCGTAGCCGATCTGGGTCGGCAGGTCGAACGCGACGGAGAGGCCCGTCTGGCCCTGGTCGAGCAGGTAGCGGTAGCGCTTGTTCGATTCCTCGGCCGTGCCGAACCCGGCGTACTGGCGCATCGTCCAGAAGCGGCCCCGGTACATCGTCGGCTGGATCCCACGGGTGAACGGATATTCGCCCGGGAACCCGAGGTCGTGGGCGGGGTCGAAGCCGTTCAAATCGTCCGGCGTGTAGACCGGCTCGATCGGCATCTGGCCCGTGGTCTCGAAGACCTTCGCGCGCTCTTTGGCGCGCTCCGTGGCCTTGGCATAGGTGCCCTGCAGCCACTCTCGTTTGGAAGCACTCGGCATAGTTGGGGACTCCACGAAAGATGGACGGCGAGTGGCCGCCCCTGGTGGCGTCGAGTATAGCTTGGGCGCCTCAACCGGTCAGCGGACCGCTACGGGTTGATCGTGTCCTTCGTCCGCTCCAGGAGTTTCCGTAGGCGGGCAGCCTCGAAGTCGATGGGTTCGCGCACGACGGCGAACTTGCGCCGCCGTTCGTGGAGGTAGTCGTCGTAGGTCTGGGTGCGGGCGGGCTCTGCCATACGGCGATCATCGGCAACATGGCGCCGTCTGGACATCGGTGGAGGCCCGCGATGTCGGGAAAGCCTGCTTGACCGGCCGCCCACGCCCGGCTCGATGAGGCCCAACCGCTTAGCGGCGCCGGTCCTGGCGCCAGAGCTGGCGCTCCTCGTCGGTGACCGGAGGGCCTGAGTGTGGCCCGGAGCCCGGCGAGACCCAGGCGGCGTCCCAGACCTCGCGGCTGGGCTCCGAAAGCATGTGCCCGCAGGCGAAGCAGCCAACGCTGTCGTGGCTTCGCAGGATCGAGTGAGAACCGCAACGCGGACAGGTCATGGCGAAACCACCTCGTCACTCTCGGTACGTCCGGGCGCTGACGGCCACTGGCCTGGGTCGCGTCGCCCGTCGTGTTCTCTGAGCCTACACCCCCGGAGCGCCCCGCGTGCGGGATGCCCATCGGCCCAAGAGGCCAGTGCTCAGCCGGCGCCAAAGTAAGCCCGTCGCAAGGTCCTCCCCGTCCGGTGGCGGGGCGGCCACAAGGTCAACGCTTAAGGCCTTCCCGGGTCCGACCGATAGTCGAGGCAATGGGCGTGCGCCCGAGGGCGTCACCCGCCCGGCGCGCGTGATTGGGGACGCCATGGTTAAGCGCACTGGTCAGCGCAAGCAGAGGGAATCGGAGCCGGAAGGGGATGCCTCCGCGGCGTTCCGCTGCACCAACCCGGAGTGCCCGCTCTCGCCCCGGACGCCGCAGCCTGAGCCCAGCGCCCTCCTCGCCTTGCGCGACCACTTCATCGAGGCCGCCGCGGCCATCGAAACCGTCATCCGCGGCCTGAGCGGTGCCGGCCCCGAAGGCACCCCGCCAACGCATCGGACGCCAGCGATTAGCCGGGCGCGAATCGAGGCCCACGGCGCCGGATTCGGCACCCTTCTCGACTTCGAGGAACGGGTCGCAGGGCTGCCGGGAGTCGCCCGGGTGACGATCTCGGCCGTCGATAGCGAGCAAGCGACGCTTGTCGTCCTCTTCAAGGCAGACTCCGGCTAGTCAGGGGCGTTGACAACCGCCCATATCTCCCGAAGATGGCGATTGCCACACCGGCGGGAGCAACGCCATGCAGACAGGGTCCCTTCGCGGCTTCGATGTCGAGGTGAAAGAGCCCGGCATCGCCCTCATTACCTTCAATCGCCCCGAGAAGCTCAACGGCCTCGACCAGTGGATTAAACGCGACCTCGTCGAGACGCTCATCCAGGCCCAGATGGACGACGCCGTCCGCGTCATCGTCTTCACCGGCCAGGGCCGGGGGTTCTGCGCGGGCGACGATGTCAGCGGCAAGCCGCGTGACAACGGCGAGACCCTGGTGCCGGATATCCCGGGGGGCCACCGCAACGCCATCGGCACTTACGACGGCCTCCGAATGCTCTCTCAACCCATCGCCGCCATGATCCGGGGGCTGGACAAGCTCTCGATCGCCGCCATGAACGGCATCGCCATCCAGAGCGGCTTCTCCCTCGCCCTCGCCTGCGACTTCCGCATCGCCTCGACGACCGCCCGGATGGGCAGCGCCACCCTCCGCTTCGGTCTCCTCCCGGATGAAGGCGGCCAGTACCTCCTCGTCCAGCACATGGGCGTCGCCCGGACCATGGACTTCCTCATGCGCAAGCGCGTCGTCGATGCCGCTGAGGCGAAGGAGCTGAACCTCGTCCACGAAGTCGTCCCGCCCGAGGAGCTGATGCCGCGAGCGATGGCCCTCGCCACCGAGCTGGCGGAAGGCCCGAACGTCTCCATGCGCCTCCTCAAACGCAGCATCTACAACGCCGCCGAACTGACCTTCGCCCACGCCCTGGACGAAATCGCATCGAAGACCGCGATCAGCGACCATCACCCCGACTCGCGCGAAGGCATGGCCGCCTTCCGTGAGAAGCGCGCCCCGAAGTTCAACCAGTGGATTGGGGCGCGTCCTGAGTCCTGAGTCCTGAGTCCTGAGTCCTGAACGGAGCGAACAGATGGATATCGAGAAGTACAACGCCGACTGGCTTCAAGCCTGGACCGAGAAGGACGCCGACAGGCTCGTCGATGTCTATTACGCGCCGGATGTGGTCTATAAGGACCCGAACACCGCCGCCGGGGTCGTGGGCACGGAGGCCCTGCGCGCTTACCTCAAGGGCATCTTCGCGGCCATGCCTCCGACCACGTACACGCCCGAAGAAATCTGGCCGCACGACGATGGCAGGGGCTACAGCGGCCGCTGGGTCGGCTCGATGACGCTGCCGGAGGGCAAGGCCCGCCGCTTCCGCGGCTTCGACCTCGTC